>NZ_JBHYMQ010000008.1:0-199986 GCF_042742985.1 Streptomyces sp. NPDC058864 | reverse complement strand
CGGCACGGGCGGATGCGCCCGTGCGCCCGCCGTGCGCCTCTGTGTATCGGGAGAGCCCTTCGCGCCAGGTCGTGGCGCGCGCGTGCGCCGACGGCGCACCCGGCGCACACCCGGCGCAAGCGCCGCGCGGGCCAACTCGCGTTCACATGGCGAGATTTGGTCACTTGACTGCATGGCCATATGCCGGAGTAATGGTCGCTGTAAATGATCCACTCGAGTTCCGCTTGGGCATGTGCCAGGCGCAACTGCTGGTGGTCATAGGGTTGACAACTGAGAGGTGACCGTCAGTGGGGCCCGACCTGATAGTTCCACCGATCTACTCTCCGCTCAGTCCGGCCATCCATCCCAGCCACGCCGCCATCGACGCGCGGACCGCCGAATGGGCCGACCACTTCTCCATAGGCTCCGACGCGCTCCGCAGCCACCTCGTGCAGCACGACATCGGGACCTTCGCGGCGCGGATCCTCCCCGACGGCCGCGAGGAAGTCATCTCCATCACCGCGGACTTCATCATCTGGCTCTTCGGTGTCGACGACGGCTACTGCGAGGAAGGCGACATCGGGACCCGGCCGGGCGACCTCATGGGTGCGCTCTCGCGCTTGCTGCGCATCGCCCAGAACCCCGAAGTCACCATGCTGGCGGAAGACCCGCTGGCACAGGGACTGCGGGACCTCCGCTACCGGATGGACGTCCACGGCACACCCGGCCAGGTCGCCCGCTGGGTCGACGCCCTGCGCGAGTACTTCTCCTCCGTCGTGTGGGAGTCGTCCTTCAGGAGTCGCGGCGCCGTACCGGACCTCAACGACTACACGCTCATGCGCATCTACGACGGCGCCACGTCCGTGATGATGCCGCTGCTGGAGATGGGGCACGGCTACGAACTCCAGCCGCTGGAGAGGGACCTCACCGCCGTACGCGCCACGGCCGAGATGGCGTACTTCATCATCTGCTGGGACAACGACATCTTCTCTCACCACAAGGAGAAGCGGGCCGGTGGCTTCTACCTGAACGCGGTGCGGGTGCTCGCCGAGGAGCGGGGGCTCTCGCAGGACAAGGCGCTCACCCTCGCCATCGCACAGCGCGACCGCGTGATGAACCTCTTCCTCCGCGTCACGGAACATCTGCGGATCTTCGGCAGCCCTCAACTGCGCCAGTTCCTCGACAGCCTCGGCCACTTCATACGCGGGGCCCAGGACTGGGGCGTCAGCTCGGTCCGCTACACCACACCCGACGATCCTGCGAACCTCCCCTCGACCTTCTGCGACACCCCCAGCGACGACAGCCTGGATCCGCTGGACATCCCGGCGATCGCGTGGTGGTGGGACCTGCTTCCCGACAGGCACCCGTCCCGTTCGCCACACGAGTTCACCCAGGCGGCAACGGTCGACTCCTTCATACACCCGATCGTCCAGCGCACGGCGTAGTTTTCCGCGAAAGAGGAGGAGTTCACCGCGGCGGTGCCGCACCCCGACCGGATGCCGATGGCGGTCGGGGCCGGTGAGCCCGTCGAGGTCCAGGGTCCGTGTCCGGGGCCGGGAGGAAGTGCGCCGTCTCGCTGATCGCGAGGACGCACATCCCCCGGCCCCGGACACGTGCTGAACGCCGGGTCGAGTTGATCCGTACCGGAGAGCGGCGGGCGCCGGCGCCTCCTAGGATCACGCCATGGAACTGACGTTCGTGGACGTGAAGCCCGGTGAACCGGCCATGACCGCTGAAGTCGGACCGTTGATCAGGGCGTTGAGGCCGGCGCTGACCGCCGACGGGTTCGCGGCGTTCGCTGCGGAGGCGCACGATCAGGGTGTGGTCTTCACGGCGGCGCTGGACGAACGGCAGCGCTACCTGGCGGTGGCCACGCACCGCGTGCTGACCACCAGCAGGGGGCGGACGCTGCTCGTCGACGACATGGTCACGGCGCTGGACGCGCGCGGAGCCGGGGTGGGCACGCGGCTGCTGGCGGAGGTGGAGACCCGGGCCCGGGCGGCGGGCTGCGAGCGGCTCGAACTGGACGCGGGCGTCGCCAACCACGGGGCGCACCGGTTCTTCCACGCACGCCGCATGGCGATCACGGCGCTGCACTTCGCGCGCGAGCTCACCTGACGGGCGCGGGGGCGGCGCGGACGGCGCGCGCCCCCGTGGCCGCTCAGAGGTCGCCGGTGAAGGCCACCAGCCGGGGGGTGCCCCACGGTTCGGCGGCCGTGGTCGGGGTGGCGTGGTCCAGGAGCCACTTCTTCAGCGACTCGAATCCGGCGTCCCCGTAGGTGTCCTTGTAGAGCGCGGCGATGCCGGTGACGTGGGGCGCTGCCATCGAGGTTCCGCTCATGACCGCGTAGAGCCCGCCGGGGAAGGCGGAGGCGATGTCGACACCGGGCGCGTTCAGGTTGACGCAGCTGCCGAAGTTGCTGAACGGCGCACGGTGGTCGGCCCGGTCGATCGCGGCGACGGTGAAGGCCTCCGTGGCGCTCGCCGGCGAGATGGCGCAGGAGCTGACGTCGTCGTTGCCGGCGGCGACGACCGGGAAGACCCCGGAGCGGGCCAGTGCGTCCAGGCTCTCGTTCATCGTGGGGGAGTAGAGCCCGCCCAGCGAGATGTTGGCCACCGCGGGCCGCACCGCGTTCCGGGCGACCCAGTTGATCCCGGCGATGATGCCGGAGTTCGGGCCGCGCGCCTCGCAGTCCAGCACGCGCACGGAGACCAGCGAGACCCCCCGGGCGATCCCGGTGTGCTCGCCGCCGACGGTGCCGGCGACGTGCGTGCCGTGACCGGCGCAGTCCGCGGCGTCCCGGTCGTCGTCCTCCATCTCGTCGATGCCGGGCCTGGCGCGGCCGCCGAACTCCGGGTGGGTGAAGTCGATCCCGCTGTCGATGATGTACGCGGTGACCTTGGCGCCGGTCGCCCGTACGGTGAAGCCGTGTGTGGCCGGGGCACGGTTGTTGACCCGCTCCAGGCCCCAGAAGCGGCCGGTGCCGCCGGGCGGGGGCGGGGTGCCCGGCATCCGGCGGCCGGTCGCCACCGGGACCCGGTCCTCCGCGGGCAGGATGACGGTGGTGTCCTGCTCGACGCCGCGCACCGAGGGCAGCGCCCGTACCCGCGCCAGTTGGCGTCCGGTGAGCGGGGCGGCGAAGCCTCGCATCACGCTGTCGTAGACGTGCGCCGGGGTGATCCCGGCCGCGCTCGCGACGGAGGAGGGGTCGCTGCCCGGGGCCAGGGTGACGATGTAGCGGCCGGGGATGGAGTTCGGCGCTCCGACGCCGAGCAGGGGCGCCAGGGCGACGGGGGTGTGCGCCTGCGCGGGGGACGGCGCGGGGAGGGCGGCCAGAGCGGGGACGGCGGTCATCAGCACTGCGGCGAACGCGCGGCGCAGGGACACACGCATGCGTCGATCTCCTCGGGGCTCGGCGGACAGCACGGCCGACGGGCCGTCAGCCGGCCCTCTCCCCCACCCTGTCAGCCAGGATCGGACGCGGGCGCGCACTGGTACGCCATCCGGGCCGGTGCGCGACGAGGAGCCCCAGGCCGATCCACACGTAGGCGCTGCCGCCCACGAGGGTGCCCACACCGCCGGTGCCGGGCTCGCCCCGCCACAGCCATACGACGCTGCTGCAGAGCAGGACGTAGCTGCCGACCGCCGCGACCACCGGGCCGCGGGTCCGCTCCCGCAGCGCCCGCGCGGCCAGCGCGGACAGCGCCGGGATCAGCCATACCAGGTGGTGCACCCAGGTCACCGGGCTGATCAGACAGGCCGTCACTCCTGTGAGGGCGGCGCCCGCGGTGATGTCGGTCCTGCGCACCTTGTACGCCCACACCGCCAGCACCGCGACGACGGCCAGGGCCCACAACCAGGTGGGGGCGTCGAGCCGGGCGAAGGTGCCGCGCAGCGACTGGTTCGAGGCGTACGACAGCGATCCGACCCGGTCGGTGTCCCATATCGCCCGGGTCCAGAAGTCCCTGGACGCGCCGGGGGCGACAACGGCCGTGAGCAGGGTCGCAGCGCTCGCGGTGGCGGCCGCGGTGAGGCCGGTGCGCCGGTGCCCGGCGAGCAGCAGCCACCCGATGAACAGCGCGGGCGTCAGCTTCACGGCGGCGGCGAGGCCGATCGCGCAGCCCGCCCAGCGGCTGCCGCGGCGCAGCAGTTCGGTGTCGGCCAGCACGAGGGTGAGCAGGACCAGGTTGACCTGCCCGAAGGTGAAGGTGTCGTGGACCGGCTCCAGCAGGGCCATCAGGCAACCGGCCAGCACCATCGCGTACCAGGGGGTCCAGCCCTCGCGGCGCACGATCGGCCACACCGTCCACCACAGCACGGCACCCGCCGCGCAGATGTTGACCGTGGCCGCGATGACGACGGCCGCGGGCCAGCTCACCAGGGTCAGCGGCAGCATGCACAGCGCGGCGAACGGCGGGTACGTGAAGCCGTACGTGGTGCCGGGGCTGAGGTAGTCGTAGACGCCGACGCCGTCGTCCACCCAGGCGTTGACGGTGCCCCAGTACACGCCGAGGTCGAACCAGTGCCGGTGCAGCGGCACGGTCGCCAGGAACAGCGCGGTCGCGGCCACGGCGGCGGCCGCCGTCACGATCCGCCTCATGAGGCGGGCGCGGGACGGACGAGCCGGACCAGTCGCACGGCGGCGAGCGGCAGCAGCGCGAGGGCCGCGCCCGTGGCGGCCAGGGCGATCTGACGGGGCGTCGCGGCGAACCCGCTGGGCAGCACCGCGAGGGCCAGCGCCGCGCTGGCGAGCGCGGCGAGCCGCCGCACCCGGCCGTCGGGGGCCGCCACGGCGAGCGGTACCAGCCCCCACAGCAGGTACCAGGGGCGGATCGCCGGGCCCAGCAGGGCCACCGCGAGCAGGCTGATGCCGAGGGCGTACACCGGCCCGAGCCGCTCGCGGAACAGCCACGCGGCCGCGATGACGAGTGCGGCGGCTGCCATGCCGAGCAGCCGCCAGACGTCCGGGGTGCCGATGAACCTCCCCAGGACGTTGACCAGGGACCAGTTGGAGGCGGAGGCGGGTGTGGTGAGCGCGCCGATCCAGCCGTAGCCGACGCCGGTGACGGCGGTGACGGCCACGGTGGCCGCGCCGGCGACCGCCGCCGTGGCCGCCCCGGCGCGCGCCAGGCGCCAGCGGCCCTCCAGTTGTTCCGCCCAGAGGCTGGCCACGACCAGCAGTCCGAGGGCGGCGGGCGCCTTGACCAGGGCGGCCAGGGTCACCAGTGCGGCGGCCGGCACCGGACGGCGGGCGAGTGCCGCGCCCAGGCCGGCGCCGAGCAGGCCGAGCATGACGGCGTCGTTGTGTGCCCCCGCGACCAGGTGCAGCAGCACCAGGGGGTTGAGCGCCCCCAGCCACACGGCGGCGGCCGGGTCCGCGCCGCAGCGCCGTGCGAGCCGCGGCAGCAGGGTCGCCAGCAGGGCCACGCCCAGCAGGGCCAGCGCCCGCATCCCGGCGACGCCCGCGTGTGCCCCGTAGCGCGCCAGAGCCAGGAAGGCGGGGCCGTAGGGCGCGGGGCTGTTCCGCCAGATCGCCGGCACCTCGGCGGCGGCCGTGCCCCCGAGCACGCTCGGCCCGTGCGTGTAGGCGTCGATGCCCGCGTTCACCATGGCGCCCTGCGCCAGGTAGCTGTAGACGTCCCTGCTGAACAGCGGCGGCGCCGGCAGCAGGGGCGCCGCCCACACGACGAAGGTCGTCAGCAGGGCGCGTATCGACGGCGGCCGGGGCCCGCGCACCAGTCGGCCGAGCTGCCACCAGGCCGCGACGAGCAGGCCGAGGCCGAAGTACGCCACCAGCAGTCCGGCCGCCGCCTCCCCGTGCGGCAGCGCGATCCCGTCCCGTACCGGAAGCGCGCCCGCGGCCCTGCCGCCGACCGCCAGCGCGGTGGTGCCGGCCAGTCCGAGAGCCATCGTGCGAGTCACGTCCGCACGCTCCCATCACCGGATGTCCGCCGGACGACCGGCGGGCGACCGGCGGATGACCGGCCCGGACGCACGGCGCCCGGTTCGTTACGGTGAGGGCATGTTCACACCCGGCGAACGCGCCCGCGTCCAGGCCCGGCTGCTCGGTCTCGCCGCGGACGACGCGGACGTGACGGGGGCCGCGCTCACCGGTTCGCTCGCACTGCCGGACGGCGGCGACCGGTGGTCCGACGTCGACCTGGTGCTCGGGGTGCGCGGCGAGGTGGGCACCGCGCTGGTCCGCTGGACGGCGTGGCTGTACGGGGACGGGTTCGGGGCGCTGCACCACTGGGACCTGCCGGCGGGGGCGGCCGTGTACCGGGTGTTCCTGCTGCCGGGGGCGCTGGAGGTGGACCTGGCGTTCACACCGCAGACGGAGTTCGGGCCGCGCGGGCCGCAGTGGCGGACGGTGTTCGGCGCGGCGGGCCCGGTGCCGGAGACGGCGCCGGCCGACCCGGGGACACCGGCGGGCCTGGGCTGGCACCACGTCCTGCACGCGGCGGCGAGCATCGAGCGGGGCCGGCTGTGGCAGGCCGAGCACTGGATCGGCGCGGTGCGCACCCAGGTCATCGCCCTCGCCTGCCTGCGCCTCGGGCACCCGGCGGCCTATGCCAAGGGCGCCCACCTGCTGCCGGACGAGGTCACCGGGCCGCTGCGCGCGACGCTGGTGCGCGCCCCCGAGCCCGCCGAACTGCGTCGCGCGCTCGCCGCGGCCGCCACCGCTCTCGGGCGTGAAGTGGCCCGCGCCGACCCGGCGTTGGCGGCCCGGCTGTGGCCGGTCCTGGTGGAGCGGGGCGGGGCGGTCAGCTGATCCCGCCGGCGGCGGCCACGATGATCTCGGCGACCCGTCCGGGCTGTTCGAAGAGGACGCCGTGCCCGGCGCGGTCCACCGTGACCAGGGTCAGCGTCGGGCAGGTGTCCAGGTCGTGCCGTTCCCCGTCGGTGAGGCCGATGCCGTCCGCGCTGCCGCGCACGACGACCGCGCGGACACCGCTCGCGCACAGCCGGGTGACGAGGGAGCCGTGCTCGTCGAGATGGGCGAAGTACTGCCGGAGCGCCGCGCGGCAGAAGGCCGGGTCGTTGTCGCCCATGATGGAGGCGAGGGTGTCCCGGCGCGCGGGCGGAAGGCTGTCGCGGACGCCGCGGGGCAGGGTCTTCAGCGCCACCGCCCAGGCCGCCGTGCCCAGCACCGGTACGTGGGCGAGCCGGTCGAGCAGGGCGAGCTCCCTGGCCTCGTCCGTGCGGGAGAAGACGGGGGAGAGCAGCACGAGAGGCCCGGAGAACTCGCCGAGGGCGGCCATCTCGATGGCGATGTTGGCGCCCAGGCTGTGCCCGACGACGAGGTCGCAGCCGGTGTCGGCGGCGAGCCGGCCCATCAGGCGGGCGTAGTTCCCGATCGACAGGTCCTCGGGGGCGGGGCTGCGGCCGTGGCCGGGCAGGGTGACGGCCACCAGACCGAGTCCGGCGTCCGCGGGCGCGGGTTCGGCCATGACGTCGGCGTAGAACTCGGCCGTGCACAGGGCGCCCGGCAGCAGCAGGGCCCTGCGTACGGCGTCGTGCGGTCCGGTCGTGCGGATGTCCCAGCCCGCGCGTCCGTTGTCGGTGCTCACGGCTCCACACCCTGGCCCGGTCCGCGCGGGCGGGTGGGCACCGTGCTCCGTACGTGGCGTGTCGGTGCGATCCTGAACCGCGTGCGAGATGCGATGACGGTGGTCGAGACGGCGTTCGCCGGTGCCCTGGGCGCGCCGGAGGGGGACGTGGAGACGGCGCTGGACGCCGGGGCGTCGGCCATGGCGGCCGCGGAGGCCGGCTGGGACGAGGTCGGCCGGGCGGTGGTGACCGCCGTGGGCGGGCTGCTGCGGGGCTGCCGGACGCGCGGCTGGGAGGACGCGGACCTGCTGCGGATGGTGCGCCGTGAGCTGCGCCCCGAGCACGTACGGCTCGCCGGGCGCCTGACCGCGGGTGGGGACGGGGGCGGGAGCGGTGACCCGGCGGGCCTGCTCACGGCGTACGGGGCGGCCGAGCGGCTGGACCGCTTCACGGTGGCGACGGCTGTGCTGGAGCTCGTCCGCCTGCTGGGGCGGCTGCCCGGGATCACCCCGCCGGCCGCGCCCGCGGGGGCCGCGCCTGGCGGGACGGGGCATCCGATGCTGCGGCGGATCAGGGCGCTGCTGGCGAAGGCCGAGTCCACGGCCTTCCCGGAGGAGGCGGAGGCGCTGAGCGCGAAGGCCCAGCACCTGATGGCACGGCACAGCGTGGACGAGGCGCTGGTCGCGGGCACCGCTGCGGGCGGTGGCCCGGGCTCTCGGCGGATCGGTGTGGAGCGCCCGTACGAGGCGCCGAAGGCGCTGCTGCTGGACGCGGTCGCGGCGGCCAACCGCTGCCGCGCCGTGTGGTCGGCGGAGTTCGGCTTCTCGACGGTCGTGGGCTGGGAGGCCGACCTGGAGGCCGTGGAGGTGCTGTACACCTCCCTCCTGGTGCAGGCCGAGGCGGCCATGCGCGGCGGCGGCGAACCGGGACCGGTCGTGCGCCGCCCGCGCCGCAAGGGCGGCAAGGGCGGCGACCTGTCACGGGACTTCCGCGAGTCCTTCCTCATCGCCTACGCGGGCCGGATCGGCGAGCGCCTGGCCGCCGCCTCCCGCGACGCGACGGAGGAGGCCGCGGAGGCCACCGGGGCCACGGAGGTGCTTCCCGCGCTGGCCGCCCGCGAGGTCGCCGTCGGCCGCGCCGCCGACGCGATGTTCCCCGACACCCGCACCCAGCGCCTCAAAGGCCGCGACCACGAAGGCTGGGCCCGCGGCACCGCCGCCGCCGACCGCGCGGCCTTCCACGGCCCGGCCCGCCGCGACCGGATCGAGCGTCCCGAGGCGTGACGGACGCGCTCCCGGAGTGGGGCTCTGGTGGGCTTGTTCGGCTGTCGCGCCGTCTCGCGCCCTTCGGGCGCAAGGATGCGGGCTGCGGAGGGGGAGGGTGGGGCGGCCCTGGCCGGTGGTGTGCGGGTGGGTGCGTGGCCGGGGTTCGGGCGCCGGAGCGGGGTGCCTTTGCGTTGGCCTGGGGTCTCGTTGCCGTCCGCGGGTGCAGATGGCCCCTTCCGCGCCTGTGTCCGGTGGCGGGCGCGCCCGCCGTGAGCGGCGTCTGCGGGTGGTTCCCCGGCCGGCCTGGGGCTCGGTGGGTGGGCTTTCGAGATCGGGCTATGTTCCGCCGAACATGCCGGCGAAAGCGAGCCCGATCTCCCGCGGACCGCTCGACAGCACCCCGAATCAGCCGCGGTCGCCGGTCACGGCGGGCGCGCCTCCCACGAAGGGTGGGCGTGGTCACCGGCCATCTGCACCCGCGGACGGCAACGAGACCGGAAGCAGACGAACAACCGGCCCCGCTCCGGCGCCCGAACCCCGGCCACGCACCCACCCGCACACCGCCGACGGGCCGCGGCCGCCCACCTCCCCGTCCGCAGCCAGCCGCTTTGCGCCCGCAGGGCGCGAGACGAACCCGCACCCACCCACCGGCCCGGGTCACCGGCCCCACCCACCGGCCCGGGTCACCTAGAACAGCCAGCGGGTCTGGCTGTAGGTGGTGCCGCGGGCGTAGGCGAAGGCGGTGGCCGGTTCGACCTCGTAGACCAGGGCCTCGTGGCCGTCGCCGACGAAGACCTGGTCGCGTACGTCGAAGTGCCATTCGGAGCCGTACTTCTCCTCGTACGCCTCCGCGATCCGGCGCAGCTGGTTGTCGCTGCGCACGCGGGCCGCCTTGCCCTCGAGCACGACGTCCAGGCCGTCGCCGAGCGTGTTGTTGCCGGTGGTGAGGACGACCCGGGGATTGCGGTCGATGTTCCTGGCCTTGCGCTCGTCGGCGCCGGTGCAGAAGTGCAGGGCGTCGTCGAGCCAGACCCCGATCAGCGGGGTGACGTGCGGGCGGCCGTCCGGGCGGACGGTGGTCAGCCAGTAGATCTCGGCGCCGGCCAGGTGTCCGCGGGCGTCGTGCCAGGTCGTGGGGGCCGCGCCGGCGCTGCTGTAGCGGGCGTCGAGCGCGGGCTCGGGTTCCTTCTCGTCTGCCATGGCTCCACTGATACTCCATCAGCCCGCGCGCAGCGCGTACGCGCTGTCGACTGCTTCCGCCAGGTCGCGCACCGCCGGGTCCTCGGTGGTCGCGGCCAGCGCGTGCGCGCGGTCGCCGAGCACGGCGAGTCCGGGGGCGCCGGGCAGCTGCTCCTCGCCGGTGTCGTAGGTGCGCAGCGCGTCGGCGAAGTACGCGGCGACCGCGTCCACCCGGAGCCTCGGGGAGGTGCCGGAGTCCCACAGCCGGCCGGCGAGCCGGTCCGCCTCGACGGCGCCGGTGGCCTCGTGCGGGGAGCGGTCGTGCGGGTCGAGCCAGCGCACGGTCGCCGTCGCGACGTGGCCCCGGGCGCCCGCCTTCAGGCGGACGGCGTAGAGCGCGGTGACGGTGTGGCCGGGGCCGACCTCGCCGCCGTCGACCCGGTCGTCGCGGAAGTCCTCGTCGGCGACGGCACGGTCCTCGAAGCCGATCAGGCGGTAGCGCTCGACGGTGCGCGGGTCGAAGGAGACCTGGGCCTTGGCGTCGCGGGCGCGCAGGCCGATGTTGACGGGCAGCTGGTCCACGAACAGGGCGCGGGCCTCGGCCGGGGTCGAGACGTACGAGGTGTGGCCGTCGCCCTTGTCGACCAGCCGCTCCATCAGGTCGTCGCCGTACTCGCTGCCGACGCCGACCCCGAAGAGCGCGACGCCGTGCTGTGAGCGGGCCCGGTCGATCCGCTCGAGGAGTGCGTCGGGGTCGGTCTCCCCGGTGTTGGCAAGGGCGTCGGAGAGCAGCACGACCCGGTTGGTGGCACCGCGCCGGGCGCTCTCCAGCGCCACGTCGTAGCCGGTGCGCAGCCCCGCCTCCAGGTTGGTGGAGTCCTCGGGCGCGAGGCGGTCGACGACGGACAGGGCGTGCTTCCGGGCGCCCTCGGCGCCGAGCCGGGTGGCCGGCAGGGCGACCCGTGCGCGGTCGCTGAAGGTCACGACGGCGAGGGAGTCGTCGTCCCGCAGCTCACCGACCGCGGCGCGCAGCGCCTTCTGGACGAGGTCGAGGCGGCCGGGGTCGCCCATGGAGCCGGAGACGTCCACGACGAAGGTGAGCACGGCCGGCGGCCTGTTCGCGTCGTCCGCGGGACGGGTGGCGAGGCCGACGCGCATGAGGGACCAGCCCTCCTCGTCGCCGACGCGGGCACCGTCGACGGTGACGGAGAAGCCGTCGCCCCTGGGCGCGGGGTAGTCCTGGCGGAAGCTGTTGACGAACTCCTCGTAGCGCACGTTCGAGGGGGAGGGCAGCGAGCCCTGGTCGAGCCGCCGCTTGGCGTAGCCGTACGAGGCGGTGTCGACGTCCAGTGCGAAGGTCGACAGCCGCGACGCGTCGGGCGCCCGGTCCCGGTCCCCGTCTGTCTCGCCGCCGTTCCACTCGGGGGCGTCGTCCGCGCCCTGTACGGGCCCGGGCCGCTGCGCGCGGTCTGCTCGCCCCCGGTCCGCGTTCGCACCGCAACCCGTCAGCACCGCTCCGGCGACCACCGTCGCCAGTACCGCCGCCGTGATCCGCCGCATCACCGTCACCTGCCTCCCCCGGGGCGCCCCCTGCGCCTTCTGCGACTGTGACGCAGGAGCCCGCGTGCGGGTGGCATCGGGGCCGTTGCGGATGGATCTCAGTCGGGCAACGCCCCTTCGCCCGGGGCGACTCGGAGGGCGCGGCGGGGCCGTCGCGTCAGGCGCCGCGGGCGCGCACGGCGTACAGGGCCGCGCCGGCGGCCAGGACGGCCGCGCCCGCGGCGACGGAGGTCCAGGGCAGGGCGAAGGCCAGGACGAGGCAGCCGGCCAGGCCGAGGGCGGGCACGGCGCGCCGGGCGCCGGGGCCCAGGGTCCAGGCGGAGGCGTTGGCGACGGCGTAGTAGGCGAGCACGCCGAAGGACGAGAAGCCGATCGCCCCGCGCAGGTCGGCGGTGGCGGCGAGCACGGCGACCACGGCGCCGACCGCGAGTTCGGCGTGGTGCGGCACCCCCGTCCGGGGGTGCACCGCGGCCAGGGTCCGGGGCAGGTGGCCGTCGCGGGCCATGGCCAGGGTGGTGCGGGAGACCCCGAGGATCAGCGCGAGCAGGGAGCCGACGGCGGCGACCGCCGCGCCGACCCGCATCAGCGGCGCGAGTCCGCCCGCGGCGTCGGCCAGGGGCGCCGCCGAGCGGGCGAGGCCCTGCGGGCCCAGCACCGCGAGCAGGGCGACCGCGACGGCGGCGTAGACGACCAGTGTGATGCCGAGGGCGAGCGGGATCGCGCGGGGGATGGTGCGCGCCGGGTCCCTGACCTCCTCGCCGAGCGTGGCGATCCTGGCGTATCCGGCGAAGGCGAAGAACAGCAGGCCGGCCGCCTGCAGGACGCCGCCGACGGTCGCGTCGGCCCCGATGTCCAGCCGGGCGGCGTCGGCGCCGCCGCCGGTGAACGCGGTGACCGTGAAGGCCGCGAGCACCGCGAGGACGGCCGCGACGATGCCCCGGGTGAGCCAGGCCGCCTTCTGCACCCCGGCGTAGTTGACGGCGGTGAGCGCCACGACCGCGGCGACGCCGACCGCACGCTGCTGCTCCGGCCAGACGTACGCGCCGATCGTCAGGGCCATCGCCCCGCAGGAGGCGGTCTTGCCGACGACGAAGGACCAGCCGGCCAGGTGGCCCCAGAACGGCCCGAGCCGTTCCCGTCCGTAGACGTAGGTCCCGCCCGAGGCCGGGTACAGCGCTGCGAGCCGGGCCGAGGACATGGCGTTGCAGTAGGCGACGACGGCCGCCGCCGCGAGGCCGAGGAGCAGCCCGGACCCGGCGGCGCGGGCGGCCGGGGCGAACGCGGCGAAGACCCCGGCGCCGATCATCGAGCCGAGTCCGACGACGGTGGCGTCGAAGACGCCGAGCCGTCGCTGCAGTATCGCGTTTCCACCGGTCACGGGCGCAAAGCTATACCGTCCCACTGCTAGACACTGCGTCAGCAAGCTGCGATCGTGGCCGCCGGGGAACGGCGATGGAACAACGGCGGAACAGCCACGGAACCACGAAGTGACGACGCGGCGACGCGAAGGCGAAGGGCGGCGGACATGGCGCAGCGCTGGGTCACGGCCTCCGACGGGGTGCGGCTGGCGGTGTACGAGCAGGGGGACCCGGCCGGGCCCACGGTGCTGTGCGTGCACGGCTTCCCCGACGACCACGGGGTGTGGGACGGCGTCGCCGGGCGGCTGGCCGCCCGCGGCTTCCAGGTTGTGTCGTACGACGTGCGCGGCTCGGGCGCCTCGGACAAGCCGCGCCGCACCCGTGCCTACCGGCTGCCGCAGCTCGCCGCCGACACCACCGCCGTCGCCGACGCGGTCAGCCCGGACGCTCCGGTCCATCTGCTCACCCACGACTGGGGGTCGGTGCAGAGCTGGCACACCGTCAGCACGCCGGAACTCGCGCACCGCTACGCCTCGATCACCTCGGTCTCCGGACCCGACCTGGACCACACCGGCCGCTGGTACCGCGCCCAGCTGCGCCGCCCGTCCCCGGCCCGTCTGCTGAAGCTCGTCAAGCAGTCGCTGGCCTCGCACTACGTCGGCTTCTTCCACCTGCCGGGGATCGCCGAACTCGCCTGCCGCAGCGGCTTCCTGGACGGTGTCATCGCGACCCTGCGCCGCCTGGAGACCGGCGAGGCCCCCGCCGGCCACGGCCCCGGGCTCGCCGCCCGCAACCGCGCCGGGCTCAAGCTCTACCGCGCCAACGTGCTGCCCCGTATGCTCCGCCCCCGCGTGCGGCACGCCGTGCTCCCCGCGGTCGTGCTGGCCCCGGCCAGGGACGTGTTCGTCCTGCCGCCCTGGCAGACCGAGATCACCGACTGGGCGCCCCGGGCCGAGGTCCACCACGTGGACGGCGGCCACTGGCTGCCCGTCCACCGTCCGGACCTCGTCGCCGAGCACGCCGCCCGCCTCGTCGAACGCGCCGAGAAGGGAAGGACCGCGGCATGACCGCCGAGCCCGGGCACCTCGTCCTCGACCCGCGCGACGTGCAAGGGCACGGGGACGGGGACGCGCACGGACACGGCCTGCCCGTCCGCCGCCCGGCCGGCGACGCGGTCCCGCCCCGGGCGCGGTCCTGCGCACTCCCGGCCCGCGCAACGCCTTCCCGCCGGCCCTGACCCGCTCCGGGTCGCCGTTCTCCCCGCCGGGCGGCAACGGGATCACGCCGGTGCTGCCCATGGTGCGTGCCCGGCGGCCGCCGGGACACGGCTCGGCCGGGACGGGGAGGTGTGCTCCCCATCCCGGCCGGCCGCTTCGCGCTCTCTCGTCCCGGACCTCCGAACCGGGCCGGGGGCCTACACCGACAGCGGGTCGAGCGGCTTCGGGACGGGGTGGCCCTCCATCATGGCTCCGAGCCCGAGCACCGCGCAGACGTCCGGCCGGTCGGCGACGGTGACCGGCATCCCGGTGGCCTGACGGAGCATCATGTCCAGGCCCGGCAGCAGCGCGCTGCCGCCCGCGAGCATGACGCCGCGGTCGGTGAGGTCGGCGACCAGGTCCGGCGGGCACCGGCGGAGCACCTGGCCGATCCCGTCGACCAGCGTCGCCATGGGCATCCGGATCGCCTGCCGCACCGCCTCGGTGTCGACGCGGACCGTACGGGCGATCCCGCTGGCGACGTCGCGTCCCTGGACCTCGGCGCTGGTCGCGAGGGGCCCGGGCGCGGAGAGGGCCTCGTGCAGCGACCGCACCGACTGGCTGGGCAGCAGCAGTTCGTGCGTGTTCCGCAGGTGCTGGACGACGGCGTGGTCGATCGCCTCGCCGCCCACCGCGATGGTCTCCGCGGCGACGATCGAGCCCATCGACATGACGGCGATCTGCGTGGTGCCGGCCCCGGCGAGCATGATCATCGTCGCTTCGGGCTCCTCGACCGGGAGCCCGCACCCGATGGCGGCCGCGATGACGGAGTCCACCAGTTCGACCCGGCGGGAACCGAGGCCGTACATCGTCTCGACGGCGGCCCGCTGGGCCAGCGGCCCGCTGCCGTTGGGGGTGCAGACGGCGGCCCGGAGCAACGGCTTGCGCCGCCACGCCTTGCGGAGCTGACCGCCCAGCAGATGACGGAGCATGCGCTGGGCCATCTCGATGTCGACGACCATCCCGGCCTGGATGGGGCGGACCACGCGGATGTGCTCGGGCGTGCGACCGGTCATCTTCTCTGCCAGCGAGCCGACCGCGATCAGCGCGCCGCTGTGCGCGTTGACGGCGGCCACGCTCGGCTCGTCCACGACGAGTCCCTGGTGCTTGAGGTAGACACGGGTGCGCGACGCCCCGAGGTCGACGGCAACGGAGCAACGACGCAGAAGCGCCAGACTGACGGTCACGGCAGATCCTCCCCGAGGGGCCGGTTCCCGGGACCGCCCCTGCGGCGGCCCGTCTGATCATCGTGCGGGCGCAAGTCGAAATCCGCCTGTTGTGGTACTCCGGGCGGTTGATCCGCCTATCGCACGACCCGTGCCGCGAGGACCGCGATGTCGTCGTCCGCCGGCTCCACGACCAGCAGGGACAGCACCCGGTCGACCAGTCCGCCCAGATCACCCTCGCAGTGCAGGCGCAACCCGGCGAGCCGGTCGAGCGAGGTGTCGATGTCCTCTCCGCGCCGCTCCACGAGCCCGTCCGTGTACAGCAGCATCACGTCACCGGGGCGGCAGGAGACGGAGACGGGTTCGTAGCCCCCGTGGCCGGTGCCCAGCGGCGGGCCGACCGGGACGCCGACGAGTCGGACGGTGCCGTCCGGCCGGATGACGGCGGGCGGCAGGTGACCGGCGCTGGAGAAGGTGCACTGGTTGCGCGCCGGGTCGACGAGGGCCAGCAGACAGCTCGCCGGGCGGCCGGACTCCGTCTCCGAGATGAGGGTGTCCAGCCGGCGCAGGATGCGGTGCGGCGGCAGATCGGCCGCGGCCACGAAGCGCAGCATCGAGCGGTACTGGCTCATGTCCACCGAGGCCTCCACCCCGTGGCCCATGACGTCGCCCATCGCCAGCAGGGTGCGTCCGTAGGACAGCCGTACGGTGTCGTACCAGTCGCCGCCCACCAGCGCGGTGCTGCCGGCCGGCTGGTAGCGGAACGCGGCCTCCACGGAGGGGTGCGGGGACCCCGGCTCGGACATCAGGGCGCGCTGCAACTCCAGGGCGATGCCGTGCTCGTGGGTGTAGCGGCGGGCGTTGTCGAGGTAGATCGCGGCCCGCCGGACGACGTCCTGCACGGTCTCGGTGTCCCGCTCGGTGAACGCCGGGGACTCGCCGCAGCGGACCAGGGTCACCGTGCCGATCGGCTCGCCGCGTGCGGCGAGCGGAACGACGAGCGCCGAGTGGATGCCCACCGAACGGAAGGCGGCCATCCGTTCGCGGGCCGAGCCGCCGTGCCCGAGGGCGTCGTCGTCGAAGAGGTTCTGCACCACCGGGCTGCCGGACTGCAGGCAGCGCGGGATCGTCGTGCCCGACGGGTACTCGACGTACTCCCCGGGCTCGCCGAAGGCCTTGACCTGCTCGCGCAGGTTCGGCAGCGCGGCCATGGCTGCCCGGCGCAGCCGCAGCACGCCGCGGTTGTAGGGGGTGGCGCGCTCGGCGGGGAAGACCTCGACGGTGGCGATGTCGGCGAGCAGCGGCACCAGGAACCCGGCGAGTTCGGCGCAGGTCTCGTCCATCTCCAGCGTGGTGCCGATGAAGGTGGCGGCGCGGTCCAGGATCGCCAGCCGCTCCCGGGCCCGTTCCAGGTCCTGCTGGTGCTGGCGGGAGGCACTGACCTCCAGCATGATCCCGACCAGGCCCAGCACCGTGCCGTCCGCGGCGTCCAGCCGGTGGTACGCGCCCTGCCAGTAGCGCCGGCCCAGCTCGGACTCGGCGTGGGTGCGGCCGCTGGAGGGCACCTCGCGTGACTTGCCGTCGGACAGGACCTGGCGCAGCGCCTCCTCGCCGGCGTCGTCGAGGTCCGGCAGCACTTCGGTGATCCGGCGGCCCAGGTGGTCCGCGGCGGGCAGCCCGTTCATCCGGGCGAGGGCGGGATTGACGTAGACGTAGCGCAACTGCGGGTCGTAGATGCCCACGCCCGCAGGGGTGCCGTCCAGCACCTGCCGCAGGACCGCGTGGTCCAGCGGTGACCAGCCGCCGGGCTCACCGTCGCCGCTCACCCGGTCACCCTCCTGTTCGCCGAGTGTGCCCGTTCCCATGATCGGGCGGTCCTCCGCCGGGCGCACGCCCGGATGCGGTCACCCCGCCGGGTGGCCGGGGGCGGGCGGGGCGTGTCGTCCGGGCACCGCGGTGATCGCGCCCGAAAGGATCGGGCGATGCGATGGAGGACGGCGGCCGTGGCCCTCTGCCTGCTGCTGACCGCCTCGCCGGCGGTGGCCGGCGAGCGCCCCGAGCCGCGCCCCGGCCCGCCGGCCCGGGTGGAGCGGCTGTACGCGCAGGCGGCCCGTGCGGTGCAGGCGTACGAGGACGCGGAGCGGGCGGTCCGCCGCAAACGCGCCGACCTGCGGCTGCTGCACCGCGCCGCGGCGGTGGAGCGGCACCGGCTGGACGTGCTGCGGGACCGGATCGGGGCGATGGCGCGCAGCGAGTACCGCAACGGGGGGCTCGGGCCCTCGGCGCGTCTGCTGCTGACCGGGCGGCCCGACCGGCTGCTGGAGGGCGCGACGCTGGCCCGGCAGGGCGACCACGCGCAGGCGGCGCTGCTGGCCGAGCGGATGCTGGCCGAGCGCCGGCTGGCGGCGGACACCGAGGCCGTCGACCGGACGCTGAGGGTGCTGGCGCGCGAGGCCCGCCGCAAGGACGCGCTGCGCCGGAGCATCGAGGCGCGGCTGCAGCGCGCCCGGGCCCGGCTGTCCGCCCGGGACCTGGCGCTCATGGCGCACGAGGGACTCTCGGCGGACTGCCCGCGCGAGCTGCCCCCGGCCCCGCCCCGATCGTCCGGCGCCTCCCGCCACCACGGCGCCCCGCACTGGGTGCGCCCGGTCGCGCACTACACGCTCACCGCCGGCTACGACGCCTCCGGGGCGCACTGGGCGCACCGCCACACCGGCCAGGACTTCGCGGTGCCGCCGGGCACCCCGGTCCGCGCGGTGGGAGACGGAACGGTGGTGGTGGCCGCGTGCGGCGACGGCTTCGGCAACCAGATCGTCGTCCGGCACGACGACGGCTACTGCACGCACTACGCCCATCTGTCCGTCCTGGAGGTCGCCCCCGGTCAGCGGGTCCGTGCGGGCGAGCGGATCGGCCGGTCCGGCAACTCGGGCAACTCCACCGGCCCGCACCTGCACTTCGAGGTCCGCGTCACGCCCCAGATGGGCTCCTCGGTCGCCCCGCTGCCCTGGCTGGCCCGGCACGGTGTGCCGGTCGGCCGCTGACCGCCATCGCCACCCGTACGGAACCCACCCCCGGTCTCCACAGGATTCCCACAGGTTCGCTATCGTTCGGCCTCCGGCGCTGATCATTCCCGCGCCGTTTTCTGACCTGTGGGGGGTCCTGCATGCGCATTTCGCGCGCACACCGGCCTGCCGTCATCCGAAGCGCAGCCGTCCTTCTTCTCACCGCCGGCCTCGCGGCCGGACCGCTGACCGCGGTGCCGGCCTTCGCCGACGACGTGACGGTCGGCGGGCTGACCACCGGGGACGACGGCACCCTGGCCGTGGGCCTGGCCGACGGCGAGGCGCTGTGGGTCAAGGTGAGCGTCCGGGCGTCCGCCGCGGCGGACGCGCCCGTGCTGGCCTCGACCGAAGACCTGTCCTTCTCCTGGCAGCGCGGCTGGTACACCGACCGGCCCGTCGGTCTGCCCGAGGGCACCGCCTACGGCGACTACCCGGTGGACGTCGACTACCGCCTGCCCGGCGGCACCGTGCAGCACTGGAGCGGCGCCGAGCACGGTGCGGCCGGTCTCTTCGGCTACCGGCTGCACACCGGGGTGGCCGAGGCCCGCTTCGACCGCGAGTACACCGACTACGACCACCGCGAAGCGACGCTCGGCGGCACGGTCACCACCTTCGACCCGGCGACGGGCACGACCGGCCCGGCCCGGGCCGGCACCCAGGTGAGGATCGCCTGGGACTCCTACGGGGACGGCGACTGGACCGACGCGTCGCGGACGGTCGTCACCGACGGGTCCGGCGCCTTCGCGCTGACCGTCACCCCCGGCGGCACGTTCCAGAACGGCACCGCCACGGTCGTCGCCCCCGGTTCCGACACCGCCCCGGCCGCCGCCGAGGACCTGCCGGACCTGGAGGTCTCCAGGACGCGGTACCGCATCACCGCGCAGGCCGACAAGGAGCGGGTGTACGCGGGCAAGACCTTCAAGGTCGGCGGCACCGTGCAGCGATTGACGCCCAACGGCTGGGTGCCCTTCGAGGGCGCGCCGGTCGTGACCACCATGCGTGAGCCCGACATCTGGGACCACACGGTCACCGGCGTCATGGGCGAGGGCGTCAGCGGCGCCGACGGGGCGTTCTCGTACGACGCCAAGGCCGCCTACTCCACCAGCCACTTCACCTATGTGCGGCCCTCCGACTACCTGGCCGACGCCGATCCCTACCGGGACGACGTCACCGTGCCGAGGACGGGCCAGCTCACCAACGTCAGCGTCAGCCTGGACGCCTACCGGTGGCTCACCGTCAAGGGACGGCTCAAGCCGGACTGGACCTGCGCGGACCAGACGGTGTCGCTGCAGTACTCGAAGAACGGCCGGGACGGCTGGAAGAACCTCGCCTCCGCGAAGGCGGAGGGCGGGACCGCGGGGTACTGCCCCTTCACCATCGAGGCCCGCGGCCTTCCCACCGGGTACTACCGGGCGGCGCACGCAGAGAGCTACACCCTGCTCCCCGTCAGTTCGGCGGCCGTGAAGCGCAGTCGTGTCGAGACGCGCGTGACGTCGTTCGACATGACGCCCAACCGGCCCTACAGGAACGCCAAGCTGACCGCCAAGGGCAGGCTGCAGTACAAGTCGGGCAGCACCTGGAAGAACTACAAGGGCGGGAAGATCGTCGTCGTCTACCGGCCCAAGGGCGACAGCTCCTGGTACTGGACGGTGAAGGGCACGACCGATTCCTCGGGCC
The DNA here is from genome assembly GCF_042742985.1 of Streptomyces sp. NPDC058864. Taxonomy (NCBI): domain Bacteria; kingdom Bacillati; phylum Actinomycetota; class Actinomycetes; order Kitasatosporales; family Streptomycetaceae; genus Streptomyces; species Streptomyces sp. NPDC058864. Next base: position 179,932 of record NZ_JBHYMQ010000008.1, on the reverse strand, counting down.
GGTTCAGCCTGAAGACCAAGGCGTACGGGGACGGTACCTGGGGTGTCTACCTCGCGGCCGACTCGAAGCACTTCTCCAGCGAGTCGAAGACGGAGTACGTCGATGTCCGTTAAGCGCGGTTCCCTCGTCCTGGCCGCCACCGCGGTGGTCTCCACCCTGCTGACCGCCGCGCCCGCCCTGGCCGACGACGCGGGACCGGTCGGCATCGGTGCCGCCCGCACCTCGGGCAACCGGGGGATGTTCACCGTCAACGCCTGGACGGACGCCTCGGGCGCCGACGTGACCTCGGTCTCCGCCCGGGTGCGGGACGGCGACGCGGTGGTCGCCGAAGTGCCGGCCCTGACCAGGAGCGGTTCGACCTGGGCGGTGCCCGCCGACGCCGCGCTGAAGCTGGCCGAGGACGGCGGGACGATGCCCCGCCTCGGCAGCTACGCCATCGACGTGACCGCCACCGACGACCAGGGCCACACCGCGACCCGCACCGGGGCGGGAACCCTGGACTTCACCCTGATGCCCGCCCTGGTCGACGCGGGCGGCGCGGAGGAGCTGGAGTTCACCCGCCTGCCCACCTACGACCGGCGGAGTCTGGGGGCCACCGACCGCCTGGTCGGCATCGAGCCCGGTACCGGTGAGCGCGTACCGCTCGAGGGCCGCACGGTCGAGGTCACCCGGTCCTACGACGGTGGCAAGCCGCAGCCGGACGCCGTGTTCACCGCGGTCACCGGCGTCGACGGCCGGTTCACCACCGATGACCTCGACATGCTGAACTGGGCGACTTTCACGGCCCGGTTCACCGAGGACGGCGGCCAGGTGCACGGCACGGCCACCGCGTCCGGCCGTCCGTCGGTGTCGCCCACGAAGGTGTCGGTGACGGCGACGGCGGACCGCACCCGCGTGCTCCCCGGCGAGAAGGTCACCGTCACCGGCACCGTGCGTGCCGGCGGGACTCCCGAGGGCGCCGGCCTCGGTGGCATCGAGCTGGCCGTCGGTCTGAGCCGCTACGGCAACGACGCGACGGCGCTCACCGTCACGACCGACGCGACCGGACACTTCACGGCGGTCCTCACGCCCCCGGCGGGCGTCGGCGTCGACGGCTGGTCCGTCGCGCCCCCGGGCCCCTACCTGTGGGCCACCCCCGCCGCAGGCACCCTCGTGGTGCCCGAGGAGTCCGTGCTGCGCAAGGTGAAGTCCTCGATCGCGGCCGACGGCCGGGTCACGGTGACGGGCTACCTGCAGCGCGCTTACAGCGACGACTCCACCGACGGCGAGGCCGTGCGTCTGGAGTACTCGGCCGACGGCCGGGCCGGCTGGAAGAGCCTGGCCACCTCGACGACCGGCTACTACGGCAACTTCACGCTGTCGGCGTGGGGCTATGTCGACGGCTACTACCGGATCCGCCACCTCACCAGCGACAGGCTCGCGGAGGGCACGGGCAAGCCGGTCCGGCTGACCCGCACCAACACCCGGATGTACTCCATCAAGGCGTCCGCGACGAAGAAGGTGAAGAAGGGCACCACCGTCACCTTCACCGGCACGCTGAAGGAGTACGTATCCGGCTCGTGGCGGCCGTACAAGGGCCGGCACGTCGAGCTGTTCTTCCAGAAGAAGGGCTCGACGAAGTGGACCTACGTCTCGTCGGGCACGACGAGTTCGACGGGCAAGGCCACGCTCAAGGGCAAGCCGTCCTCCGACGGCAAGTGGCTGATCCAGCACTTCGGTGACTCCAAGCACTTCGACAGCGACGGCACCGCCGTCTACGTCGACGTGCGCTGAGGCGGGGCACCACCCGCGCGAGGGCGGGGGCCGGCCGGGCGACCGGCCGGCCCCCGCCCTTGCCCGCCTCGCCGCGCAGTGTGCCCCGCGCGGAGCAGCTCAGTGGTGGAAGGCGGTGGGCGCCTCGCCGGGCGGGTGGAGCGGGTGGTCCTGGGCGCGCAGCTGGGGGAGGTAGCGCTCCAGGTCGGCGAGGAAGAGGTCGGCGAGGTCCTCGGAGAAGCCGTTGCGCACCACGATGCGCAGCACCGCCAGGTCCTCGCGGTCCGCCGGGTAGGTGTAGGCGGGCACCAGCCAGCCGCGCTCGCGCATCCGCCGGGAGACGTCGAAGACGTCGTACGCGGTGACGTGGTCGGCGGTGGTGAAGGCGAAGACCGGCAGCTGGTCGCCGCGGGTGATCAGCCGGAAGTCCCCGCACTCCTCGATCCGCGAGGAGAGGTAGGTGGCCACGTCCCGGGCGGTCTGCTGGACGACGCGGAAGCCGTCCCGGCCCAGCCGCAGGAAGGTGTAGTACTGGGCGACGACCTGGGCGCCGGGCCGGGAGAAGTTGAGGGCAAAGGTCGGCATGTCGCCGCCGAGGTAGTTGACCCGGAAGACCAGTTCCTCGGGGAGGGCGTCGGTGTCCCGCCACAGTGCCCAGCCGACGCCGGGGTAGACCAGCCCGTACTTGTGGCCGGAGGTGTTGATCGAGGCCACCCGGGGCAGCCGGAAGTCCCAGACCAGGTCCTCGTCGAGGAAGGGGGCGATCATGCCCCCGGAGGCCCCGTCGACGTGGACGGGGATGTCGAGCCCGGTGCGCTCCTGCAGGGCGTCGAGGGCGGCGCAGATCTCCGCCACGGGCTCGTAGGAGCCGTCGAAGGTGGAGCCGAGGACGGCGACGACCCCGATGGTGTTCTCGTCGCACATCGCGACGGCGGCGTCCGCGTCCAGGTGCAGCCGGTCGCCCTTCATCGGCATCAGGCGTGGCTCGACCTCCCAGAAGTTGCAGAACTTCTCCCAGCAGACCTGCACGTTGGCGCCCATGACCAGGTTCGGGCGGCCGGTGGCCGGGTGGCGGTCGCCGGCGCGCCTCGTCAGGCGGCGGGCGAGGGAGGCGCGGGCGCCGTCGCCGGTACGCCGCAGCCAGCGTCGCTTGAAGGCCATCCCGGCCAGCATGCAGGCCTCGGAGGAGCCGGTGGTGGAGCAGCCGACGGCGCCCTCCGGATCGGGTGCGTGCCACAGGTCGGCGAGCATCGACACGCAGCGGCGCTCCAGTTCTGCGGTGCGCGGGTACTCGTCCTTGTCGATCATGTTCTTGTCAAGGCACTCGCCCATCAGCACCCCGGCCTCGGGCTCCATCCACGTGGTGACGAAGGTGGCCAGGTTGAGCCGGGCGTTGCCGTCGAGCATCAGCTCGTCGTGGACGAGCTGGTACGCCGTGGCCGGCGCCAGCGGTCCGTCCGGCAGCCGGTGCTTCGGTGGCGCCGCGCGCATCCCGGCGACCGGGTCGGCCCCGGCGTAGAAGGGGTTCACGGCGAGCTTCGGCAGGCCCTCGGCACCTTTGTGCAGCGACATACCGTAACGATACGAGTGAAACCGGTCACCGGCAGGTCGGCGGAGCCCGGCCCAGGTCAGGGGCCGGGCCAGGGGACGGTCAGCCCGCCGAGGACAGCGACAGCTTCGCCGCGAAGCCCAGGAACAGCGCCGCGGCTCCCGAGGTCAGCCCCGCCGCGAGGCGCTTGCGGCGGCGGAACTGGGCGGCCAGGTAGGTGCCGCCGAAGATCAGCAGCGTCAGGTAGCAGAAGCTGAAGACCTGCGCGATGGTGCCCAGTGCCAGGAAGGACAGCGCGGGGTGGGCGTACCCGGGGTCCACGAACTGCACGAAGAAGGAGATGAAGAAGAGGATCGCCTTGGGGTTGAGCAGGCTGATCACCAGCGCCCGCCGGAACGGCCGCTCGGCGTCCGCCACTTCCTCCGCGGCGGCCGCCACCGCCACCGGCTCCGCGCCCCGGGACCGCCACATGTCCCGGGCGGCCCGCGCCATGCCGAAGGCGATCCACGCCAGGTAGCCGGCGCCCGCGTACTTCACGATGCCGAAGAGCACGGCGTTGGCCTGGAGCAGCCCGGCCACGCCCGCCGCCGAAGCGGTCATCAGGACGGTGTCGCCGAGGAAGACGCCCAGGGCCGCGCGGTACGCCGTCCGGACGCCGCGGCGCGCCGCGACGGAGAGCGTGTACAGCGAGTTCGGCCCGGGCAGCAGCACGATCAGTACGGTGCCCAGCACGTACGTCGGCAGGTCGGTGATTCCCAGCATGCGCACCAATATGGCACTTGCACCTCACGTGGCGTGAGGCCGGAGGGTGTGGTCATGAACACGAGCACGGGCTACCCGGTCGGGCAGGTGGCGGGTTTCGCCGGCGTGACCGTCCGGACGCTGCACCACTACGACGAGATCGGCCTGCTCTCGCCCAGCGCCCGCAGCCACGCGGGCCACCGGCGCTACAGCGACGCCGACCTCGACCGGCTGCAGCAGATCCTCTTCTACCGGGAGCTCGGCTTCCCCCTGGAGCAGGTCGCGGCCCTCCTCGACGACCCGGACGCGGACCCGCGGGAGCACCTGCGGCGCCAGCACGAACTGCTGACCGCGCGGATCGGGAAGCTGACGGAGATGGCCGAGGCCGTCCAACGAGCCATGGAGGCACGCACGATGGGCATCAACCTCACGCCCGAGGAGAAGTTCGAGGTCTTCGGGGAGTACGACCCCGACCGGCACGCCGAGGAGACCCGGGAGCGCTGGGGCGACACCGGCGCGTACGAGCAGTCGCAGCGCCGGGTCGCCTCCTACACCAAGGAGGACTGGCTGCGGATCAAGGCCGAGCAGGAGGACTGGGGCGCCCGGCTGGTCGCGCTCCGGGAGTCCGGCGCCCCGGCGGACGGCGAGGCCGCGATGGACCTGGCCGAGGAGCACCGGCGGTTCATCGTCGACCACTACTACGACTGCACGTACGAGATCCACACCGGCCTCGCCGCGATGTACCTGGCCGACCCGCGCTTCAACGCCTTCTACGAGTCGATCGCGCCGGGCACCGCCCAGTACGTCCACGACGCGATCATGGCCAACGCTAGGCGTGCCGGGGCGTGATCACCGCCGCGGTGCCGTAGGCGCACACCTCGGTGCCGACGTCGGCGGCCTCGCTGACGTCGAAGCGCATCATCAGCACCGCGTTGGCCCCGCGCGACTGGGCCTGCTCCACCAGCCGCTCCATCGCCTCGGTGCGGGTCTGGGCCAGGGTCTTGGTGAGTCCCTTCAGCTCGCCGCCGATCAGGGACTTCAGGCCCGCGCCGATCTGGCTGCCCAGGTGGCGGGAGCGCACCGTGAGGCCGAAGACCTCGCCGATCACCCGCTCCACCCGGTAGCCCGGCACGTCGTTCGTGGTGACCACCAGGACGGCGGACTTCGGCGGCTGTCCGCCGCCGTACTCGTCGATACCCATACGGGCATCGTCACCTCGTCCGCCGTCCCGCGCAGTCTCAGTACTCCAGGTGCGGTGCCCGCTCCGGGGCCGGGCAGATCCGGTTGCCCGCGTGGTCGAAGACGTAGAGGTGGGCGAGGTCGACCAGCAGCGGCACGTGCTGTCCGGCGCGCAGCCGCAGGTCGGGCCCGGTGCGCACGACCAGGTCACCGCCCCCGGTGGCGGGCCGCTCGGTCTCCGGCCGCCGCTCGGGACGGTCCAGCACGGCCGTCCGGCCCTGGCCGGAGACCCGTGCGGCGGCCTTCTGCACCAGCCGGCCGAGGCCGGCCGGGCCGCCCTGCCGGGACGCCGCCCGGGAACGCTGCCGCGCACCGCCCGGACGGGCGGACTCCAGTTCGGGCACCACGGCCGGGCGGGCGCCGGTGCCGAGGTGCACCAGCGACTCGTGGCCCTGGTACTCCACGTGCTCCACGACACCGCTGAGCACCACTTCCCCGGGCCGCGCGCTGCTGGGCCGGTCGATGCGCACGGCTTCCGAGCGCAGGCCGACGATGACCGGCCGGCCCTGCTGGATGCGGAGCATCTGGTGGTCCCGGCTCAGCGGCTGGGGGAGGACGAGCCGCTGCCTTCCGAGGTCGATCCACATCCCGCCGTCCAGCGGGGCCACCACGGTCGCCTCCACGAGGTTGATCCGCGGGGTGCCGATGAATGCGGCCACGAAGACGTTCTGCGGCAAGTGGTAGGCCTCCCGCGGCGCGCTCACCTGCTGCAGCACCCCGTTGCGCATGATCGCCACACGGTCGCCCAGCGACATCGCCTCGGCCTGGTCGTGCGTGACGTACACGGTGGTCACGCCCATGCCGCGGGTGAGCCGGGCGATCTCGGCGCGCAGGTGCGCGCGGAGCTTGGCGTCGAGGTTGGACAGCGGCTCGTCCATCAGGAAGACGGACGGATGCCGCGAGATGGCCCGGCCCATCGCCACCCGCTGCCGCTCGCCGCCGGACAGCTGCCCCGGGTAGCGGTCGAGGATGTCCTCGATGCCGAGCGTCCGCGCGGTCTCGGCGACCCGGGGCCCGGTGTCCTGCCCGGGCATCTCGAAGCGCAGCGGGAAGCCGATGTTCTGCCGGCTCGTCATGCTCGGGTACAGGGCGAAGTTCTGGAAGACCATCGCCATCCTCCGGTCGCCCGGCGCCAGGTCGTTGGCGTGCTCGCCGTCCAGCAGCAGCTCGCCGGAGGTGATGTCCTCCAGCCCCGCGATCATGCGCAGCACCGTGGACTTGCCGCAGCCGGAGGGGCCGAGCAGCACCAGGAACTCACCGGGGGCGATGTCCAGCGAGAAGCGGTCCACGGCGCGCACACCGCGGCCGTAGGTCTTGGAAACGTCGTGCAGGGAGATGGCGCGAGTCATGTGGGTTCCGCCGGATCATGATGATTCAGGAGTGACGGGCGACTTGCGGTGTTGCACGGTGAAACGCTTGGGAGGACCGTAGCCGAGCGTTCCCGGGCTGGGAACGGTTCGGTCGCGACCACGTTGATACTTTTGGCGCGTGACGACTATCGCCCTGGGCCCGCAATGGCTCGACCCCGATTACCTCATCTCGTCAGCGGGCCTGATCGGCCTGCTGGCGATCGTCTTCGCCGAGTCGGGTCTGCTCATCGGCTTCTTCCTGCCGGGTGACTCCCTGCTCTTCACCGGCGGCCTGCTCGTCGCGGGCGGCAAGCTCGACTATCCGATCTGGCTGGTCTGCGTGCTGGTCTGGATCGCGGCCGTCGCCGGCGACCAGGTGGGCTACCTCTTCGGCCGCAAGGTCGGACCCTCGCTCTTCCGGCGTCCGGACTCCAGGCTCTTCAAGCAGGAGAACGTCGAGAAGGCCCACGAGTTCTTCGAGCGGCACGGCGCCAAGTCGATCGTGCTCGCCCGTTTCGTGCCGATCGTGCGGACCTTCACGCCGGTCATCGCCGGCGTCAGCCGCATGAACTACCGCGTCTTCGTGACGTACAACGTCATCGGCGGCCTGCTGTGGGGCGTCGGTGTCACCCTGCTCGGCTACTGGCTGGGCCAGATCGCCTTCGTCCACCGGCACATCGAGCTGATCCTCGTCGGCATCGTGCTGCTCTCGGTCGTCCCGATCGCCATCGAGTTCCTGCGGGCCCGCTCGGCCTCCCGGAAGGCGGCGCCGCTGCCCGGGGCGAACGAGTACGAGGCCGCAGAGGCCGAGGGCGAGGCCGGTCAGCCGCCGCTCCAGCGCGGCAACGGCGGGCGCCACCGCGCGAACCGCCGTTAGCCGACGGAGGGAGTGGGCAGTCGTCCCGCTGTGCCGAGGGGGGAGGGTGCCCGCACCCTCCCCCCTCGGCACACCCGGCACCCGTAGCGATCACGCGCCGAAAGGAGGATCCCGTGGCGCATCCCAAGGAGCCCGAGCAGCAGCCCGGCGGCTCGGAGTTCACGCCGCCCCTGGGCGTGGAACTGCCCAGGCCCGAACCCCAGGGTTCGGCCTTCGCCCGCCCCGGGACGCGGACCTCCCCTCAGCTGTCCCACCCGGCCTTCACGCCCCCCGAGGGCATCCCGGTCGTCAGCCTCTCCAAGGAGACCCCCTGGCCCGACCGGATGCGCACGATGCTGCGCATGCCCGTCGGCGAGCGCCCCGCCCCCGAGCAGCCCGCCCGGCGGCCGGAGGCGGAGGCCGGCCCGCCGGTGCCGCGCGTGCTCGACCTGACGCTGCGCATCGGTGAGCTGCTGCTCGCCGGAGGCGAGGGCGCGGAGGACGTCGAGGCCGCCATGCTCGGTGTGGCCCACGCCTACGGCCTGGGCCGGGTCGAGCCCACCGTGACGTTCACGCTGCTGGGCATCTCCTACCAGCCGTCGCTGGTGGACGCCCCGGTCACCGCCAACCGCACGGTGCGCCGCCGGGCCACCGACTACACCCGTCTCGCCGCCGTCTTCCGGCTGATCAACGACATCACCGCGGCCGACCTCACCCTGGAGGACGCCTACCGGCGGCTCGCCGAGATCCGCCGCAACCGGCACCCGTACCCGGGCTGGCTGCTCACGGCGGCGGCCGGGCTCCTCGCGGGCGCGGCGAGCATGCTGGTCGGCGGCGGGGGGCCGCTGGTCTTCGCGATTGCCGCCCTCGGCGCCATGCTGGGCGACCGGCTGGCCTGGCTGTGCGCCGGGCGCGGGCTGCCGGAGTTCTACCAGTTCGTCGCCGCGGCGATGCCGGCCGCCGTGATGGGGGTGCTGGTCGCCCGGTTCGGCCAGCACCTGCCCGGTACGAGCACCCTGCAGGCGTCCGCGGTCATCACCGGTGGCCTCTTCGCCCTGATTCCGGGACGGGCCCTGGTCGCGGCCGTCCAGGACGGCCTGACCGGCTTCTACATCACCGCCTCCGCACGCCTGCTGGAGGTGATGTACCTCTTCACCGGCATCGTCGTCGGCGTGACGCTGATCCTCTACGCCGGGGTCAGCCTGGGCGCCGGACTCAACCCCGACCAGGCCTTCCGGGCCTACGAGAACCCGCCGGTGCAACTGGTCGCCGCGATGGTGCTGAGCCTCGCCTTCGCCGTCCTGCTGCAGTGCGAGCGCGGCGTGCTGGTGGTCGCCGCCCTCAACGGCGGAGTCGCCTGGACGGTCTACGCGGCGCTGCACCAGGAGCGGATCGGCATCGGCATGTCGCCGGTGGCGGCCACCGCCGTCGCCGCCGGTCTGGTGGGCCTCTTCGGCCAGGTGCTCGCCCGCTACCGCCATGCCTCCGCGCTGCCGTACGTCACGGCGGCGATCGGCCCGCTGCTGCCGGGTTCCGCGACGTACTTCGGGCTCCTCGGGCTGACCCGCGGTCACCTGGACCAGGGATTCACCTCGCTGACGAAGGCGGCGGCGCTGGCGCTCGCCGTGGCCATCGGGGTGAACCTGGGAGGCGAGATCGCCCGGCTGTTCATCAAGCTGCCCGGTGGCGCCGACCAGGCACGACGCCGTGCGGCGGCCAAGCGCACCCGCGGTTTCTGAGCCTTCCGGACCCCGCCGCCCCGCCGCCCGGAGATCGCGCGGGCAACCTGATGTTAACTGTCCGTATCGTGGTCGTAGTTGACTGTAATCGGTTTTAGGGGTTTCACTTCACCAACTGGAGTCCGTTCCGGGGCAAACCCCGACCTTTCGGAGGCATGGAGCCTTGGCTGACGAGCACCTGAGCCCGCTGGACCTCGCCTTCTGGAACCTGGACTCGCCGGGCCACCCCATGCACCTCGGCGCCGTGGCCGTCTTCGACCGCGACCCGGAGCGCCCGGTCGACGCCGACGGGCTAGTCGCGCTGCTCACCGCCCGTGCCGAGGCCGTACCGCGGATGCGGCAGCGCGTGAAGGACGTCTGGTACGGCGTGGGCGGCGCCGCCTGGGCGGCGGACGAGCACTTCGACGCGCGGCAGCACGTCCACGCCGTACGGCGGACGGACGCCCGCGCCGCGGTCGCCGAACTGATGTCCCGGCCCATGGACCGCCACCGGCCGCCGTGGCAGGTCTACGTCATCGAGGGCGCCCCCGACGCGCCCTTCCACGTCCTGGTCAAGCTGCACCACGCCCTGGCCGACGGGCTGCGCGCCGTGGAGTTCGGCGCCGCCCTGCTCGACCAGGGGGCCCGCATCCCGGCCGCGGCTCCCGCAGCGCCCTCTGCCCCCGTCGCCGCTCCCGCCCCCGCGGACGCGCCACCGCGGCCCGGCACCGAGAGCGCCGTGCCGGCCCAGGTCCGGGGCCCCGGCATCCACCTGCCGACGCTGCCGCTGCCCGATCCCCGGCAGGTCGTCGCCTCCCTGCCGGACCGGGTGCGCGAGGCCGGACGCGTCCTCGGCATCGGCTCGGCCGTGCTGCGCGCCTCCCTCGACCCCGGCGGTCCCGCCGCGCTGGGCGCGGCCTGGACGCCCGGTGGCGCCGAGCGCCGCTTCGCCACCGCCTCGCTCGACGTCGACGACCTGCACCAGGTTCGCAAGACCAGCGGCGGCACGGTCAACGACGTCGTCATGGCCGTCGTGGCCGGCGCGCTGCGGCGCTGGATGGAGGCCCGCGGCGACGACCCGGCGGGACCGGGGCCGCGCGCACTGATCCCCGTGGCGCGGCGCCGCCGCAGGGGCGTGCGCGGCGGCCGGGGCAACCGCATCTCCGGCTACCTGCTGCGGCTGCCGGTCGGCGAGCCCGACCCCCTCGCGCGGCTGCGGGACGTGCGCGCGGGCATGGACCGCAACAAGGACGCCGGGCCCGACACCGGCCCGGGGGCCGTCGCGCTGCTGGCCGACAGCGTGCCGCCGCTCGCGCACCGCTTCGCCGCCCCGCTGCTCGCCGCGTCGGCGCGGCTGCTGTTCGACGTGCTGGTCACCAATGTGCCGATGCTCGACGTGCCGCTCACCCTGGACGGCTGCCGGATGACGGAGCTCTACCCGATCGCCCCGCTCGCCCGCGGCCAGTCCCTCGCGGTCGCCTGCTCCACGTACCGCCGCCGGGTCCACATCGGGCTGCTCGCGGACGCGGAGTCGCTGCCGGACGCCGACACGCTCGCCGCAGCCCTGCACGGCGCGCTGGCCGAACTCCTCGACGCCTGCGGGTGAGGCCGCCGGACACGCGCGAGGGCGGCGCGCCCCGGCAGGGAGCGCGCCGCCCTCGTGGCGGCGGGAGCCGGCGGGTCAGTGACCGCCGTGCTCCTTCAGGCGCTTGTAGGACGCCTCGATCTCGGCCTCGGCCTCGGCGCGGCCCACCCAGTTGGCGCCCTCGACGGACTTGCCGGGCTCCAGGTCCTTGTAGACCTCGAAGAAGTGCTGGATCTCCAGGCGGTCGAACTCGGAGACGTGGTGAATGTCACGCAGGTGCTCGACCCGGGGGTCCGAGGCGGGCACGCACAGCAGCTTGTCGTCGCCGCCGGCCTCGTCCGTCATGCGGAACATGCCGATCGCGCGGCAGCGCACGATGACGCCGGGGAAGGTCGGCTCGTCGAGCAGCACCAGGGCGTCCAGCGGGTCGCCGTCCTCGCCGAGGGTGTTCTCCACGAAGCCGTAGTCGGCCGGGTAGACCGTCGAGGTGAACAGGTGCCGGTCCAGGCGGATACGACCGGTCTCGTGGTCCACCTCGTACTTGTTGCGGGAACCCTTCGGGATCTCGATCGTTACGTCGAACTCGAGCACAGCCTGTCCTCCATGATCAGCACATACTTCTGGTGATTAAGTGTCTCCCACGCTTGTGCGTGGTCGCGAAAGGGGCTGGTCCGGGGTGCCCGTTCCGAAGAACTGGCAGGTGGTGGCAGGGTCGGCTGCCGCAGGATTTGCCGTGGCGCTGACGGCCGTGGCCGCAGCGGGACCGTGGGAGTCAGGCCAGCGTACGGCCGAACGGGCGATCGCCGCCTCCCGGGACGGTCAGGGGAAGCAGGCGCGTTCGCCCAAGAAGGGGGGCGCAGGCGGCCACAAGGGGGCGGTCGCCCCGGTGCCGCCCGCCGCACCCGAGGTGCTCACCGCCGTGTCGGGTCCGCACGACGCGCCGCTGCCGACCAAGGCCGGACTGGCCGGAGGGCTCGGCCCGTTGCTGAACGACAGCGCGCTCGGCGCGCTTACGACGGGCGCGGTCGTCGACGCCGTGTCCGGCCGGACCGTGTGGGCGCAGGGCCCCGGCACGGCCGCCGTCCCCGCCTCCACCACGAAGGTCGCCACGGCCGTCGCGGCGCTGTCGCTGCTCGGGCCCGACCACCGGCTCACCACCTCCGTGGTCGCCGCGGGCAAGGACCGCGTCGTCCTGGTCGGCGGCGGCGACCCCGCCCTCACCGCCCGCGCGAAGCCCGGCGGCGGCTGGACCGCGGCCTCCCTGCGCACCCTCGCGTCCGACACCGCCCGCGCACTGCGCGCCAAGGGCGTCCGCTCCGTGAAGCTCACGTACGACACCTCGCTCTTCACCGGCCCCGCCGTCCACCCCATCGGGCACAACGACAACATCGCCCCCGTCACCGCCCTGATGGCCGACGAGGGCCGCAGCGACGGCAAGAGCTTCAAGGGCCCGGCCGTCCGCCGGTGGGACCCGGCGGCGGACGCGGCGACGGCCTTCGCGGACCTGCTGCGCAAGAGCGGCGTCAAGGTCGAGGGCGCGGTGAAGGCCGGCCGGGCGCCCTCGCGCGCGCACGCGGCCGACCGGCTCGCGGAGGTGCGCTCCGCGCCCCTGGCCGACCTGGTCGAGCGCATGCTCACCAACAGCGACAACGACATCGCCGAGGCACTCGCCCGGCACACCGCCCTCGCCGCGGACCGCCCGGGGTCCTTCTCCGGTGGCGCCAAGGCCATCGGCTCCGCGCTGCGCGAACTCGGGCTCCCGCTCAAGGGGGCCCGCTTCGCGGACGGCAGCGGACTCAACCGCGCCGACCACCTCACGGCGGAGCAACTGGCGCGGATGCTGGCGCTGGCGGCCGACCCCGACCACCCGGAGCTGCGCCCCGTCCTCACGGGGCTGCCCGTCGCCGGCTTCACCGGCTCCCTGCGGGAACGCTTCACCTCGGCGGGCGGGGGAGCGGGGCTCGTCCGCGCGAAGACGGGGACCCTCACCGGGGTCAACGCGCTCGCCGGGACGGTGGTGGACGCGGACGGCCGGCTGCTCACGTTCGCCTTCCTGACCAACGGCACGACCAACCCCGTGGCCGCGCAGTCCGCCCTCGACCGCCTCGCCGCGAAGCTCGCCGCGTGCGGCTGCCGCACGTAATCGCGGGCGCCGCCGGCCTCGGCGGCCGGGCTGTCCGGCTGTCCCGCCGTCTGGCGCCCTTCGGGCGCAAGGATGCGGGCTGCGGACGGGCGGGTGGCGGCTGAGGCTTTGCCGCAGTGTGCGGGCCGGCTCGTGGTGGGGGTTCAGGCGCCGGATCGGGGTGCCTTTCCGGTGGCGCGGGTCTCGTTGCCGTCCGCGGGTGCAGATGGCCGCTTCCACGCCCACTGCCGGTGGTGGGCGCCCGCCGTAACCGGCGTCTGCGGCTGATTCGGGGTGCTGCCGAAGGGCGGGCGGGAGATCGGGCCCGCTTTCGCCGGTATGTTCAGCGGAACAGAGCCCGTTCTTTGAGCCGGAGAAGATCGGGCCCGCTTTCGCCGACTATGTCGGTGGAACAGGGCCCGATGCAGGGGAAGTACCCGCAGGCGCGGGTTACGGCGGGCGCGCCACCCACGGAGGGTGGGCGTGGTCACCGGTCATCTGCACGCGCGGACGGCAACGAGACCGCAGCCGTACGAGCAACCGGCCCCGCTCCGGCGCCTGAACCCCGCCACGAACCCACCCGCACCGCGCCGACGAGAGCGGCTCCCGCCCTCCCGTCCGCAGCCCGCCGCTTCGCGCCCGAAGGGCGCGAGACGGACCCGCACCCGCCACACACCCTCCGCCACACCCCTCGCCGCGCCCCCGCCCTCCCCGACCCGCCCGCGCCCCGGCGGGGAACGCTCCCGGGGAGGGGGAGTAGCACGTACCGTGAAGGAATGACGAGCATCGGTGGTGCGGAGATGGTCGACTGGAACCTCGCGGTCGCGACCGCGACCCGCTTCGTGCGGCCCGGCCCGGAGGTGAGCCGGGACGAGGCGCGGGCGGTCGTGGCGGAACTGCGGCGGCACGCAAAGGAGTCGGAGGCGCACGTCCGGGCCTTCACCAGGATGTTCGGCGACCAGGAGGACCCGGCCGACACCGGCACCCCGGTCCTGATCGTCGACCGCCCGGGGTGGATCAGGGCGAACGTCGCCGGCTTCCGTGAAGTGCTGAAGCCGCTGCTGGACAAGATGCAGGCCCGCAAGCCGGGCGGCCCCGGCGGCGCCGTGCTGGGCACCGTCGGCGGGAAGGTGACCGGGGTCGAGGTCGGGATGCTGCTGAGCTTCCTGGCCTCGCGCGTACTGGGCCAGTACGAGACCTTCGCCCCCGCGAGCCGTGACATGCCGGCCGGTCCCGCCGCGCCCGGCCCGGGCGAGCCGCGCACCGGACGGCTGCTGCTGGTGGCCCCCAACATCGTCCACGTGGAGCGCGAACTCGACGTGGACCCGCACGACTTCAGGCTGTGGGTGTGCCTGCACGAGGAGACCCACCGCACCCAGTTCACGGCCGTGCCGTGGCTGCGGGACCACATCGAGCAGGAGATCCAGGCCTTCCTCGGCGAGACGGAGATCGACCCGTCGACGCTGCTCGAGCGGCTCCGCGAGGCGTTCCAGGCGTTCTCCTCCGGCAGCAGGCCCGACGCGGAGGAGGCCGCGGTCGACGCGGACGGCGACGAGGGCCGCAGCCTGATCGACCTGGTGCAGACCCCGAACCAGCGGGAGATCCTGGGCCGGCTGACCGCCGTCATGTCGCTGCTGGAGGGGCACGCCGACTACGTGATGGACGGCGTGGGGCCGGACGTCGTGCCCTCCGTGGCGGAGATCCGGGAGAAGTTCCAGCGCCGCAGGCAGAGCGGCGCCGGGCGGATGGACATGGCGCTGCGCAAGCTGCTGGGGCTGGACGCCAAGCTGCGGCAGTACCGTGACGGCGAGCGCTTCGTGCGGGCCGTGGTGGACGGGGCCGGGATGGACGGCTTCAACCGGATCTGGACCTCGCCCAACACCCTGCCCACCAAGCAGGAGATCGCCAAACCCGCGGACTGGGTGGCACGGGTGCACGGACGGAGCGAAACCTGAGCCGACCCGGGGCACAGCAGGGCCCCGGGGCCTCCCGGTTCACCCGTCCGAGGGACCGTGGGCGCAGGGTAAGCGTGCGATGCTCGAGTATCGCACGCTGTCTGTCACCATCTAGCTACCCTGCGTCATCTTCACCGTCCCGACGCCTCCCCCAGCCTCTCCAGGAGGGAAACCGGACATGGGTCCCCACCCCGCGGTCGCGGCGATACGCCTGGCGGTCCGCCGCGTACTCCAGGACGTCCTGACCGACCACCCCGGCGGCAGCCCGCTCGTGCTGGCCGCCTGCAGCGGCGGAGCCGACTCGATGGCCCTCGCCACCGCCCTCGCCTTCGAAGCGCCCAAACTCGGCATCCGGGCCGGCGCCGTCACCGTCGACCACGGCCTGCAGGACGGCTCCGCGGCCCGCGCCGTCGACGTGGCCGACCGCCTGCGCAGTCTCGGACTCGACCCGGTCGACGCCGTTGCGGTCACCGTGGGCCGTCAGGGCGGTCCGGAGGCCGCCGCACGGGACGCCCGGTACGCGGCGCTCGACGCCGTCGCGGAACGCGCCGGTGCCGCCGCCGTGCTGCTCGGCCACACCCGGGACGACCAAGCCGAAACGGTGCTGCTGGGGCTGGCCCGCGGCTCCGGCATCCGGTCGCTGTCCGGCATGCCCGCCGTCAACGGGCGCTACCGCCGCCCCTTCCTGCTGCTGGACCGTGACACGGTCCGCAAGGCCTGCCTCGCGCAGGGCATCGACGTGTGGGAGGACCCGCACAACCACGACCCCGCCTACACCCGCTCCCGGGTCCGCCACGAGGCGCTGCCGGTGCTGGAGAAGTCCCTGGGCAAGGGCGTCGTGGAGGCGCTGGCCCGTACCGCACAGCTCTCCCGGGACGACGCCGACGCCCTCGACCAGTGGGCGGCCCAGGCCGAGCGGACGGCCGTCGACGCCGACGGCGGGCTGGACGTCGCCCGGCTGCTGACCCTTCCCCCCGCCGTGCGCCGCCGGGTGCTGCGCCGGGCGGCCGTCGCGGCGGGCTCACCCGCGGGTTCGCTCTTCGCCCGGCACATCGAGGAGACCGACCGTCTGCTGACCGGGTGGCGCGGTCAGAAACCGCTCAACCTACCGGGCGGCGTCGTCGTCGGCCGGCGGAATGGCAGACTGTTCTTCCAGGCCCTGTAGACCGAGCCGGAAGTTGTGCGGGTGAACGAGAACGACATGGGCACCGACCTCGAGAAGGTGCTCATCTCCAAGCAAGAGATCGACGCCAAGCTGGCGGAGCTGGCTGCGCAGATCGACAAGGACTACGAGGGCAAGGACCTGCTGATCGTCGGCGTCCTGAAGGGCGCCGTCATGGTGATGGCGGACCTCGCGCGCTCCCTGTCGTCCCAGGTCACCATGGACTGGATGGCGGTGTCCTCGTACGGCGCTGGGACCAAGTCCTCGGGTGTCGTGCGGATCCTCAAGGACCTGGACACCGACATCGCCGGCCGGGACGTCCTGATCGTCGAGGACATCATCGACTCCGGTCTGACCCTGTCCTGGCTGATCAGCAACCTCGGCTCGCGCCGTCCGGCCTCGCTCGAGGTCTGCACGCTGCTGCGCAAGCCGGACGCCGCCAAGGTCGAGATCGACGTGAAGTACGTCGGCTTCGACATCCCCAACGAGTTCGTGGTCGGATACGGCCTGGACTTCGCGGAGAAGTACCGGAACCTGCCGTTCATCGGCACCCTTGCGCCGCACGTGTACGGCGGCTGAGGCTCCGGGAACCCCGACGCCCTCCTCCGCGTTGGAGGGTGGTAACGCTGTTTGTTTACGGTCTCCGGCGACTTCGGGTGACAATGCTGGGGTACCGTCCGAAGGTCGGTTCATACACCGGATGCACCGGCGGCCCCCAGGCCGCGGTGCCTCACTGTGGCAGGAGGGACGGGGCGTGATCGCCCCGCATGGATGGACGTGAAGCGCTATTTCCGTGGGCCAGTCATGTGGATCGTGCTGGCTGTCCTCGCTGTGGTCGTTTTGATGCAGGTCGTCGGCTCGTCCGGTGGCTACAAGACGGTGGACACCGGCCAGGCCATTGAGGCCATCAACAGCAACCAGGCCAAGTCCGCCGAGCTGACCACCGGCGACGAGAACACGATCAAGGTCGAGCTCAAGGACGGCGCCAAGGTCGGCGGCGAGGACCTGGGCTCCAAGATCAAGGCGAGCTACATCGGCGACCAGGGCGTCGACGTGGCCAAGATCCTGCAGGCCAAGGTCGACGACGGCAACAAGAGCACGCTGCCCGACGGCTACACCGTCGCGCCCTCGAAGCAGAATGCCTTCGTCGGCATCCTGCTGTCGCTGCTGCCCTTCGTGCTGATCGTCGTGGTCTTCCTGTTCCTGATGAACCAGATGCAGGGCGGCGGCTCCCGGGTCATGAACTTCGGGAAGTCCAAGGCCAAGCTGATCACCAAGGACACCCCGAAGACGACCTTCGCGGACGTCGCGGGCTCGGACGAGGCCGTCGAGGAGCTCCAGGAGATCAAGGAGTTCCTGCAGGAGCCGGCGAAGTTCCAGGCCGTGGGCGCCAAGATCCCCAAGGGTGTGCTGCTCTACGGCCCGCCCGGAACGGGCAAGACCCTGCTCGCGCGCGCCGTCGCCGGCGAGGCGGGCGTGCCGTTCTACTCGATCTCCGGCTCCGACTTCGTCGAGATGTTCGTGGGTGTCGGCGCCTCGCGTGTCCGCGACCTGTTCGAGCAGGCCAAGGCGAACGCCCCGGCCATCGTCTTCGTCGACGAGATCGACGCCGTCGGCCGGCACCGCGGTGCGGGTCTCGGCGGCGGTCACGACGAGCGCGAGCAGACGCTGAACCAGCTGCTGGTCGAGATGGACGGTTTCGACGTCAAGGGCGGCGTCATCCTGATCGCCGCCACCAACCGCCCGGACATCCTGGACCCGGCGCTGCTGCGCCCGGGCCGCTTCGACCGGCAGATCGCCGTCGACCGCCCCGACCTGCAGGGCCGCCTGGAGATCCTCAAGGTCCACCAGAAGGGCAAGCCGGTCGCCCCGGACGTCGACCTCAAGGCCGTCGCCCGCCGCACCCCCGGCTTCACCGGTGCGGACCTGGCAAACGTCCTCAACGAGGCGGCGCTGCTCACCGCGCGCAGCGACAAGAAGCTGGTCGACAACGCGATGCTGGACGAGGCCATCGACCGCGTCGTGGCCGGCCCGCAGAAGCGCACCCGGATCATGTCCGACAAGGAGAAGAAGATCACCGCGTACCACGAGGGCGGACACGCCCTGGTCGCGGCGGCTTCTCCGAACAGCGACCCGGTCCACAAGATCACGATCTTGTCGCGCGGCCGCGCCCTCGGCTACACGATGGTGCTGCCGGACGAGGACAAGTACTCCACCACCCGCAACGAGATGCTCGACCGGCTCGCCATGACCATGGGCGGCCGTGCGGCGGAGGAGCTGGTCTTCCACGACCCGACGACGGGTGCCGCGGACGACATCGAGAAGGCCACCACCACGGCCCGCGCGATGGTGACTCAGTACGGCATGACCGAGCGGCTGGGTGCGATCAAGTTCGGGACGAGCGACGGGGAGCCCTTCCTCGGCCGTGAGATGTCCCACCAGCGCGACTACTCGGAAGAGGTCGCCGGGCTGGTCGACGAAGAGGTCAAGAAGCTCATCGAGACCGCGCACAACGAGGCGTGGGAGATCCTGGTCGAGAACCGCGACGTCCTCGACAACCTGGTTCTGGCCCTCCTGGACAAGGAGACGCTGAACAAGGAGGAGCTCGCGGAGATCTTCAAGCCGATCGTCAAGCGCCCGCCGCGTCCGGCCTGGACGGGTTCCTCGCGGCGTACGCCGTCGACCCGCCCGCCGGTGCTCTCGCCCCGTGAGCTCGCCCTGACCAACGGCACCCAGCCGACGGCCAACGGCAGCGCCACGGCGTCGCTGAGCAAGCCCGCCGAGACGGTGGAGCTCCCGGAGGAGCCGAACCCCGAGGCCTGACGCCCCGGACGTGGCCTTGGTCACGGACATCGGAATGCGTGCCGCGCCCCCCAGGTTTCTATCCTGGGGGGCGCGGCGTTTCCGTGGTTCCCGCGGTCCGCGCATTCGGTACGTCTGAGGAACGAGGCACACATGACCGACCCGGTGACCCTTGAGGGCGACCTGCGCCCCGTCGGCGAGTTCGACGAGAAGCGCGCCGAGAACGCGGTCCGTGAGCTGCTGATCGCGGTCGGGGAGGACCCCGACCGCGAGGGGCTGCGGGAGACCCCCGCGCGGGTGGCCCGGGCGTACCGGGAGATCTTCGCCGGGCTCTACCAGGAGCCCGAGGACGTGCTGACGACCACCTTCGACCTCGGTCACGACGAGATGGTCCTGGTCAAGGACATCGAGGTGCTGTCGAGCTGTGAGCACCACCTGGTGCCGTTCGTGGGCGTCGCCCACGTCGGCTACATCCCCTCGACGGACGGCAAGATCACCGGCCTGTCGAAGCTGGCGCGCCTGGTCGACGTCTTCGCCCGCCGCCCGCAGGTGCAGGAGCGGCTGACCACGCAGATCGCCGACTCCCTCATGCGGATACTCGAACCGCGCGGTGTGATCGTGGTCATCGAGTGCGAGCACATGTGCATGACGATGCGCGGGGTCCGCAAGCCCGGCGCGAAGACCATCACCTCGGCGGTGCGGGGCCAGCTGCGCGACTCCGCGACCCGCGCCGAGGCGATGAGCCTGATCATGGCCAAGTGAGCCGAGGGGCCGCCGCCCCGGGCGCGGCGGCCGATGTCTCCGCTCCCCGCCCGCCGACGGAACCCACGTGGCGGAGTTCACGTCCTACAGGGCGCAAATCTCCGACGAGAGTGGGGCGTGCGGTGTGATCCGCATCGCCGGGGCGTGGTGAGCGATGTCTGTCGTGGCAGAGGAAGATCCCGCCGTCCGGGTTCCCCGGGACAGGGCGCGAGGGCTCCCGTGGGCGATGCCGGCGTCCGCCGCGCCCCGCGTGACGGGGACGGCGTGCGCGCTGGTGGGGCTGCTGGACCTCGCGGCCGCGGTGTTCCCCGGATTCCGGCACAGCCGGATGCACCTGCTCGCCGGGGTCTTCCCGGGGACGGTCACCTCGGTGGCCGCGGCGGCGGGCGTGGTCACCGGCGTCCTGATGCTGATGCTGGCGCACGCCCTCAAGCGGGGGAAGAAGCGCGCGTGGCGGGCGGCCGTGCTGCTGCTGCCGGCGGCCGCGGTGGCGCAGGTGCTGCACCGGCACTCGCTGGGCGGGGCCGTGCTGTCGGCGGTGCTGCTGGCCCTGCTGATCAGGTACCGGGCGGAGTTCTCGGCGCTCGGCGACCCGCGCACCCGGCTGAGGGCGGTCGCGGCCTTCGCGGGGCTCGGCGCGCTCAGCCTGGTGGTGGGGCTGGTCATCGTCAGCGCCCACCCGGCGGCCGAGACGGGCGACCCGACGTGGGCGCAGCGGTTCACCGAGGTGCTGTACGGGCTGTTCGGCTTCGACGGCCCGGTCGGGTACGCCACCGACCAGGCGGCCGACGTCGTCGCGTACTCCCTGGGCGGGCTGGGCTTCCTGACCGCCGCCACCACCGCGTACCTGGCGCTGCGCCCGGCCCACCCGGTCGCCGAACTGACGGCCGGGGACGAGGAGCGGCTGCGGGCGCTGCTGCGGCGGCACGGTGCCCGTGACTCCCTCGGGCACTTCGCGCTGCGCCGGGACAAGAGCGTGGTCTTCTCGCCCAGCGGCAAGGCCGCGGTCTGCTACCGCGTGGTGTCCGGGGTGATGCTGGCCAGCGGCGACCCGATCGGTGACGTGGAGGCCTGGCCGGGGGCGATACAGCGCTTCATGGCCGAGGCCCGGGCGCACGCCTGGATCCCCGCGGTGATGGGCTGCAGCGAGACCGGCGGCGAGGTGTGGACCCGGGAGACGGGTCTGGACGCCCTGGAGCTGGGCGACGAAGCCGTCGTGGAGACCGCCTGCTTCTCCCTGTCGGGGCGGGCGATGCGCAACGTGCGGCAGATGGTCAGGCGCACCGAGCGCGCCGGCTACGTGTGCCGGGTCCGGCGGGTGGCCGAGCTGGGCGAGGACGAGCGCGAGGCGGTCCGCCGCGCGGCGGACGCCTGGCGCGGTACGGACACCGAGCGGGGCTTCTCCATGGCGCTGGGCCGCTTCGGCGACCCGGCGGACGAGGACTGCGTGGTGGTGACGGCGCACGACGCGCAGGACGCGTTGCGGGCGGTGCTGCACTTCGTGCCCTGGGGCGAGGACGGCATGTCGCTGGACCTGATGCGGCGCGACCGGTCCGCCGACCCGGGGCTGAACGAGCTGCTGATCGTGGCCGCGCTGGGGGAGGCGCCGCGGCTGGGCGTGCAGCGGGTCTCGCTGAACTTCGCGATGTTCCGTTCGGCGCTGGCCCGCGGGGAGCGGCTCGGCGCGGGGCCGGTGCTGCGGACCTGGCGGGGGCTGCTGGTCTTCCTGTCCCGGTGGTTCCAGATCGAGTCGCTGTACCGGTTCAACGCCAAGTTCCAGCCGGAGTGGCTGCCGCGCTTCCTGGTCTTCCGGGCCACTGCCGACCTGCCCCGGATCGGCCTGGCCGCCATGCGGGCCGAGGGATTCGTCACCCTGGCCCTCCCGGCGTGGGCCTCCCGGCGCCTGCGGTGAGCCGCCCGCTCTAGGCTGAGCCCATGGGTACGATGCGCGGCCACGTGGCCGGATTGCCGTCCTGGGACCGGTGCGCGGTGATGGGCGTGGTCAACGTCACGCCGGACTCGTTCTCGGACGGCGGCGAGTGGTTCGACACCGAGCTGGCGGTGAAGCACGGCCTGGACCTCGTCGCGGCCGGTGCGGACCTGGTGGACGTCGGCGGCGAGTCGACCCGTCCGGGCGCGGCGCGGGTGGACGAGGCGGAGGAACTGCGCAGGGTGGTCCCGGTCGTTCGTGAGCTGACCAGGGCCGGGGTCGTGGTCAGCGTGGACACGATGCGGGCCACGGTCGCGGAGAAGGCGGTCGAGGCGGGCGCCGCCCTGGTCAACGACGTCAGCGGCGGCCAGGCCGACCCGGCGATGATCCCCGTCGTCGCGGCGACGGGCAGCCCGTTCATCGTGATGCACTGGCGGGGCCAGAGCATCGACATGAACAACCGGGCGGTCTACCGGGACGTCGTGGGCGAGGTCACCGCGGAGCTGCGGCGCAGCTTCGACCACGCGCTGGCGGGCGGCATCGACCCGGAGCGGATCGTCCTCGACCCGGGGCTGGGCTTCGCGAAGAACGCCGAGCACGACCTGACCCTGATCGCCCACGTCGAGGACCTGCTGGCCCTGGGACGCCCGCTGCTGATCGCGGCCTCCCGCAAGCGGTTCCTCGGCCGGGTGCTGGCCGGCGAGGGCGGCGATCCGCCGCCGGCCAGGGAGCGCGACGCCGCCACGGCCGCCGTCACCGCCATCGTGGCGGGCCGCGGCGCCTGGGCGGTCCGGGTGCACGAGGTGCACGACAGCGCCGACGCCGTACGCGTCGCACGGGCACTGGAGGGGGCACGATGACGCCGCGAACGGCCGAGGCCGCACGGGTCGAAGAGGCGAACCAGGCGTTCTACGACGCCGTGGAGCGGTCCGACCTGGACGCGCTGGAGGAGCTGGTGCTGACCGGCCCGCTGGCGGAGACCGTGTCCGTGGTGCACCCGGGGTGGCCGGTGCTGCGGGGGCGCCGCGAAGTGATGCGCTCGTACGCCCTGATCATGGCGAACACCGAGTACATCCAGTTCTTCCTGACCGACGTCGAGGTGGCGGTCGACGGCGACACGGCCCTGGTGACCTGCACCGAGAACATCCTCACCGGCGGCCCCGCCGAGGAGGAGGGCGAGATGGGCTCGCTCGTGGGCGGCCTGGTGGTCGCCACGAATGTGTTTCGGCGCACACCGGAGGGCTGGCGGCTGTGGGTGCACCACGGCTCCCCGGTGATGGCCGACGGGGTCGACGAGGACGCCGCGGAGGACGCCGACAACGGCGGCGAGGGGTCAGCCTGACGCCATTTGACCACTCGTTCGTGCCAAGAAGTGGCAAGAAGTGGTGAAGGCCGGAGTAGGCCGTTCCGACCCGGGGTAAGCGCGGGGCGGTCGGCCGCTCGCTGCCCGGTACTGGGGACTGTCGGCGGTCGAAGGTAGATTCGAGTGAGGGCGGTGCGGCCTTCCCCTCCCGCTGGGCGGGCGGACCGCGCCCACCCGTCCGTTCGTCGACCAGCGGGAGTGAATCGTGGATCGTGTCGCGCTGCGCGGCCTCAAGGCCCGCGGGCACCACGGCGTGTTCGAGCACGAGCGCCGCGAGGGCCAGGACTTCTTCGTGGACCTCGTCCTCGGCCTGGACACCGCTCCCGCCGCCGCCACGGACGACCTGACCAGGACCGTGCACTACGGCATCGTGGCCGAGGAGGTCACCGCCGTCGTCGAGGGCGAGCCCGTGGACCTGATCGAGACCTTGGCCCAGCGGATCGCCGACCAGGTGCTCAAGCACGACCTGGTCCAGGAGGTGGAGGTCACCGTGCACAAGCCACAGGCCCCGATCACCGTCCCGTTCGCCGATGTGTCCGTCACCATCACCCGGAGGCGCCCGTGAGCTACGACCCCACCGTGCAGCCGGTCCCGGCCTCCGTCGTCGCGCAGGTCGACGCCGCGGACTCGACGCTGCAGAACCCGAAGTTCGCCGTCATCTCGCTGGGCAGCAACCTCGGCAACCGCCTGGAGACGCTGCAGGGCGCCGTGGACGCGCTGGAGGACACCCCGGGCGTCCGGGTGAAGAAGGTCTCCCCGGTGTACGAGACGGAGCCCTGGGGCGTCGAGCCGGGCTCGCAGCCGAACTACTTCAACGCCGTGATCCTGGTCAGGACGACGCTCCCGCCGTCCTCGCTGCTGGAGCGCGGCCGGGCGATCGAGGACGCCTTCGCCAGGACCCGCACCGAGCGCTGGGGTGCGCGCACCATCGACGTCGACATCGTCGCCTACCAGGGCGTCGTCTCCGACGACCCGGAGCTGACACTGCCCCATCCGCGGGCGCACCAGCGGGCCTTCGTGCTGGCGCCGTGGCTCGACGTCGACCCCGCGGCCGAGCTGCCGGGCCAGGGGCCGGTGGCGGGTCTGCTGGCGGGCGTGGGCCGGGAGAGCGTGTGGGCCCGCGGCGACGTGGAACTCAGGCTGCCGGAGTAATCGTTACGATCCCGTCAGTACGTTCGTCGATGTGATGTGGGGAGCGAGCAACTCGGTGAAGGCGCTGCGCATCAGGACCCTGGTCGGACTGTTCGTGGTCGCCGGAGTGCTCTCGTGGGCGGGCGCGAAGCTCTGGGACTCGCTCGGCACCCTGCCGGGCGTGCCCGTGGCCGCGCCGATCGTGCTGGCGCTGATCGCCGCCGTCCTGGCGGCGACGGCGCTGTCGCTGCGCTCGCGGCTGCGCGCCCAGCGCGAACGGCGTCCGGGGGCCAAGGGCGTCGACCCGCTGCTCGCCGCCCGCGCGGTGGTTTTCGGCCAGGCCAGCGCCCTGGTCGCCGCCCTGGTCGCGGGGATCTACGGCGGCGCGTGCGTCTTCCTCGTCATGTACCAGATGGACAACGACCCCCGCCGCGACCAGGCGATCTACGCGGGTTCAGCGGTGATCGCCGGCATCGCGGTCTGTGCCGCAGCGATCTTCCTGGAGCGGGTCTGCCGCCTTCCCGAGGACGAGGACGACAACCGCACCGGCGCGGTGGGCGGCCGCGCGTAGCGCGGGCCCTGTCCCGGCGGGGCCGGAGCCGGCCTGGACTGTGCCGGTGGTTCGGCTTTCCCGCCGTCTCGCGCCCTTCGGGCGCGAGACGAGCTCGCACCCGGCGGGGCTCAGTAGCCCCGCCGGACGTTCTCCGCCGCGGCGTCGGCCTGGCGGCGGGAGCGGCGGCGGCGTTCGGTGGCCAGCTCGGCCAGCGCGTCGTCGAGCGCGGCCAGGACGCGGGCCGCGGCGGGGTCTGTCACGGCGGGTGCCGCCTCGGCGGCCGGGCCGACGCGCAGACCGAGCGTCCTGGTGAGGGCGGCGAGGACGGGCTCGTCCGCCGCAAGGCGGTCGGCCGCGCGGCGCCGGGCCGGGGAGTCGGTCAGCGTGGTCCGGGTGTCGCGGACCAGCCAGCTCCGGTGCCGTTCCCGGACGACCTCGCCCTCGGCCGTCAGGCCGGTCAGGTAGACGTCGGCCAGGCCGCGGCCCCTGCGCCACAGCCAGTCGCCGGGGGCCTCGTACGGTGCCTCGCGCAGCAGCGCGGCGGCGGCGTCGGCCAGCAGGGGGTCGGTGATCCCCGGTCGGCCGCCCGGGACCAGGCGGTCGCCGTCCAGGGCGACGGCTCCGGCGGCCAGGAGGTCGACGGCCTCGGCCGCGGCGAGCGCGAGCGAGAGATCGCCCGGTTCCACGGCGTGTTCGGCGGCCCGTTCCAGGGCGGTGATGATCAGATCGCGGGGGGTGGTCATGGAACGCTCCGCATCATGAGGCATCGGCGTCCGGTTCCGCCCGGCGATTGTCACCCGTCGCGGCCGGGGCCGCCACCGGCTGTCCCGCTCCCTCCTCGTCTCCGTCCTCTCCGTCCTCGTTGACCGAACGGCGCAGCGCGGCGTGGAGCGTCGCCGGGGTCAGCACCCCGGCGAATCGGTCGCCGTCCACGACGGCTATCCAGCCCGCGTCGTGCTGGAGCATCGCGCTGAACGCCCGCTTGAGAGGGGCGCCCACCGGGACCCAGGCCTCCAGGCGGCGGGTGTGGTCGGCCACCGTGCCGGAGGCGAGGGTGCCCGCGGCCACGTAGCCGCGCAGCCCGCCGTCGTCGTCGAGGACGACCGCGTAGGGGTCGCCCTGCTTCGCGAGGACGGCCGCGGCCTCCGCGGCCGGCGATCCGGCGCGTACGACGGGCGGGTGCTCCAGGTCCGTCGTCTCGATCGGCGTGACGGACAGCCGCTTCAGACCGCGGTCGGAGCCCACGAAGTCCGCGACGTACGGGGTGGCGGGGGAGCCGAGCACGGTCGCGGGGGTGTCGTACTGCTCGATCCGGCCGGGGCCGAAGACCGCCATGCGGTCGCCGAGCCGGACCGCCTCCTCGATGTCGTGTGTGACGAACAGCACGGTCTTGCGGACCTGCTCCTGCAGCCGCAGGAACTCCGACTGCAACCGCTCCCGTACGACCGGGTCGACGGCGCCGAAGGGCTCGTCCATCAGCAGCAGCGGCGGGTCGGCCGCCAGCGCCCGTGCCACGCCGACCCGTTGCCGCTGGCCGCCGGAGAGCTGCTCGGGGTAGCGGGAGCCGTGCACGGACGGGTCCAGGCCGACCAGTTCCAGCAGCTCGGCGGCGCGCGCCCGGCGCTTGGCGCGCGTCCAGCCGAGCAGGTGCGGCACGGTCTCGGTGTTCTCCAGCACGGTCTTGTGCGGGAACAGGCCGACGTTCTGGATGACGTAGCCGATGCGGCGGCGCAGCCGTACCGGGTCGGTGCGGGCGATGTCCTCGCCGTCCAGCAGGATCCGGCCCGCGGTGGGCTCGATGAGCCGGTTGACCATCTTCATCGTGGTGGTCTTGCCGCAGCCGGACGGCCCGACGAGGGTCACGAGTTCGCCCTCGCGCACCTCGAAGGACAGGTCGTCGACGGCGGTGGTGCCGTCGGGGTAGCGCTTGGTGACGTTCTCGAAGCGGATCATCGGGACCTCTCGTCGGCGCTGGGCGGTGCGGCTCACCCCCCAGCTTGGTACACGCTCGGCGATGGTTGTGAAGGGGGTGTTGCGAGGATGTGGCAGGACACCGGGAATGTCCGCGGCCGGGTTTACGCTCACCTGCATGATCTGAACCGGGCGGGGGAGGTGGCATCGCATGGCCGGACAGGACTGTCTCGCGGCGAACGACTGGATATGCGGCGAGTTCGTGCGCACGCGCAGCCAGGAGTTGCTGGACGCGGGAGTGCAACATCTGTGGATCACCGCGGTGTCGGTGGCCGCGGGTGTGCTGCTCGCGCTGCCGCTGGCCCTGGTGGCCCGGCGCTGGCGGGCGGCCGAGGGGCCGGTGCTGGGGGTGACGACCGTGCTCTACACGGTCCCGTCGCTCGCGCTCTTCTCCCTGCTCGTGCCCGTCTTCGGGATCTCCGCGGCCGTGGTCGTCACCGGGCTGACGCTCTACTCGCTGACCATCCTCGTCAGGAACTTCCTCGCCGGACTGGACTCCGTGCCCGAGGACGCGCGGGAGGCCGCGCGCGGCATGGGGTACGGGCCGTTGCGGCTGCTGCTGGAGGTCGAGCTGCCGCTGGCGCTGCCGGCGGTGATGGCGGGTGTGCGGATCGCCACGGTCGCCACGGTCTCCCTCACGACGGTCGGCGCGATCCTCGGCTACGGGGGGCTGGGCAACCTCGTCTACGAAGGGATGCGCAGCTTCTTCAAGGCGGAGGTGTTCACCGCCTCGGTGATCTGCGTACTGCTCGCGATCCTCGCGGACGTGCTGCTGCTCGGTCTCCAGCGGCTGCTCTCGCCCTGGAGCCGCGCCTCGAAGGCGGTGGCGTGATGGCGGTGGTCCCCGACACGTGGGAGTGGCTGACCGACGGCGCCAACTGGACCGGCACCGACGGGGTGCTGCAGCGGCTCGGCGAGCACCTCTTCCTGACCTTCGTCTCCCTGGGCATCGCCTGCGCCGTGGCGCTGCCCGTCGCGATCCTCCTCGGCCACCTCGGCAAGGGCGGCGCGCTGGCCGTCAACCTGTCCAACGTCGGGCGCGCGGTGCCCACCTTCGCGGTGCTCGTGCTGCTGATCATCGCCCTGGGGTCGGCGAGCCGCTGGCCGACGATCCTCGCGCTGGTCCTCTTCGCCGTCCCGCCGCTGCTCACCAACACCTACGTCGGCATGCGCCAGGTCGACCGCGACGCGGTGGAGGCCGCCCGCGGCATGGGGATGACCGGGGGCCAGATGCTCCGCCGGATCGAGCTGCCGCTCGCGCTGCCCTTCGTCATGAGCGGGGTGCGCTCGGCCGCCGTCCAGGTCGTCGCCACCGCCACGCTCGCGGCACTGCCCGGTGAGGGCGGCCTCGGCCGCGTCATCACCGCGGGCTTCGCCCAGTACGACACCCCGAAGGTCGTCGCGGGCGCGGTGCTCGTGGCCGCGCTCGCCCTGCTCGTGGAGGGAGTCTTCCTCTTGCTGCAACGCCTGGTGTCCCCCGCGCGGAAGTCCCGACCCGCCCGAAGACCTGTCCGTCCCACCCATCAGATGGAGTTCACATGAGCAAGGCCCTGCGCACCGCCACCGCCCTGGCCGCCGTGGCGGTCCTCTCCGCGGGCCTGGCGGCCTGCGGCGGCGACAGCCTGGAGAAGAGCGGGGGAGGGGGCAGTTCGCCGGCAGCCGGCGGCAAGGGCTCCCTGACCGTCGGCTCCGCCGGGTTCACCGAGAGCACGGTCCTCGCGCAGCTGTACGCGCAGCTGCTGACCGACGCCGGCTACAAGACCACGATCAAGACCGTCGACAACCGCGAGCTGTACGAACCGGCCCTGGAGAAGGGGCAGATCGACGTCGTCCCCGAGTACGCGGCCACCCTCGCGGAGTTCCTCAACGCGAAGGTGAACGGCAAGGACGCCCCGCCCGTCGCCTCCTCCGACGTCGACGCCACCGTCACGGCGCTCACGGAACTCGCCGGCCCGCTTGGGCTGAAGGTGCTTCCGGCCGGGGAAGCCGTCGACCAGAACGCTTTCGCGGTCACCAAGGAATTCGCGGAGAAGAACGACCTCAAGACCCTTTCCGACCTCGGCAAGTCGAAGATCAAGGTCAAGCTCGCCGCGGGCGAGGAATGCTCGATCCGCCCCTTCTGCTCGCCCGGCCTGAAGAAGATCTACGGCATAGACGTCACGTCGGTGGACGCCAAGGGCGTCGGCACCGTCCAGTCCAAGCAGGCCGTCAAGGACGGCACCGACCAGCTGGTGCTCACCACGACCACGGACGCCACGCTGGACCAGTTCGGCCTGGTGCTGCTGGAGGACGACAAGGGCCTGCAGAACGCCGACAACCTGCTGCCCGTCGTCAACGCGAAGGAGGCCGGCGGGGCGGACGTCGCCGCCGCCCTCGACAAGCTCACCCAGGTGCTGACCACGGCCGACCTCGCCGGGCTGAACAAGCAGGTGGACTCGGAGCGTAAGAAGCCCGAGGACGTCGCCGCGGATTACCTGAAGTCGAAGGGTCTGCTGAAGGGCTGAGGCCCGGTGGACAAGATCGAATAAATGGTGGCGGGAGGGCGTTCGCGTGACGTTTCGCGTACGCGTGGGCGCCCTCCGTATTTGTCGTTGTGTGTTCGGTGAGAAATCGGATGCCGCGGCCCCACACGACCCACGGGCACGCTAAGTTCCCTACCATGCCCCGTGGACGACACCGCCATTCACAGCCGCTGCACCGGCTGCTCCCGCCCGTGACGGTCGCCGGCTCCGCCGCGGCCCTCGCCGTCGGCGCACTGGTGATCGGTGATCCGGTGCTGCTCCGTGTGTTCGTCGTCGCGGCGGCCGGTGTCGCCGGGGGCGGCGCCTTCCTGCTGCGCAGCTGGGACCGCGCCGCGGGCAAGCAGGTGGCCGACCTCAAGACCGCGCGGGTGCGCGACGAATGGCGTGCCGACGAGCGGATCGCGGAGCTCGAGGTGGACCTCGAGGACTCCCGCGAGCTGCGCGGCAAGCTGGAGAACAAACTGCGCGGCAAGCGCGCCGAGCTGGCCCGGCTGCGTACGGAGCACGCGGACCTGCTGCGCCGCTACGCCACCGCCGAGTCCGAGCGGGCCCGCGCCCTGGAGGAGGGCCGCGTCGCGAAGAAGGCGGTCGGCTCCGCGCTTCCCGTGCCCTACACCGCGCCGGTCAGCCCGGCCGCGTACCTGCGGGCGTCCGCCGCGCTGCGGGACCTGTCGCGCAACGGCGCCCGCCAGCAGGCCGCGCTCACCGTCGAGGAGGCGCGCCGCCGCGACCTCGCCGACACCGACGAGCCGCAGGGCAGGCACGCGCTGGACCCGGCGGTCCGCGACCGTCCGGCCGACGACACCACCAGTGGCAGCGGGAGCAACCCGGCACTGCCGGTGCGCCAGCCCAAGCTCGTCCCGGCGGTCGCCGCGGCCGTGCTGCCCTACGCCAAGCCCAACCGGCAGGCCAGCCGCGCCCAGGGCGGCTTCGACTTCTTCGGCACGAAGGGCGAGAAGGCCGAGAAGGCCCGCCCCCAGGATCCGGCCGGCGAGGCGGCGCCCGCCGAGGCGGACCTCGCCGACGTCGTCGGGGACGAGGCCGTCGCCGAGCAGGCCGAGGTCATCGACCTGACCGCGCACGACGAGACCGAGCAGCTCGACCTCAGCGAGCTGCGCGCCCGCTCCTCCTGACGTCCGGCGGGCACGGGCCGCCCGCGGGCGGCCCGCCCGTCACTTGTCGATGTCGCCGACGACGAAGAACATCGAGCCCAGGATCGCCACCATGTCGGCGACCAGCGTGCCCGGCAGCAGCACGGCCAGCGCCTGGATGTTGTTGTAGGACGCCGAGCGCAGCTTGAGCCGGTACGGCGTCTTCTCGCCCTTGGACACCAGGTAGTAGCCGTTGAGCCCGAGCGGGTTCTCGGTCCAGGCGTACGTGTGGCCCTCGGGGGCCTTGAGCACCTTGGGCAGCCGCTGGTTGATGGGGCCGGGGGGCAGCTCGGCCAGCCGGTCCAGGCACGCGTCGGCGAGGTCCAGGGCGTTGTGGGTCTGCTCCAGCAGCACCTCGAAGCGGGCCAGGCAGTCGCCCTCGGTGCGGGTGGGGACCTTCAGGGTGTCCGTCAACTCCCCGTAGGCCAGGTAGGGCTCGTCCCGGCGCAGGTCGAAGTCGACGCCCGAGGCGCGGGCGATCGGCCCGCTCACCCCGTAGGCGTGCACGTCGCGGGCGGGGAGGATGCCGACGCCGCGGGTGCGGCCGCGGAAGATCTCGTTGCCCAGGACGAGGTCGTCGAAGGTCCCCATGCGCGAGCGCACGGCGGCGACGGCGCCGCGGACCCGGCCGTGCCAGCCGTTGGGAAGGTCCTCCTTGAGGCCGCCGACGCGGTTGAACATGTAGTGCATGCGGCCGCCGGAGACCTCCTCCATGACCGCCTGCAGGTCCTCGCGCTCGCGGAACGCGTGGAAGATCGGGGTGATCCCGCCCAGTTCGAGCGGGTAGGAGCCGAGGAACATCAGGTGGTTGAGCACCCGGTTCAGCTCGGCGAGCAGCGTGCGGGTCCACACCGCGCGCTCGGGCACCTCCATGCCGAGCATGCGCTCCACGGCGAGCACGACGCCGAGTTCGTTGGAGAAGGCGGAGAGCCAGTCGTGCCGGTTGGCCAGCATGATGATCTGGCGGTAGTCCCGGGCCTCGAAGAGCTTCTCGGCGCCGCGGTGCATGTAGCCGATGACCGGCTCCGCCGAGCCGATCCGCTCGCCGTCCAGGCTCAGGCGCAGCCGCAGCACACCGTGCGTCGAGGGGTGCTGCGGGCCGATGTTCAGCACCATGTCGGTGCCCTCGGCGGCGCCGCCGATGCCGATCGTGGTCTCCGTCATGGCCCCAGTTTCCCATCCCTTTACGCGACCGGGGGCGTGCCCCCCGGCGCTTCCCCGGCCGCCGGCACGGGCTGCTCCAGCCAGAGGAAGCCGCCCAGCCCGGACGGGTCGGTGAGCTCGGCCGCCTGGCCCGCGCGGGCCAGGGCGCGTACGTATCCGGCGGGGTCGGAGGAGGCCAGCGAGAGCGGCGGGCGGGCCCCGGTGACCCCCAGGCCGCCCAGGGCCTCGCGCTGGGTGCGCAGGACCGCCCCGGGGCCCGTGCAGGCGTCCATCGCCACGTGCGCCGTGATGTCGCAGGAGCCGTCGGGCACCGGCGGCGAGACCTCGCGGCCCGCCCGGAACGCGGTGAGCGTCCCGTACGGCGGGCGGGCCCCGGCCACGTGCCCGTAGTCGACCGCGACGGCGAGCCCGGCCTCCAGGGAGTCCACCGCGGCGGCCCAGGCGGAATCCCGCCCGCGGCCGATTTCCGCCCGGGTCCCGGGCTGCGCGCCCTCGACCGGCCACCAGCGGCGCAGCCAGGCGGCGTCCTCCCCGCCCACCGGGTCGCCCAGGCGCTCGGCGCCGTCGAAGGCGCGGACGAGGACGTGGCGGGGCAGCCCGTCCGCGTCGGTCTCCACCACCCCGACCGGCACGTTGTCCAGCCATTCGTTGGCGAAGAGCAGGCCCCGCAGGCCCCGCGGGAGCTCATCGGACCAGGTCACCCGGGCGTCCAGGCCGTCCGGTCGCGGGGCCTTCTCCACCGCGTGGGGCCGCAGGCGGGCGCGCAACGTGGCGGGAACCACATCGAGCACCCCCGTGAGCAGTTCCCCGGCCCCCGCGCCGACGTCCACCAGGGCCAGCTCGCCGGGGTGTCCGAGGTCCGCGTCGACGCGCTCCAGGAGGCGGGCGACGGCCCCTGCGAACAGCGGCGAGGCATGCACCGACGTGCGGAAATGGGCGGCCGGGCGCTCCCGCCGGAAGAACCCTCCCGGGCCGTACAGGGCCCGCTCCGTGGCTTCCCGCCACCCCGTCCACGCGGCTGTGCTGTCGATCACGCCTCCACCGTATGCGTACGACCCGGGGCTTCGGACGGTTGAGCGGGACGTCACCGGTTCCAGGTAGGGTGCCGTGGTCAGAGGTGTGTCCGCCCGTGACGGCCGCGGATGAATCGATCATGAACATTCGCCATCGCGGAGAGCGCACGCCTTTCGCCGGATGCCCCGGTACTGATAGGTGCTGTGCAAGCGACAGGCAGTGGAAGGTGAAGAGCGATGACGGCCGGCAACAACGGTGCCCCGGAGCCCGGGAGTGACGACCCCTTCGCGTACCTGTACCGCCAGGACGGCGAGGAGCCGGGTCAGGCGGCTGCTGCCCAGCCCGGTGTGCCCCGCACCTCGTACAACCAGGTGCAGAGGGTCGGTGAGCGGCGCCCGCAGCAGCCGCAGCAGCAGCCCGGTTACGGCTACCCGCAGCAGCAGCCCGGGTACGGCCAGCAGCCGCCCGCCTATGGTCAGCAGCCGCCCGCCTACGGCCAGCCGCAGCCCCAGCACGCCCAGGCGACCCAGCAGATGCCCCAGGGTCCCGGCGGACCGGCAGGCCCGGCCGGCGGCCCCGGTCGCCGCGCGGCCTCCCCGCGCCCCGGCGGCCCCAACAGCAAGAGCCTGCTGATCGGTGCCGTCGCCGTGGTCGCCGCCGTCGCGATCGGCATCGGCGTCGCCATGGCGGGCGGCGACGACGACACCCCCAGCGCGGGCAGCACCCCGACCGCGACCGCGAGCAGCGACGGCGGCAAGGACGACACCTCCGGCGAGCCCTCGGCCCCGGCGAGCGCGGCCATGCCGGGAGTGGTGGACGCGGCCGACCTGAAGCTCGCCGGCGGTGCCACGGTCACCACCGGTGTCTCCGGGGGCAAGGGCGCCGGCGGCAAGTACGTCGCCGGGATGGAGTCCGTGGGTGCCTCCGCCACGTGGAACTTCTCCGTCCCCGAGGACGGCGCGTACACGCTGTTCGTGGAGTACACCGTGCCGGGCGCCGACGGGAACGCCACGATCACCGTCAACGGCGAGAAGCAGCAGCGGCCGATGAGCCTGAAGAACTTCGCGCAGGCCAAGGCGGGTGACTACGAGGGCGGTTGGACGAAGACCTACAGCTACATCCGGCTGAAGCAGGGCGAGAACACGGTGGCCCTGTCCTGCGAGGCGGGCAACCAGTGCAACTACTACCTCGACCAGGTCTCGGTCGAGCAGGGCGAGCACAAGAACTAACGCCCCGCCTCCTCCGAGCGCAGCACCTCGACCCGCCCCAGCAGGTCCTCGTACACCCCGCGGTCGAACTCGCCCGCGACCGGAGCCGCCACGGTGGCCGCCGAGAGGGCGACGGCGCGGGCGAGGCGCCGCGGCCAGTCGAGGCCCTCGACGATCCCGGAGAGCAGGGCGGCCACGGCGGAGTCGCCGGCGCCGGCGGGGTTGCCCGGGAGGGGGGCCGGGGGCCGGGCCGTCCACACGGTGCCGTCCTCCGCGAAGGCGAGCATCCCGTCGGGGCCGAGCGAGGCCGCGACGGCGCGGGCCCCGCGGCGGCGGGCGTCGCGGGCCGCGCGCATGGGCTCCGTTGCGCCGGTGAGCCCGGTCAGTTCGGTGGCGTTGGGCTTGACGAGGTCGGGCCGGGCGGCCAGTCCGCGCCGCAGCGGCTCGCCGCTGGTGTCCAGGAGCACCGGGACGCCGGCGGCGCGCGCGTCCCGGACGAGCTCGGCGTAGCAGCCGACGGGCAGCCCCGGCGGCAGGCTGCCGCACAGCGCCACGGCGCGCGTCGTGCCGCCCTCCAGGAACGTGCGGTACGTGCCGTGGAAGGCCGCCCACTCCTCCGAAGTGATCGTCGGCCCGGGCTCGTTGAACATCGTGGTGTCGCCGCCCGTCTCGTCCACGACGCCGACCGTCCGCCGGGTGCTGCCGGCGGTGGGCACGAGGGCGTCCGTGACGCCGTCGATCCCCGTCAGCCAGCCGCGCAGCCGGTCCCCGGACGCGCCGCCCGCGAATCCGGTCGCGACGGCCTCGTGGCCGAGCGCGGCGAGGACGCGGGCGACGTTCAGCCCTTTGCCGCCGGGACGTTCCGCGGCCTCAGACACCCGGTGGGTGGTGTGCGGCCGCAGCCGGGGGACGCGGTAGGTCACGTCGATGGCGGCGTTCAGCGTGACGGTGACGATCACCGCATGATCCCTTCGAACAGCGTGTGCGATGGGAAGGGATCATGCCAAAGGAACGCCCGGAGGCACAGACCCCGCCGCCCGGGGTCCTGTCAGGGTTCGACGACCCAGCTGCCCTTCCGCATCACACCCACGAGGTCGAACGAGGCGTCCAGGACCACCAGGTCGGCGTCCTTGCCCGGCTCCAGGGAGCCGATCCGGTCGTACGCGCTCAGCAGTCGCGCCGGGTTGGCGCTCAGCGCGCGCACCGCGTCGGCGACGGGCAGCCCGTCCACGGTCACCGCCCGCTTGAACGCGGTGTCGAGGGTCAGCGTGGAACCCGCGATGGAGCCGCCCTCGACGAGCCGGGCGACGCCGTCGACGACGTCGACCTCCATCGGGCCGAGCAGGTAGCGGCCGTCGCCGAAGCCGGCCGCGTCCATGGCGTCGGTGATGAAGGCGACCCGGTCGGCGCCGGCGCTGCGGAACGCCATCTCCAGGACGGCCGGGTGGAGGTGGACGCCGTCGTTGATGAGCTCGACGGTGACCCGCTCGTCCTCCAGCAGCGCGGCGATCGGGCCGGGTTCCCGGTGCAGCAGCGAGGGCATGGCGTTGAACAGGTGCGTCGCCACGGTGGCGCCCGCCTCGACGGCCTGCAGGGTGGCCTCGTACGCGGCGTCGGTGTGGCCGACGGCGGCGATGACGCCGTGCTCCGCCAGCATCCGCACCGAGTCGAGCCCGCCCGGCAGTTCGGGGGCGAGGGTGACCATGCGGGCGGTGCCGCGGGCGGCGTCGAGCAGCTTGCGGACGTCCGAGGGGTGCGGGTCGCGCAGCAGCGAGGGCTTGTGCGCGCCGCGCCGGTGCGGGGAGATGAACGGCCCCTCGAAGTGGATGCCGGCCAGGTCGCCCTGCTCGACAAGTTCGGACAGCAGCGCGGCCTGCCGCGACAGGTCGTCCAGGTCACCGGTCACCGTCGAGGCGAGCAGCGTCGTCGTGCCGTGCCGCCGGTGGGTCCCGATCCCGGTGAGGACGGCCTCGGCGTCACCGGAGGAGAAGGACGCGCCGCCGCCGCCGTGCACGTGGATGTCGACGAAGCCGGGGACGACCCAGTGCCCCGTCAGGTCCCGGGTGGACGCCTGGAGCGGGTCGTTCGCGACGATCGAGCGGCCCTCGACGGTCACCCGGCCGTCCTCGACCACGCCGTCCGGCAGCACCACACGGGCACCGGTCAGCACGCTAGTTGCCGCAGTCAAGCGGTCACCTCCACGGAGAGAAGATCCCAGGCGAGCAGCCCTGCGCCCAGGCATCCGGCGGTGTCCCCGAGGGCCGCCGGCACGATGAGGGGGAGTTTCTGGAAGGTCAGCCGCCGCTCGACGGCGGCCCGCAGCGGTGCGAAGAGGGTGTCGCCGGCCTCGGCGAGCCCGCCGCCCACGATCAGCGTGCCCGGGGTCAGCAGGGTGATCCCGGTGACCAGGCCGTCGGCGAGGGCGGCGACGACCTCGTCCCACACGGCCGCCGCGCGGGGGTCGCCGGCCTCGACGGCGGCTGCACAGCCGGCGGCACCGGCGTCCGGGCCGCCGCCCGCGGCCTCCCAGGCGCGGGCCACGGCGGCGGCGGAGGCCGCGGTCTCCAGGCAGCCCCGCTGGCCGCAGCCGCAGTCCGGGCCGCCGGGGCGGACGACGATGTGCCCGAGCTCGGTGGCCTCGACCCGGCCCTCGATGCCGATCGCCCCGGCGATGCCGGTGCCCAGCGCCACGAACAGGAAGCGCTCGGCCCCCTGTCCCGCGCCCAGCCGGCCCTCGGCGAGGCCGCCGGCGCGCACGTCGTGGCCGAGGGCGACGGGGGTGCCGTCGAGGCGGTGGGTGAGCAGGTCGCGCAGGGGCGCGTCGCGCCAGCCGAGGTTGGCGGAGTAGAGCGCGATGCCGGCCCGTTCGTCCACCAGCCCGGGCACGGCGACCCCGGCCGCGGCGGCGGGCTCGCCGTAAGCGCTTTCGCCGTACGCCCGGAGGTCCGCGGCGAAGTCGAGCACGGACTCGACCACGGCGTCCGGACCCCGCTCCCGGCCGGTCGGGCGGCGTGCCTCGTGCAGCAGCGTGCCGTCCGTCGCGACCAGCGCGGCCTTCATGCCGGTGCCGCCCACATCGAGGGCGATGACGTGTCTCACGGGGGACAGTGTCGCGCGGTACACCACAAAAGGTCTAGTCCACTCGTCGAAAGAGATCGCGTACCGCCCGCGGGGCGAGTGGTTTAGACCTCGCGGGGTGCCCGATGGGGACTCCGCGCGACCGGGACGTCACGCAGCGGGTCCGGTCGGACGCGGAACGGGGTGACCGGGGCGCGGATATGGTTGTCGGATGGAACGGGACGAGACCGGGGCGGACGCCCCCGAGGACGGGCTGACGGAACAGGACCGCGCCGTCCTCGACATCGCCCGCCGCGCCTGGGCCGGCCCCGGCGCGAAGGAACGGGCCGTCCGCGAACGCCTCGGCATCTCCCCCACGCGCTACTACCAGCTCCTCAACGCCCTGCTCGACGACCCCCGCGCCCTCGCGCACGACCCCGTCACGGTCAACCGCCTCCGCCGCACCCGCGACACCCACCGCACCACCCGCTGACCGCTCCGCGGGTGACGGGTTGCCCTGCGTCACACCCCGCCCGGTCAACGCCAGGTTCGGCTGTCGCGCCGCCTCGCGCCCTTCGGGCGTAAGGATGCGGGCTGCGGAGGGGGAGGGTGGGGCGGCCCTGGTCGGTGGTGTGCGGGTGGGTGCGTGGCCGGGGTTCGGGCG
Source organism: Streptomyces sp. NPDC058864 (assembly GCF_042742985.1). Lineage (NCBI taxonomy): Bacteria > Bacillati > Actinomycetota > Actinomycetes > Kitasatosporales > Streptomycetaceae > Streptomyces > Streptomyces sp. NPDC058864. The sequence goes on along the minus strand of NZ_JBHYMQ010000008.1, from coordinate 142,612 downwards.
CCGGAGCGGCGCCGGTGGTTCATGGGCGCCGGTTTCGTTGCCGTCCGCGGGTGCAGATGGCCCCTTCCGCGCCTGTGTCCGGTGGCGGGCGCGCCCGCCGTGACCGGCGTCTGCGGGTGATTCCCCGGCCGGCCTGGGGCTCGGTGGGTGGGCTTTCGAGATCGGGCTATGTTCCGCTGACATGCTCGGCGTAAGCGGGCCCGATCTGCCCAGGCTCATAGATCGGGCTCTGTTCCGCCGAACATGCCGGCGTAAGTGAGCCCGATCTTCCGCGGACCGCTCGACAGCACCCCGAATGAGCCGCGGTCGCCGGTTACGGCGGGCGCGCCACCCACGAAGGGTGGGCGTGGTCACCGGCCATCTGCACCCGCGGACGGCAACGAGACCCGAGGACACCGGAAAGGAAATCCGCTCCGGAGCCTGAACCCGAACCGCCCACTCACCCGCACACTGCCAAGAAGAGCGCCGCCACCCTCCCCGTCCGCAGCCCGCCGCTTTGCGCCCGCAGGGCGCGAGACGGCGGGACAGCCGAAGCACCCACCGCAAGCACCCACCGCAAGCACCACCCACAGCCTCACGCGCACCGACCGGCCCCGGGAATACCGCCGGAGGCGGGATGCTTCCGTACGCCGGGCATGCCCCCCGCAGGGGTCGGTATGGTCGGGGGCATGAGCCGCAGCCGCAGGGACGAACTGCCGGTACCCACGACGCCCGAGGGCAAGGACGGCCTGGCCGCACTGCTCGCGGAGCCCCGCAGGGCCGTGCTGGCACTGGACTTCGACGGGACGCTGGCACCGATCGTGCCGGATCCGGACGCCGCGCGGGCCCACCCCCGTGCCGCCGCCGCGCTGGCCCGGCTGGCCCCGCGGATCGGGTCCGTCGTGGTCGTCACGGGCCGCCCCGCGGGCGTGGCCGTGCGGTACGGGGGCTTCGCGGGCGTACCCGCGCTGGAGCACATGGTCGTGCTGGGTCACTACGGAGCCGAGCGCTGGGACGCCCGTTCCGGCGAGGTCAAGGCGCCCGGCGCGCACCCCGGGGTCAACGCCGTGCGCGCCGAACTGCCGGGCGTGCTGGACGCGATCGGGGCGTGGCACGGTACCTGGGTTGAGGACAAGGGTCGCGCGGTGGCCGTCCACACGCGCCGCACGCAGGATCCGCAGGCCGCGTTCGAGGCGCTGAACGGGCCGCTGCGCGAACTGGCCGACCGCCACGGGCTGATCGTCGAGCCGGGCCGGATGGTGCTGGAGCTGCGGCCGCCCGGGATGGACAAGGGCGTCGCCCTCAACGACTACCTGCGCGAGGTCGGCGCCGGTCCCGTGATGTACGCCGGTGACGACCTCGGCGACCTGGCCGCCTTCGGGGCCGTGGAGAAGCGGCGCGCCGACGGCCTGCCCGGTGTGCTGGTGTGCAGCGGCAGCGCCGAGGTGGCCGAACTGGCCGCCCGGGCCGACCTCGTCGTGGACGGCCCGGAGGGCGTCGTCGCGCTGATCGACGCCCTCGCGGACGCCCTGGAGGAGCGGGACCCTCAGGACGGGGCCGAGACCCAGCCGCCGGTCAGCGACTGAACCGCGGACCCGTCGAGATCCGCGAGCTTCACACCCGTGAACTCCCGGGCCCGCTGGGAGGTCTGGACACGGAAGGGCGGACGCTCGGCGGTCAGGACCCCGACGATGGGCGCCGCGGCCTCCTCGATGGTCTGGGCGGCCGCGAACGCCTGTGAGGTGCGGTCGAGGTAGTGGGTGAGCGCGGGCCGGTAGGGCCCCGCGGCCGCGGCGTAGGCCGGGATGTCGATGCCGAGGTTGGCGACGAACTCGCTGCCGACCGCGCCCGGTTCGACGACGCTCACGGCGACCCCGACTGCGGCCGCCACGGGCGCGAGCGACTCCATGTAGCCCTCGACCGCGAACTTCGCGGCGCAGTAGGCCTCGTTGAAGGGCTGCCCGACGACCCCGCCCACGCTGGTGACGGTGACCAGCCGCCCGCCCGAGGCGCGCAGGTGCGGCATCGCGGCCTTGGTGACCTCGACGACGCCGAAGAAGTTGACCTCCATCGTGGCGCGGACGTCCGCGACCGTCTCCAGCTCGATCGTGCCGACGTGCCCGGCGCCGGCGTTGTTGACCACCGCGTCCAGGCCGCCGAACTCCACGACGACGTCCTCCACGACCGCGGCGACCAGCCGGGGGTCGGTCACGTCCAGCCGCCTGACGTGGACGTGTTCGGCGACCCCCGCCCCGGCCGCGGCCTCGCGGAGGGCGTCCGCCTTCCCGGGGTCGCGCATGGTCGCGACGACGCTCCAGCCGGCGCGGGCGGCAGCCACGGCGGTGGCCAGGCCGATGCCGGAGGAGGTGCCGGTGATCAGGACGGTCCTGCGGTTGCCGGTGGTCATGCGGTGGTTCTCGCTCTCTGCGGGTGCTGATGGCAGCAGCCTAGGCAGCCGTTGCGTCCCGGCGGCACGGCAGGCCGGAGCGGCCCCGGATCCGTGACGCGGGCCGGGCGATCGTCGTCGCGGCCAGCGGCCAGCGGCCCGCGGCCGTCAGCCGCGGTTCGGGGAGCCCGCGTCGTGGACGAGGAGGGCGATCTGGACCCGGTTGTTCAGGCCGAGCTTGCCGAGGATGCGGGAGACGTGGGTCTTCACCGTCGGCACGCTCATGTGGAGCCCGGCCGCGATCTCCGCGTTGGACCGGCCCTCCCCGATGGCGAGGGCGACCTCGTGCTCCCGCTCGCCCAGTGACGCGAGCCTGCGCCGGGCGGTGGCCCGCGCGCCGCGTCCTCCCTCGGCGGCGTCGGAGCCGCAGCCGGCGACCTGGGCGATCAACTGCCGCGTCACCGCGGGGGACAGCACCGGCTCGCCGGCCGCCACCTTCCGTACCGCCTCGACGATCTCGTGCGGCGCGGTGTCCTTGAGGACGAACCCCGCGGCGCCCGCGCGCAGCGCGCGCAGCACGTGCTCGTCGGTGTTGAAGGTGGTGAGGACGATCACCTCGGGCGCGCCCGGCAGCGCCCGCAGGGCCTCGGTGGCCGCGAGCCCGTCCACGGTGGGCATGCGGATGTCCATGAGCACCACGTCGGGGGAGTGCTCCCGGACCAGCGCCGCGACCTCGCCGCCGTCGCCCGCCTCGGCGACGACCTCGACGTCCGGAGCCCCGCCGAGCATCATCCGCAGTCCGGCCCGCACCAGCGGGTCGTCGTCCACCAGCAGCAGCCGCACCATCCTCACGCCGCCCACGGTAGCCAGGCGCGCACCCGGAAGTCCCCGCCGGACCGGCCGTGTTCCAGGTCGCCCCCGGCGAGGGAGGCGCGCTCGGTCAGCCCGATCAGCCCCTGCCCGGCGCCGGGGATGGCGGGCACCACGGCCGAGGTGGCCGGCACCGGGTTGCTGACCTCGACCGTCAGGCCCCGCGCGGGACCGCCGGCGAGCCGCACGGTCACCTCCGTGCCCGGGGCGTGCTTGCGCGCGTTGGTCAGCCCCTCCTGCACGATCCGGTAGGCCGTGCGCCCCGAGGCGGCGGGCGCCGCGGACACGGCGTCGTCCTCCGCCTCCAGCACGATCCGCATCCCGGCGTCCCGCGACTCCTCCACCAGCCGCGGCACGTCGGCCAGCGTGGGCTGCGGCCGTCCGGCCGCGCCGTCCGCCGCGCCGGACCCGTCCGGCTCGCGCAGGACGCCGATGATGCCGCGCAGGTCGTCCAGCGCCTGGTGCGCGCTCTCCCGGATGACCCCGGCGGCCCGCTCGATCTCCGCGGGGGACGCCCCCGGGTGGAACTCCAGCGCGCCCGCGTGCACGCTCAGCAGCGACAGCCGGTGCGCCAGCACGTCGTGCATCTCCCGCGCGATCTCCTCGCGGGCCTGCCGCCGCCCGCGCTCGGCGTACGTGGCCAGCAGCTGGCGCCGGGACCGCACGTAGAGCCCCCAGCCGATCGAGCCCGCCATGATCACGAAGAAGGTCATCGCCGAGCCGGTCTCCGGCAGGTCGGGGTCGGGACCCCGCGCCACGAACACCGGCAGCGGAGCGAACGCCAGGGCAGCCACCCAGGCCGTCGTGCGCAGCGGCCGGTACGCCGCCACGGTGAAGACCGCCACCGCGGTCGGGCCGCCCACCAGGTGGGCGAACCAGCCCGTCACCAGCAGCACCACCGCCAGCTGCACCGGCCACCGCCGGCGCAGGAACAGTGCCGCGCACGCGGCGGCGCTGACCGCCTGCTCGACGGGCCCGACCGTGGCACCCACCCCGTCCACGGACAGCACGGAGAAGGCCGCCGCACCGAGGAAGACCGCGATGTCGGCGACGATGCCCTTCCGTACGCGTCGCATTCCTCCGAATGTACGGACCCGGGGCGCCGGCACCACCCCCGCGCCCCAAGTCGAGACTTTCGGACGACAGTCCGCGCGCGATCGGCGACTTTCGCCGACAGCCCGCACGTACGCCTGCTCCCTAGCCTCGTGGCATGAAGGGTTTCCTCGGCTTCCTCGGCTTCGTACTGCTCTCCCAGGGCATCGGCGGCATCACCTACGAGCTCACCGGCGGATGGTTCCGGCTGTGGGCGCTGACGCACCGGATCGGCTTCCTGGACGGCTACGAGATCTACGTGTGCGTCCTCCTGGCCGTGCTCGGCGTCGCGGTCCTCTTCGCGGTGGAGTCGGCGGGCAAGCGCTCCTGACCCCCGCCCGCGCACGGCCCGCCCCGGTCCCCCGTTCCTTTGTGACGGGGGGCCGGGGCGGTGGCACGTGGAAGGGGTGGGGTCACCAGTTGTTGTTGTCCCGGACGATCGCCGCGCACTCCACGACGGCGCGGGCGGTGGGGCTGAAGTTGGTCGACGGGGTTCCGTTGATCTTTCGGACGGTCACGGACCACCCATTGCCGGACCGCTGGCTCGTCAGTACGTGCAGGTCGCTGCTGCTGAGGACGAAGCCGCCGCCGGTGACCTCGGTGCGCGAGGGGCAGCGTGCCGAGACCGTAACGGTGGACATGTCGGCCACGACGGCGGAGACACCCAGGAACTCGGCGGTCCTCAGCCGCCCGAAGTTGTCACGGTTGCCGTTGCCCTGGACGGGGTGCGAGGCGGCGTCGTCGGCGACCGCGGTGGTGCGCGCGGCGGCGGAAGCGTTAGTGGGACCAACGAATGCGGTGGTTGTGACGACCGCGGCGGCGACCGTCATGGCTCCGGCGACACCCCAAAGCACCTTACGACGGGGTCGACCGGACATGGTCTTCTTCGCTCGTATGTTCATCTCTCTGCCTTCGAAGATGACGGAAGGAGCTCGCTCCGGGTCGAAGCGATTGCGCTCATCGTCACCTTGTGCGAGGTGTTCCGCACTTTGAGTGACCAAAGAGGATGAACGTGTCCAGGTCCAGATCTGACGGAGCGGCGGAACGTCGCTCAGTCGGCCGTCCCGGTCGGGACCACCCATTGCACGGGTTGGCCGGTGACGCCGGCGATCACGTCGAAGTCCCCGTCGTAGTGCAGGACGGTCGCGCCGTGCCGCTCCGCGGTCGCCCCGATGATCAGATCCGGAAGGGACAGAGCCTTCCAGTTGCCTGTGGCGGTGAGGCGTGTCTGCACGTCCAGTGCGCGGTCCCAGGCCTCGTCCGGCGTCGGCAGGCAGTCGAATCCCCGCATCCCGTCGCGGATGCGGTCCGCGTCGGCCTTGGACCGCGCGCTGTGAAGTACCTCCAGTTCGACGGCGCCGCAGATGGCGAGCAGCCCCGCGTTGCGGAGAGGCTCGATCACGGCCTTCACCGAAGGTTTCGGGTAGCGCGCAAGGGCGGACTTGTCGGTGAGGAAGCGATCCCTCATGCGGCCCGGTTCGGGTCGTCCGTTGACGCGACCTCGCCGGTGAGGTCCGGAAGGCCGCCATCCTCCAGCCAGTTGAGGAACGAGGCGCGCTTGCGGCGCTTGATCGCGTCTTCCAGGGCGGCGTTCACCGTGGCGACCTTGGTCGTGGTCCCGAAGATCTCGGCCGCCTCCGCCAGCATCTGGTCGTCGACGTCTATGACGGTGCGGGTCATTCGAGCCTCCTCCGGCAGGGGTGTCCGACTCGGCGATATCAAAATGAGCCGTAGATGATATCGGCGGCCACTGACGGCTTCACGCGGGGCCGCTGTCGCGTGATGCCCGCGCGGACCAGGGCGGCGCCGCGCGGGGTACCCGACGGGGCGTCGGATGCAGATGCGGGGGCGGTGGTGGCGCAGGGCGGGCAGGGGCCGGTCCGGCCGGGGGGCAGCGGGTCGCCGCAGCCGGGGCATTCGGGGAGCGGGGCCGCCGGGGCGGCGGGGTCGCGGGCGGGACGGGGTGCGGGGAGCTTGTCGCGCAGGCGCCGGGCGATGAAACCGGCGGGGGAGTGGACGGCGTGCGGCAGCCCGGAGGACAGGGCGGTGCCCAGTTCCAGCTCGCTCGCTCCGTGTGCCAGCCAGCGGGCGGCGAGGGGGGCCAGCCGGGCGGCCTCGGCGACGCCGAGGGCGAGCCTGGCCTCCCGCCGCCCGAGGCGCTGCAGCGCGGCCGCCGCGCGGGCGACCAGCGGCCCGTCGGCGAGGGGTTCGGGGTGGGGGGTGTTCTCCTCCACCTTGTTCTCCCCCTTGGGGGATGCGCCGACGGCCCGTACGGACGGCGCACCGGCGGTCAGGATGCCGCCACCCGGAGCCGCGAAGGCCGCCTCGATCTCGGCGGGGTCGCGCAACGGCACATTGGAGACGAGTACCCGGGTGGTCCAGCGGCCGGTCTCGGGGCTCTGGGTGCGGCGGGTGTGCACATAGCCCTCCGCCTCCAGCTGCTGCCGGGCCCGGCGCAGGGCGATGCGCCCCTCGGGCATCTTCTCGCCGATGGACTGCAGGGTCTCCCGGGACCCCTCCGGCAGCGAGAGCGCCCACTGCAGCAGCCGTACGGCGGTGCCGTTCAGGCGCGGATGGCGGATGAGGTCGTTCGGCGTCTGGGAGAAGAAACGGGTCGGCGGGATAGCATGGCGGATCATTTGCGGGGCTCCTCTAGTAAGCCTCGTACGTGTAGGCCCCCGGCCGGTGTTGGAGCACCACTGGGGGCCGCTTCATGCGCTGGGCACGAAGGGTGATCGGCCGATTACTCTACCGGTGTCCCGGTGTTGTCCGCGACGAAGGCGACGAACGCCGCCCACGCCTCGCCGGTGAAGGCCAGTGCGGGCCCGGCGGGGTCCTTGGAGTCCCGTACGTGCACGGCGCCGGGGGCGTGGGCGACCTGCACGCACTGGCCGCCCTCGCTGCCGCTGTAACTGCTGGTGAACCAGGCGAGTCGGGATGTCATAGCTCCCCCGCAATCTGCTCGATCACTCCGGCGGAGTCCCCCACGCTGAGGGCCTGTGAGCGGATCATCGCATAGCGCTGGTGGAGTTTGCTGACCTCGTTCCGGCCGTCCACCAGCACGCTGCGGCCCTGGACTTCGAGATATGCGAGCAGCCGCAGATCCGGGGTCTCCAGCAGCGACATGGGGCCGTCGAAACCGGCGTGCGCCTCGTGGGAGAGCGGCATCACCTGGACCGTGACGTGGCGCAGCGCGGCGGCCTCCAGCAGCCGCGCCAACTGGCGCCGGTGCACGGCCCGTCCGCCGACCGGGCGGCGCAGCACCCACTCCTCGACGACGAAGGCGAGCTGCGGGGCGGGAGCGCGGGTCAGCAGCGACTGCCGCGCCAGCCGGGCGCGTACACGGCGCTCGACCTCCTCCGTCTCCAGGGTGGGGCAGTAGGCGCCGAGCACGACGCGGGCGTAGTCCTCGGTCTGCAGCAGGCCGTTGATGACGTGGGTGTCGTAGGTGTAGAGGCTCACCACCGCCCGCTCCAGCTCCGCGTACTCCTCGAACCAGGAGGGGAACTCGGCCCGTTCCAGATGGCACGCCGCGGACCGCAGCAACCCGCCGCCGTCGCCCAGCAGGGCTCCCGCCCTCTCCACGAACGCCGGAGGCGGCATCCGCTCGCCGCGCTCGATCTTGACGACCAGCGACTTCGAGTAGCCCACGTGCGCGGCCAGTTCGTCCGCCGAGACCCCGCGGGCCTCCCGCAGTGACCGCGCCACGGAGCCGAACATCCGCATGCTGGCCGAGCCCTCGCCCTTCGCGGACACGGCACCACCTCCCGGTACACACGCCGTACACAGCCGCGGACCGGTCCCGACACAACTGATCCGTGGTCAGATCCGCCCTGGTCAGGCTAGCGACGGCAGGGAACCGTTGGACGCATGACGCAGGAATCTCCACCCACGGCGGCGATGCGCGTCGTCGCCGAGCCCGCCCGCATCGCCGAGGTCCGCCGGGCCGTACGCGAACAGCTCCGCGCCTGGGGGCGCGAGGACCTGGCGCCCGCCGCCGCGCTGTGCGTCACGGAGATACTCGCCAACGTGCACCGGCACGCGGGCTCCCCGGAGTGCGAACTGACCCTGGACGACCTGGCCGCGGAGGGGGTGCGGGCCGCGGTCAGCGACCGCTCCCCCGTCCTGCCGGTCCCGGCTCCCGGGCCGCCGGACTGGGCGGCCGAACGCGGGCGCGGCCTGCACCTGATCGCGGCGGCGGCTTACCGGTGGGGCGTCCGGCCGACGCCCGACGGCAAGCAGGTGTGGGTGGTGCTGCGGTGAGGCTCGCCTCGTGGACCTGGCTGGACGACACGGCGTTCGGGCCGGTGGCGTTCCTGCTGCTGGCCCATCCGCACGGGAGCGGCACGGCGGAACTCGCCGCCCTCCTCGGGCTCGCCGAGCCGGGGCGGCGGCTGCCGGAGCTCGGCGAGCGGATCACCGTCCCGCGTCCCGGGCGGGCCACGGTGTGCGGCGCGGACGGCGGGGCGCTGCTGGAGGTCGCGGCCGGGGAGCGGTGGTCCGCCTTCGTCGCGGGCGGCGGACCGGTCGCGCTCGTCGTGGGGCTCGACCCGCTCGCCCGCCGCGCACCGCTGCCGGAGGTCGAGGTGTACCTGGCCCTGGGCACGACCGCCGGGCGCATCCGGCTGGGGATCAGCCGGCGGGCACCCTCACCTCCCCGCTGACCGCGCCGCGCGCGCCGGCGCCGGGCGAGGTTCAGCCCAGCGCCCGCAGCTGGTCCAGGAACCACTGCTGCGGGGGGAGCGCCGTCGAGGCGGCCACCAGCCGCTTGGTGGCCTCGGCCCGCTCGCCGTGCGACACGGACAGCGCCTGGTGGAGGGCGTTCGCCGTGGCCCGGATGTCGTAAGGGTTGACCACGAACGCGTCGTCGGCGAGCTCCTCGTACGCCCCCGCCTCGCGGGAGAGCACCAGCGCCACGCCGTCGTCCGAGACGACCGGGATCTCCTTGGCCACCAGGTTCATGCCGTCGCGGATCGGGTTGACCAGCGCGACGTCCGCCAGGCGGTAGGCGGCCAGGGAGCGCGCGAAGTCGTCCTTGACGTGCATGACCACCGGCTGCCAGCCCGGCGTCGCGAACTCCTCGTTGATCTCCTCGGCGAGGTCGGAGACCTCGTCGGTGTACTCCCGGTAGACGGCCAGGTCGTGGCGGGAGGGGTAGGCGAAGGCGATGTGCACCACGCGCCCCTGCCATTCGGGGTGGTCGCGCAGCAGCTGCGCGTACGCGAGCAGGCCGCGCACGATGTTCTTCGACAGCTCGGTGCGGTCCACGCGCACGATGACCTTGCGGTCCGGGCCGCCGACCGCCTCCCGCAGCGCCGCCAGGCGCTCCTCCACGTCCGGCCGGTGCGCCCGCTCCCGCAGGAAGTCGGCGTCCGCGCCGAGGCCGTGCACCCCGATGCGCGTGGTGCGGCCCCGGTGGGTGATCGTCAGGCTGCCCGCGTCGCGGATGACGGACGCGCCCAGCACGTCGGCGCAGCACGCGGCGAAGGCGTCCGCCCAGCGGCGGGTCAGGAAGCCCGCCCGGTCGGCGCCGAGGATGCCGCTCAGCACCTCCGCGGCGACGTCGTCCGGCAGCAGGCGGAAGTAGTCCGGCGGGGCCCACGGGGTGTGCGAGAAGTGGCCGATGCGCAGGTCCGGGCGGCGGGAGCGGAGCAGCTGCGGCACCAGCGCCAGGTGGTAGTCCTGCACCAGCACGGCCGCGCCCTGGCCGGCCTCTTCGGCGAGCGCGTCGGCGAAGGCGGCGTTGTACGCCACGTACGCCGCCCACTGCTCGCGGAAGTCCTCGTCGAAGACGGGCTCCAGCGGGGTCTGGAACAGCATGTGGTGGACGAACCACAGGACCGAGTTGGCGATGCCGTTGTAGGCCGAGGCGAAGGTGTCCGCCGGGATGTCCAGCATCCGTACGTGCTGGCCGCCGGTGTCGGCGGTGGGCAGCCGGCCCGTGCCCCCGGTGCTGCGAAGCACGGCGGCCCGGTCCCCCTCGCCCAGGGCCGCGCAGACCCAGACGGCGTCCGCGTCCGGCCCGATCGCGCTCAGGCCCGACACGAGTCCGCCGCCGCCGCGGCGGGAGGTGAGCGTGCCGTCCTCGCGGAGGCTGTACGACACGGGGCCGCGGTTGGACGCGACCAGAACGCGCGCGGCATGCGATGCGACCATGCGGCCAGCCTAGCCACGCATGCCTGACCGCAAACGTACGAGCTAGCCCAGCCGGGGGTTTCCGGCCGTGACCCGTTGCGGGTCGGCCGCTTGCCCCACGACGGCGCCGCACCTGTGCGGTACCGCGGGTGTCGTTGGCGTATTCACGCCGGTGGTGGGGGTGTGCCGACCTGTTCCGCCTTGCGGAACGACTTCCCACAACCCCCGGACGCCGGGCACCGGCCTCCGGCGGGCGGCCGACCCGCAACCGGGTCCCTGCGTCACGCCACCGCGCGGCGGCGGGCGTACTCGGGGACCGTCCGCATCGGGGGGCGCTCCTCCGTCGCGACCTCGTGGACCCGCGGCTCGAAACCGCCTCCCGGCGCACGGTCGAACTGCGTGAGGACGGGCCGCACGAGATGGCCCCGCGCCAAGCGGATCTGCGCCGTCCGGTAGATCGCCGCCGCCATGCGGCCCAGCGCCTGGCCGTCCTGGTGGCGGTGGTGCCGGACGCCGACGTCGACCTGGGCCAGCGCGTCGAGCCCGACCGTGTTGAGCGCGTCCACCAGCAGCCCGAGCTCCACCCCGTACCCCACGGGGAACGGCAGCCGCTCCAGCAGCGAGCGCCGCGCCGCGTACTCGCCGCCCAGCGGCTGGACGAACCCGGCCAGCTGCGGCCAGTGCAGGTTGAGCAGCGGCCGCGCGACCAGCTCCGTCACCCGGCCGCCGCCGGCCGGGACGACCGTTCCGCCGGTCTCCAGGGGCCGGTCGTACATCGCCTTGACCAGCTGCAGGTCCGGGTCCGTGAGCAGCGGCCCGACGATCCCCGACACGAAGCGCGCGTCGAACTCCCGCAGGTCGGAGTCGACGAAGCAGACGATCTCCCCGCGCGTCACGAGCAGCGAGCGCCACAGCACCTCGCCCTTGCCTGGCAGCGCGGGCAGCCGGGGGAGCACCTCGTCCCGGTGGACGACGACCGCGCCCGCGGCCGCCGCGACCTCGGCCGTGCGGTCGGTCGACCCGGAGTCCAGCACGACCAGTTCGTCGACCAGCGGGACCGCCTCGCTCATCAGCTCGCGGCGGATCGTCCCGACGATCTCCCCGACCGTGGCCTCCTCGTCGAGGGCGGGCAGCACGACGCTGACCGTGCCGCGCGAGCCCGCGGCGCGCTTGGCGGCGAGCAGTTGCGGCAGCGGCCTGTGGTCGGCGGTCCAGGACCGCCGTTGCAGCCAGCCGGCCACCTCGTCGAGCACCGGGTTGCTCCGTTTCTGCCCGTCTCGCAGGACGGACGGCCCATGACCAGGTTCGAGGTCGTCGGTTACAGTCTTGAACACGAGGCATGACCATCGTATGTCCACGGTGATCGCGCCCCGTCCGACAAATGCCCGGGCAGTGCGCCCGGCGCCATACCGCTCATCCAGAGGGGCAGAGGGAACGGCCCGTTGAAGCCCCGGCAACCCTCCCGCCGACCGCGAGGTCCAGGTGGGGAAGGTGCCAATTCCGTCTCACGGCGAGATGCGTCGTGAGGAAGATGAGGAGAAAGGGCCTCGCCTGACATGGCTGCGCAATCCGTTGCATCCGCGTCCACCGATTCCGCCTTCGGCCCCGCGTCCGCGCTCTCCTGCCGCGAGTGCGGCGAGCGCTTCCCGCTGGAGCCCCTCTTCGCCTGCGAGGCCTGTTTCGGGCCGCTCGAAGTGGCGTACGACCTTCCGGGCGGCGACCCCGAGACCCTCCGCAAGCGGATCGAGTCCGGGCCGGACAACATCTGGCGCTACGCGCCGCTGCTGCCCGTCCCCGCGGACGTGGCCTCCAAGCCCAACCTCAACCCGGGCTTCACCAAGCTGGTCAAGGCCGACAACCTCGCCCGCGAACTGGGCGTCACCGGCGGCCTGCACATCAAGGACGACTCCGGCAACCCGACCCACTCCTTCAAGGACCGGGTCGTCGCCATCGCCCTGGAGGCCGCCCGCACCTTCGGCCTCACCACCCTGTCCTGCTCCTCCACCGGCAACCTGGCCGGCGCCGTGGGCGCCGCGGCCGCCCGGGCCGGCTTCCGCTCCTGCGTGTTCATCCCGCACGACCTGGAGGAGGGCAAGGTCGTCATGGCCGCGGTCTACGGCGGTCAGCTGGTCGGCATCGAGGGCACCTACGACGACGTCAACCGCTTCTGCAGCGAGCTGATCGGCGACCCGATCGGCGAGGGCTGGGGCTTCGTCAACGTCAACCTGCGCCCCTACTACGGCGAGGGCTCCAAGACGCTCGCCTACGAGATCTGCGAGCAGCTGGGCTGGCGCCTGCCGGACAACATCGTCATCCCGATCGCCTCCGGCTCGCAGCTGACGAAGATCGACAAGGGCCTGCGGGAGCTGATCGCGCTCGGTCTGGTGGAGGAGAAGCCGTACCGCATCTACGGCGCCCAGGCCGAGGGCTGCTCCCCGGTCTCCACCGCCTTCAAGGCCGGCCACGACGTGGTGCGTCCGCAGAAGCCGAACACCATCGCCAAGTCGCTCGCCATCGGCAACCCGGCCGACGGTCCGTACGTGCTGGACATCGCCCGGCGTACGGGCGGCGCCGTGGAGGACGTCACCGACGAGCAGGTGGTGGACGCCATCAAGCTGCTCGCCCGGACCGAGGGCATCTTCGCCGAGACGGCCGGCGGCGTGACGGTCGGCGTGCTGCGCAAGCTCATCGAGACCGGGCAGCTCGACCCGGCCGGGGAGACCGTCGTCCTCAACACCGGCGACGGCCTCAAGACGCTGGACGCCGTCGCCCCGACCTCCCGCCCCACGGCCACCATCCGCCCGAGCCTCGACGCGTTCCGCGCCGCCGGCCTGGCCGGCTGACCCCACCGCACCGGCTGACCCAGACTGAAGGTGAACCCCGCATCATGAGCGCTACCGTCCGCATCCCGACCATCCTCCGCACCTACACCGGCGGCCGGGCCGAGGTCCCGGCCGAGGGCGGCACCCTGGCCGAGGTCATCGACTCGCTGGAGCTGAACCACCCCGGCATCTCCGCGCGGGTCCTGGACGACACGGGCAAACTGCGCCGTTTCGTCAACGTCTACGTGAACGACGACGACGTCCGCTTCTCCGAGGGCCTGCAGACCTCGGTGGGCGAGGGTGCGTCCGTCTCGATCATCCCGGCGGTGGCCGGGGGCTGCTGAGCCGCACGGCCCGCGGGCGACAGGGGTGCCGGGTACGTCCCGGCACCCCTGTGTGCTTCAGCGGTAGTTGAAGGGCTGTACAGTTGCCCTGAGCGGCCCGCAACTCCCTGCAACGCTCTGCGCAAGCCCCCTTTACCGGGGCGGCCTTGTCGACGATTTATCGCCAAATTCACGCGATGTTTGTCGCGTTGGCGGCTTATGTCCGGTCCGAGTTGCCCCGGATTATTCACCGATCAGGCTCTTCTTCCGATTCCCTGTGCCCGGAATTCTCGTCCGATTGACCTGTTGCAGACAGCGTCCGGACAGATACATTCAGCCGCGGTCGACGCGTTCCGGCGCACGCCCCCTTGGCTGTAGGGGGTGAGGTCTGACCCGGGTCCGCGAGGTGCGGGTCTGCGAAGGGCCAGCAATAGGGGAGTTAGGAATGGCTCAGGGCACCGTCAAGTGGTTCAACGCGGAGAAGGGCTACGGCTTCATCGCGGTCGACGGTGGTGCGGACGTCTTCGTGCACTACAGCGCGATCCAGATGGACGGCTACCGCACCCTCGAGGAAGGTCAGCGGGTCGAGTTCGAGATCTCGCAGGGCCAGAAGGGGCCGCAGGCGGACATGGTCCGTCTCGCAGCCGGCTGACGCGCCGCGCATCGGCCACGGAGCACTTTCGCGTACGGCCGCTCAAACGTACGCGTCGAGGCCCGCCCCCCGCACGGGGGCGGGCCTTCGTGCTGTCCCGCCACCCCCGGACCCGGACCTGCGGGTTGTCCACGGCCACGGCCAAGCGGCTTGCACTCTCCTAGGGCGAGTGCTAATCATTGGCGTTAGCACTCTGACGTTGAGAGTGACAAAGGACCGAGTGGGTGAGGCCCGCACGACCGCCGGAAAGGAACCGGCGGGAGGGCAGGCCGTCCGTCGCGGGCGCCGGCGCGGTCCTGGAGTAATCCTTCCCCGCAGCCCTGTGCCGCGGGGGGACCCCAAGTCCGGGAGGACCACTTCACATGGCCAAGATCATCGCGTTCGACGAGGAGGCACGGCGCGGTCTCGAGCGCGGGATGAACCAGCTCGCCGACGCCGTCAAGGTCACCCTTGGCCCCAAGGGCCGCAACGTCGTCCTCGAGAAGAAGTGGGGCGCCCCCACGATCACCAACGATGGTGTGTCCATCGCCAAGGAGATCGAGCTCGAGGACCCGTACGAGAAGATCGGCGCCGAGCTGGTCAAGGAGGTCGCGAAGAAGACGGACGACGTCGCCGGTGACGGCACGACGACCGCGACCGTCCTCGCCCAGGCGCTGGTCCGCGAGGGCCTGCGCAACGTCGCCGCCGGCGCCAACCCGATGGCGCTGAAGCGCGGCATCGAGAAGGCCGTCGAGTCGGTCTCCGCCGCTCTCCTCGAGCAGGCGAAGGACGTGGAGACCAAGGAGCAGATCGCCTCCACCGCCTCCATCTCCGCCGCCGACCCGCAGATCGGCGAGCTCATCGCCGAGGCGATGGACAAGGTCGGCAAGGAAGGCGTCATCACCGTCGAGGAGTCCCAGACCTTCGGTCTGGAGCTGGAGCTCACCGAGGGTATGCGCTTCGACAAGGGCTACATCTCGGCGTACTTCGCCACCGACCTGGAGCGTATGGAGACGTCCTTCGACGACCCGTACATCCTGATCGTCAACTCCAAGATCTCCGCGGTGAAGGACCTGCTCCCGCTGCTGGAGAAGGTCATGCAGTCGGGCAAGCCGCTGCTGATCATCGCCGAGGACGTCGACGGCGAGGCCCTGTCGACCCTGGTCGTCAACAAGATCCGCGGCACCTTCAAGTCCGTCGCGGTCAAGGCCCCGGGCTTCGGCGACCGCCGCAAGGCCATGCTCGGTGACATCGCCATCCTCACCGGTGGCACCGTCATCTCCGAGGAGGTCGGCCTCAAGCTGGAGAACGCCGGTCTCGACCTGCTCGGCCGCGCCCGCAAGGTCGTCGTCACCAAGGACGAGACCACGATCGTGGACGGCGCCGGGGACCAGGACCAGATCCAGGGCCGCGTGAACCAGATCCGTGCCGAGATCGAGAACAGCGACTCGGACTACGACCGCGAGAAGCTCCAGGAGCGTCTGGCGAAGCTGGCCGGCGGCGTGGCCGTCATCAAGGCCGGTGCCGCCACCGAGGTCGAGCTCAAGGAGCGCAAGCACCGCATCGAGGACGCGGTGCGCAACGCCAAGGCCGCCGTCGAGGAGGGCATCGTCGCCGGTGGTGGCGTGGCCCTGCTCCAGGCGTCCAACGTCTTCGAGAAGCTCGAGCTCGACGGCGACGAGGCGACCGGTGCGTCGATCGTGAAGCTGGCCCTGGAGGCCCCGCTGAAGCAGATCGCCGTCAACGCCGGCCTCGAGGGCGGTGTCGTGGTGGAGAAGGTGCGCAACCTGACCCCGGGTCACGGCCTCAACGCCGCCACGGGCGAGTACGTCGACCTGATCGGCGAGGGCATCATCGACCCCGCCAAGGTCACGCGCTCCGCGCTGCAGAACGCGGCCTCCATCGCCGCGCTCTTCCTCACCACCGAGGCCGTCATCGCGGACAAGCCGGAGAAGGCCGCTGCCCCGGCCGGCGGCGGCATGCCCGGCGGTGACATGGACTTCTGATCCTCCGGGACCAGGACTCCGCACCACGGCAGAAGACCGAGGGCGGTACCCCGCAGGGGGTACCGCCCTCGGGCGTTTCCGGGTGACGTCCGGTCAGGGGACGGCGACCGGCGCGTCCAGCAGCTCGCGCCAGGTGCGCACCGCCTCCGGGTCGACCGGCCCGGCCCAGCCGCCGGGGCGCACCGCGCCCCCGACGTGGAAGGCGTCGATGCCGGCCGCGAGGAGCCGCGGCAGGTGCTCGGCGCGGAGCCCGCCGCCCACCATGAGCTGGGGCTCGCCGGGACGTCCCGCCTCCGCCAGCAGATGGCCGAGCCCGTCGTCCACACCGCGTGCGGAGCCCGCGGTGAGGAAGGTGTCCAGCCCGGGCAGCCCGCGCACCGCCGAGCGCACGGCCTCCCGGTCGGCGGAGTGGTCGATGGCACGGTGGAAGGTCCAGCGGGCCCCGGAACCGATCGCGTCGACGAGCCGGCGCACGGCCGCCAGGTCCGGCACGCCCGAGCCGTCGAGGAAGCCGAGCACGAACTCGTCGGCGCCCTCGCCGCGCAGCTCCGCCGCGGCCACGCAGAGCGCGTCCGCCTCGCGGGTGCCGCCCACGGCGAAGTCGGCGCGGGCCCGCAGCATCACCCGGACCGGGATGTCCACCGCGGCGCGGACGGCGGCGAAGGTCTCCCGGGACGGCGTCAGGCCGTCGGCAGCCATGTCGGTGACCAGTTCGAGGCGGTCCGCGCCGCCCGTGCGGGCCGCGCGGGCGTCGTGGGCGTCGAGCGCGATCACTTCGAAAATTGGTCTAGACATATCTCCAGGGTGTCACATGCGCACGCGTGACCGCGACCCCCCGTACCCCACAATGACCTTCATGGCTGACACCGCTACCGAAACCGGCTCCGCCCTCCTCGCCCGCTGGTGCGACCTGCTGCGCCGCTGCCAGACGGAGTCCGTCGACCCGGTGCCGTACGGCAAGGACCTGATCGCCCGCTGGTCCGAGCCGCACCGCCGCTACCACACCACCTCCCACCTGACCGCCGTCCTCGACCACGTCGAGGTCCTCGCCGGGCACGCCGAGGACCCGGACGCCGTCCTGCTCGCCGCCTGGTTCCACGACGCCGTCTACCGGCCCGACCGCTCGGAGAACGAGGAGCGCAGCGCCCGGCTCGCCGAACGCGCGCTCCCCGAGGCCGGGGTCCCCGACACGATCACCTCCGAGGTCGCCCGCCTGGTCCGGCTCACCGTCACCCACCACCCCGCCGAGGGCGACCGCGACGGCGAGGTCCTCTGCGACGCCGACCTGGCCGTCCTCGCCGGCGACCCCACCGGCTACGCCGAGTACGCGGCCGCCGTCCGCGAGGAGTACGGCTTCGTCCCCGACGACGCCTTCCGCGCCGGCCGCGCCGACGTCCTGCGTCAGCTGCTGAGACTGCCCCGGCTCTTCCGCACCCCGGAGGCGTACGAGCGCTGGGAGTCCACCGCCCGGCGCAACCTCACCACCGAGCTGGAACTGCTCGCCCCGGGCGATGTGGACGACGACGGCCGATGAGTCCGGGGCGTGCGGCCGGTCGTCACCTCCGTGGGGAGCAGCCCGCGGCACGAGACGAAGGGGTACGACAGCGATGACCGACGACACCGACACCGAGGTGCAGGCCGCCGCCGCGGCCGAGTTCCTGGCCCTGGCCGATCTGCTCGAGAGGGCCCCCGGAGCGTGGTGGGACACCCCCTCGCTGTGCGAGGGCTGGCGGGTGCGCGAGGTCGTGGCGCACATGACGATGGCGGCGCGCTACTCGCAGGAGGCGTTCATGGCGCTCCTCGCCGAACACGGCTTCGACTTCACACGGCTGTCCGACGCGGTCGCCGCGCGGGACGGCGCACTGCCCACCGGGGAACTGGCCGGCTGTCTGCGCTCCGAGGTGATGCAGCGGTGGCAGCCCCCGGGCGGCGGCGCCCACGGCGCGCTCAACCACGTGGTGATCCACGGGCTGGACATCACCGTGCCGCTGGGCGCGGAACGCCGCGTCCCGGCGAAGACCCTCGGCATCCTCCTCGACGACCTCACCACGGGAGGCGGGCACGCGCGTTTCGGCGTCGCCGTCGAGGGCCGCCGGCTGCGGGCCACCGACCTGGACTGGTCGTACGGTTCGGGCCCGGAACTGCGGGGCACCGGAGAGGACCTGGCCCTGGCGATGTGCGGGCGCAGGCTGCCCGCCGGGCGGCTGGAGGGCGAGCCGCTGTGAGCGGGGCGGCCGGAGGCCGCCAGGCCGTGTCGTCGCATGCCCTCCCCAACCTTCGGCCGGGGGTGCCCCCACCCAGCGGCGCCCGGCACGGCACTCCGTCGGCGTTCGGCCCTGGGGGACTTGTCGAATCGTCCGGTAGCCCACTACGAGGACGACTCTCCGCCCTGCGATGCACCGCGCCGGGAGGCACCTCCCGGCGGAGCTGGGGGAGCCCGTTCGGCGACGCGGCCTCGCTAGGCCTCGTGCGGCCGGCCCTTGGGGCGGCGCAGGCCCGCCTCGGTGAGGTGGCGCAGCAGTTCCTTGCTGCCGACCTGGACGGCGCCCGCGGCGACGGCCGAGGAGTAGCGCTCGCTGGGGACGTCGTAGTGGTCGCCGTCGAAGGCGCGGCGGGGCGCGCCGATGGCGTCGGCGAAGGCGTGGAGCTCCTCGTAGGAGGAGTCGCTCACCATGTGCGACCACATGCGGCCGTGGCCCGGCCAGGTCGGCGGGTCGATGTAGACGGTCACGTCAGCGCGGCTCGCGGAGAGCGGCGGACAGGCCGCCGACGGGGGCGACGGCCTCGCCGAGCGACTCGCACACCCAGTGCGGGTCGGGGCCGAGTTCGGGTTCGACGTCGAGGGCGTGCGGGTCGGCGCAGCGCGGGCAGAGCGGCCAGCGGCCCATCCGCTCCAGCAGGGCGTCCTTGACGTCCTGGGCGACCAGCCCCGCGACGAACCCGGCGCCGTCCGGCCACTGCTCCACCCACCAGCGGCGCTGGGAGACGGCCTCCTCGACGAGGGAGACGACGTTCGCGTCGGCGACGCCGGTCGCGGCCAGGTCGGCGAGGACGAGCGCGCGGGCACCGTGCAGGGCCGCTTCCAGGCCGGCGGAGGGGCCGGGTGCGTCAGGATCCATGGGCTCCATTGTGGACCAACCCCGCGCAGGCGTTCTTGACGCGGTCCGGAGCTGAAAATAGCTTTCGTCCGTGGCCGAGAAGATGAAGGAAACCTTCAACGCCGGAGGGCTGGCCGCCAAGGTCAGGACCCTGGGCCCGTCCATGACCCGGTCGATGCAGCGCGTCGCGGAGGCCGTGGCCGCGGACCCGGCGGGCTGCTCCCGGCTGACCGTGACGGCGCTCGCCGCCCGTACGGGGACGAGCGAGGCCACCGTGGTGCGCACCGCGCGGCTGCTGGGCTACCCCGGCTACCGGGACCTGCGGCTCGCGCTGGCCGCGCTGGCCGCCCGCGAGGAGGCCGGGGCCCCGCCCGCCGTCACCCCCGACATCGCGGTGGACGACCCGCTGGCCGACGTGGTCGCCAAGCTCGCGCTGGACGAGCAGCGGTGCCTGGCCGACACCGCCGCCCAGCTGGACGTGGCCCAGCTGGAGGCGGCCGTGGGCGCGCTGGCAGCCGCCCGCCGCATCGACGTCTACGGGATAGGGGCGTCCAGCCTGGTCGCCCAGGACCTGGTGCAGAAGCTGCTGCGGATCGGCCTGGTCGCGCACGCCCTGGGCGACCCGCACCTCACCCTCACCAACGCGGTGCAACTGCGCCAGGGTGACGTCGCCGTGGCCGTCACGCACTCCGGCCACACCCACGACGTGGTCGAACCGCTGCGCGCCGCCTTCGACCGGGGCGCCACCACGATCGCCGTGACCGGCCGGGCGGACGGCACCGTCACCCGCTACGCCGACCACGTGCTGCTCACCTCCAGCGGCCGGGAGAGCGAACTGCGCCCGGCCGCCATGGCCAGCCGCACCAGCCAGCTGCTGGTGGTGGACTGCCTGTTCGTCGGGGTCGCCCAGCGCACGTACGACACCGCCGCCCCGGCCCTGTCCGCCTCGTACGAAGCCCTCGCCCACCGCCACAGCCCGCGAAGGAACCATCCGCGATGACGCACACCGAGCTCCGCCGGGAGCTGGACCACCTCGCCACCGAGGCCTTCCGCGCCGAGCTCGCCGAGGTCGACCGGCTTCCGACGCTCGACATCGCCCGGCTGATGAACGCCGAGGACACCACCGTCCCGGCCGCCGTCGCGGAGCACCTGCCCGCCATCGCCGCCGCCGTCGACGGCATCGCCGCGCGCATGGCCCGCGGCGGCCGCCTGGTCTACGCGGGCGCGGGTACCGCGGGACGGCTCGGCGTGCTCGACGCCAGCGAGTGCCCGCCGACCTTCAACACCGCGCCGGGCCAGGTCAGCGGGCTCATCGCGGGCGGGCCGACGGCGATCGTGGACGCCGTCGAGGGCGCCGAGGACAGCAGGGAACTGGCCGCCGCCGACCTCGACGCCCTCCGGATCGGGCCGGACGACACCGTGGTCGGCGTCTCCGCCTCCGGCCGCACCCCGTACGCCGTCGGTGCCGTGGAACACGCCCGCGCCCTGGGCGCCCTGACCGTCGGGCTGTCCTGCAACCCGGGCTCCCCGCTGGCCGCCGCGGCCGACCACGGCATCGAGGTCGTCACCGGCCCGGAGTTCCTGACCGGCTCCACCCGGCTGAAGGCGGGCACGGCCCAGAAGCTCGTCCTCAACATGCTGTCGACGATCACGATGATCAGGCTCGGCAAGACCTACGGGAACCTGATGGTCGACGTCCGCGCCTCCAACGACAAGCTGCGCGCCCGGTCCCGGCGGATCGTGGCCCTGGCCACCGGCGCGCCCGACGCCGAGATCGAGGCCGCCCTCACCGCCGCCGACGGCGAGGTCAAGAACGCCGTCCTCATCGTCCTCGGCGGCGTGGACGCCCCGACGGCCGCCCGCCTCCTGGCGAGCGCGGACGGCCATCTGCGCGCGGCGCTGCTCGCGGCCGTCGCAGGCGACGGCGGCGGCGCCTGAGGGCGGGTGCCCCACGTGATCGCCCGCTCCGTCCGTCAGCCGGCCGAGCCGGGCGGCACGACCCATTGGACCGCCTGGTCCGTCACGGCGGCGATGGTGTCGAAGTCGGCGTCGTAGTGCAGGACGGTGACCCGGTACCGCTCGGCGGTGGCGGCGATCAGCAGATCCGCGATCGAAGCGGCGCGGTGATGCCCCTTATCGGCGAGCAGCGCCTGGATCTCGATGGCACGTGCGCCGATTTCGTCGGTGAGCGGCAGCCATTCGAAGCCGGTGCGGGCGGAACGGGCGCGGGCGTGATCGGTCGCGTTGCGCGTGCTGTACAGGATCTCCAGGTCGACGACGGCGCACGTGGTGATCAGGCCGCGTTCGAGCAGTGGCAGCAGAGCCGCTCTCACCACCGGTTGCTTCGCTCGCGCCCAGACGCTCTTGTCGACCAGATACCGGGTCACCGCCACGCGTCCGCCATCACTTCGGAATCCGTGAGGTCGTCGAAGGCTCCCTCGTCGAGCATCTCCAGGAACCGCCGCCGTTTGGCGGCGGCCACGAATTCCGCCAGGGCGCCGTTGACCGTCGCCCTCTTCGTTGTGGTGCCCAGTATGTCCGCGGCCTCTTGGAGAAGTGCGTCATCCACGTCGATCACTGTGCGCATGATCGCCACCTCCGTATATCAAGGTTGGCCGCATTCATATATCAGGGTAGCCGAAGAGCCGCCGGGAGAGGCGCCGCGTGGAGGACGGCGAGGCCCGAGACCGCGCGGGTGAGCGAGACGTACAGGCGGCGCAGGCCGGTGCGCTCGTCGGGCTCGCCGTCGACCACCGCGGCGGGCTCGTCCAGGACCACGTAGTCGTACTCCAGGCCCTTGGCCAGGGAGGCCGGGACGAGGGTGAGGCGCACGTCGGGCGTGGTCTCCTGGCCGGGGGCCAGGTACGGCACGCCCGCCGCCGCCAGCGCCCCGGCCAGCGCGGGCAGGCGCGCGTCGGCGGCGATCAGGCCGATCGAGCCCTCGCGGTCCAGTGCCTGCCGGCAGGCGTCGAGCACGGCCGGGGTGAGTTCGTCCGCCGGGACCTCGGTCACCGAGAAGGCGCCCGGGTTCTCCCGGACGGAGGTGGCCTCCTTCAGCCCGGGCGCGATCTCCGGGAGCAGCCGGGACGCGTAGGCGATGACCTCCAGCGGGACGCGGAAGCCCTGGGTCAGCTCCTCGATCCGCGAACCCGGCTTGCCGAGGTGCGTGAGCGCCTCCTCCCAGGTGCCGGTCGCCCACGGGGTGGTGCCCTGCGCGAGGTCGCCCAGCACGGTCGCGGAGCCGGTGGAGCAGCGGCGGCCCACCGCCCGGTACTGCATGGGGGAGAGGTCCTGGGCCTCGTCCAGCACGACGTGGCCGAGCGAGGCCGTGCGGTGCACCAGGTCGTTGGCCTCGTCGACCAGCACGGCGTCGGCGGCCGACCACTTCGCGGAGGCGACCGAGCGGGCGGGCTTCTCCCAGAGGATCTCCTTCTGCTCCTCGGCGGTCAGCACGCCCTCCGCGCAGTCGGCCAGGAACTCCGGGTCGGACAGCAGGCGCAGCACGGTCTTCGCCGGGTCCACCGGCGGCCACAGCTCCTTCACGGCCGCCTTGACGGCCGCGTTGCGCGCCACCGCGTCCTGCACCCGGTCGTCGGGGGCCTCCCCGGCCGCCTCCATCCGGACCAGCACGGCGTGCGCGATCCGCTGCGGCAGCGCCTCGCGGGCGGCGCCGTAGCGGATGTCACGCTCCTTCAGCTCGCTTACCAGCTCCTCCAGTTCGTACGCCGGGATGCGCCAGCGGCGCGAGCCGCGCACCACGACCACCGGCTCGGTGGGCGTCCGGATGCCGGAGCGGACCGCGCGCCGCAGCACCTCGGCCATGCGGGCGTCGCCCTTGACGCCGGCGGCGGCCGCCGGGTCGGTGCCCCTGACCGGGACGCGGGCGACCAGGTCGTCGACGGTGGCCTGCTTGACGCTGAGTTCGCCCAGGGCGGGCAGCACCTGCTCGATGTAGTGCAGGAAGGACGCGTTGGGGCCGATGACGAGGGTGCCGGCGCGGGCCAGCCGCTCGCGGTGCGCGTAGAGCAGGTACGCCACCCGGTGCAGGCCGACGGCGGTCTTCCCGGTGCCGGGCGCCCCCTGCACGCAGACCGTGCCGCCGACCCCGGCGCGGACGATCTCGTCCTGCTCGGGCTGGATGGTCGCGACGATGTCGCGCATCGGGCCGACGCGCGGCCGCTCGATCTCCTGCTGGAGCAGCTTGCTGGAGGTCTGCGCCTCGGCCGGGTCGGTGAGGTGCTCGTCCTCGTACGCGGTCAGCTCCCCGCCGGTGTAGCCGAAGCGGCGACGCAGCGCGACGTCCTGCGGGTCGGTGCGGGAGGCCCGGTAGAAGGGCTGGGAGACCGGCGCGCGCCAGTCGACGACCATGGGGTCGCCGTCCGCGTCGTGGACGTGGCGGCGGCCGATGTAGAAGCGGTGGCCCACGTCCTCCCCGCCGAAGGCCTCCCCCTCCTCGTAGTCGAGGCGGCCGAAGAAGAGCGGGGTGTGCGCCAGATCGGCGAGCGCCTTGATGCGCGCGTCGATCTCGGACTGCAGCACCTCCGCGTTCACCCAGTTGGCGGTCACGTCCCTGATGTCGAGGGCCTCGACGTCGGCGCGCATCGCGCGCAGGGCGGAACGGGACTCGGCGAGGTGGGAGCGTTCGCGGTCGAGCGGATTGTCGGCGGTGAGGGACTGTTCCCCTGGCACGGGTTGCCTCCGGCGGCACGTAGGGC
The DNA here is from genome assembly GCF_042742985.1 of Streptomyces sp. NPDC058864. NCBI lineage: Bacteria > Bacillati > Actinomycetota > Actinomycetes > Kitasatosporales > Streptomycetaceae > Streptomyces > Streptomyces sp. NPDC058864. The sequence goes on along the minus strand of NZ_JBHYMQ010000008.1, from coordinate 118,555 downwards.
ATGGCTCAGCCGGCCCCGGACCGGCGCGCGCGGGGGCGCGGGGCGGGGCGCTGTCCTGATACGGATCACGACTCGGGCCGACCGGTTTCCGTCCGGCCGGTGGCGCCGCCCCCGACGGGGGCGGGCGGCAAGACGCAGGATCCTACGCCTCGGTGACGGGCGGCGCTAACCGGATTTCCCTCCGCCCGCGGCCCGGACCTCTGCCCAAAGCGTCACACATGCGTACATTGGGGTCATGGCACGACCAGTGGTCTCCCGTATCCACGGCAGCACCGCCATCGCCGAGGACACCGGACACCGGCATCCGGTCCACCCCGTCGGGGACGCCCTGCGCGCGGTTCGGGTCTTCGTCGCCACGACCTTCCGCGTCGTGGTGCTGGGCCAGGACGGCGCCGCCGCGCGCGACTGACGCGGCGGGCCTCCCGGGCGCGGCCGCTACAGGAGTTCGTCCGCGTCGGCGATGCGGTACGCGTACCCCTGCTCGGCCAGGAACCGCTGCCGGTGCGCGGCGAAGTCCTGGTCGATGGTGTCGCGGGCGACCACGGAGTAGAAGCGGGCCTCGTGGCCGTCCGCCTTCGGCCGCAGCACCCGGCCGAGCCGCTGCGCCTCCTCCTGACGGGAACCGAAGGTGCCCGAGACCTGGATGGCGACCGTCGCTTCCGGCAGGTCGATCGAGAAGTTGGCCACCTTGGAGACCACGAGCACCGAGATCTCGCCCCGCCGGAAGGCGTCGAAGAGCTTCTCGCGCTGCGCGTTCGTCGTCTCGCCCTTGATCACCGGCGCGCCGAGGTGCTCGCCCAGCTCGTCGAGCTGGTCGATGTACTGGCCGATCACCAGCGTCTGCTGCCCGCGGTGCTTGGCGACCAGCGCCTCGGTGACCTTGCGCTTGGTCTCGGTCGTCGCGCAGTAGCGGTACTTCTCCTCCGGCTCGGCGGTCGCGTACGCCAGCCGCTCGGAGTCGGTCAGGTTGACCCGCACCTCCACGCAGTCGGCGGGCGCGATGTAGCCCTGCGCCTCGATCTCCTTCCACGGCGCGTCGAAGCGCTTGGGCCCGATCAGCGAGAAGACGTCCGACTCGCGGCCGTCCTCGCGCACCAGCGTCGCCGTCAGGCCGAGCCGGCGGCGGGCCTGCAGGTCCGCGGTGAACTTGAAGACCGGCGCCGGCAGCAGGTGTACCTCGTCGTAGACGATCAGGCCCCAGTCGCGCGAGTCGAAGAGCTCCAGGTGCGGGTAGACGCCCTTCCGCTTGGTCGTGAGCACCTGGTACGTGGCGATGGTGACCGGGCGGATCTCCTTGCGGGTGCCGCTGTACTCGCCGATCTCGTCCTCGGTCAGCGAGGTCCGCTTCACCAGCTCGTGCTTCCACTGCCGGGCGGAGACCGTGTTCGTCACCAGGATCAGCGTCGTCGCCTTCGCCTGCGCCATGGCGCCCGCGCCCACCAGCGTCTTGCCGGCGCCGCAGGGCAGCACGACCACACCGGAGCCGCCGTGCCAGAAGCCCTCCACCGCCTGCTCCTGGTAGGGGCGGAGCTTCCAGCCGTCCTGGTCCAGCTCGATCGGGTGCGCCTCGCCGTCCACGTAACCGGCCAGGTCCTCGGCCGGCCAGCCCAGCTTCAGCAGCACCTGCTTGATCTGGCCGCGCTCGGAGGGGTGAACGACGACCGTGTCGGGGTCGAGCCGGGCGCCCACCAGCGGCGCGACCTTCTTCGAGCGGAGGATCTCCTCCAGCACCGGACGGTCCGTGGTGGTCAGCACCAGGCCGTGCGCCGGGTGCTTGCTCAGCGTCAGCCGGCCGTAGCGGGCCATCGTCTCGGCGACGTCCACCAGCAGCGCGTGCGGCACCGGGTAGCGGGAGTACTGCACGAGCGCGTCCACGACCTGCTCCGCGTCGTGCCCGGCGGCGCGGGCGTTCCACAGCCCCAGCGGCGTGATCCGGTAGGTGTGGATGTGCTCGGGCGCCCGCTCCAGTTCCGCGAAGGGGGCGATGGCACGCCGGCACTCGTCGGCGAGCTCGTGGTCGACCTCCAGCAGCAGGGTCTTGTCGCTCTGGACGATCAGGCAGGACACGCAAACCTCCGCGAATGGGCGGGCCGGGACCGGGAGAGGGGCCGGGCTGAACTATCCATGGTCCCCCATCCCCGAAGGGAAACGCCCCGGTCCCCGGGATCGATACCGCGGCCCGCCCCGAGACCGTCCCGCGGCGGGGTCAGGCCAGGTCGTCGGCGAGCTCCGCCACTCCCGTTATCCGGTGCAGGGCGAAGGTGCGGACCTCGTCGGCGGTGTGGTCGTACGCGGTGACGAAGCCGCCCTCCACCCGCATCGGGCCGATCACGCGCTGGCTCGCCGCGCCCTCCGCGTTGACGTAGCCGATCCACACCGACTCGCCGGTCAGCACCGCCGCCTGCATCGTCGCCAGCGTCTCGGCCGCCGCCGTACGCGGCAGCCGGCCGTCGCCGCCCGCGCCCGGGCGGTCCGCGGACTCCCGGCGGACCGCGGTCGAGGCCCGGTCCCCGGCCCGGATCGCCTTCACGGCCGCTCCGAGCAGCACCCCGTCCGGGGTGGGCGGACCGTCCACCACGGGCACCGGCGCGCTGCGCGGCGGGGTGCGCCGGGCGTCGGCGCGGGTGATCAGCACATCGCCGTCGGCGGACTCCGCGGCCGGTGCGTGCCCCAGCGCGCGCAGCCGCTCCAGCAGCGTCGCCGGGTCGGTCTGCGCCGCCAGCACCGTCGGCGCCAGACGGCGCAGCCCGAGGCCGGCCGCCCGGCGGTCGGCCAGCAGTTCGCTCAGCAGCGCGTCGTCGTCGCAGCGCAGGTACGCCGAGGCCGCGCCCACACGCAACCGGCCGTGCCGGCGGGCGACGTCGTCCACGAGGTAGCTCAGCGGCTGCGGCACGGGGGTACGGGAATGCGCGGCGAGGAAGGCGTGCAGGTCGGCGGCGGTGCGCCCGGCGTCCAGCGCCCGGCGCACGGACCCCTGGGTGAAGCGGAAGACCGTGGCGCCGCCCTTGGACTCCACGTCCGCCAGCACGTGCAGCGTCTCGGCGAGGTGCGGCTGCAGCGGGCCCGGCGCGACCGCCGTCAGGTCCGCCTGGAGCAGCACGTGGTCCAGCGGCTCCGGCAGCAGCGGCCCGAGCAGCACGGCCGCCGCGTCCCCGGAACGCCGCAGCAGCGCACGGCCGTGCGACGACAGCGCGCCGCGGCCGGTGATCCCCAGCAGCTCCGCCTCCGTCACCGTCCAGCGCACCAGGTCGGCACGGAGCGGGTCCATCGCGGCGCCGCCCCGCAGCGGGCGCTCCCAGCGCAGCCGGGCCAGCAGCGCCTCCCGGTCCGCCGAGGCGCCCTCGGGGAGCGCGGCCAGCAGTTCCAGCGTGCGCCGGCGCACCTCGGGGGCGAGCGAACGGTCCAGGTCGGGGCCGAGCGCGGCCAGCGCGCGGCCCTTCACATCCCGCGTGCCGACGACACCCGGCACGCGGGTGGCGGCCAGCCACGCCGTGACCAGGGCGGCCCACCGGTCCTCGGCGGGCCGCGTCAGCCACTCGTCGGCCGCGGGGGTCGGCGCGTACGCCTCGTCCACCTCCCCGTCCGAGGCGACCAGGCCCGCGGCGTACGCCAGTTCCAGCCAGAACGCGGCCAGCGGCTCCGGCACGTCCAGCGCGGTGGCCACCCGCTTCAGGTCCCGCACGCTCAGCCCGCCCGCGCGCAGCACCGGCGGGCCGCCGGTCTCCCAGTGCTTCAGCAGCTCCTCGACCGTGCGGACGGCCGTGAAGGCCTGGCCCGCGGCGGTGTTGTCCACAGCCTGTGGATCGTGCTCCGCGGGGACCACGTCCGGCGCCACCGGCTCGGGAACCTGATGCGCCCTGCCCTCGCGCAGATGCAGGGCCACCTCGCGGGGGAGCACGACGTTGCGCGCCCCGGCCGGCAGCAGCAGCCCCCGCTCCAGCAGCCAGGCCACCGGGGGCGGCGGCACCGACACATCGGCCACCTCCCCGTACGGCGGGCCCCACGTCAGCCTGCGCAGCACCGCCCCGGCCTCCGGGGGCGCCCCGGCGAGCAGCGCCGCCATCCGCGGCCGGTCGGCGAACAGCGACGTCAACGCCCCCACCGCGCTCACCGGGTCGTGCGTCGGCGGCAGCCCGAGCACCACGAGGACCTGCTGCAACCGCGTCGGCGACATGCCGGACGTCGCCTCCGCCACGGTCGGCCCGAGGCCGGTCGGCGACGGGCTCCCCGCGGCCGGGGCCAGGATGTCGCGCGCGGTGCGCACCAGGCGCAGCCGGTCGTCCCCGCCCCACAGCAGTGCCTGCGCCCGCAGCGTCGCCACGGCCCCGGGCAGCGCCTCCGCCGCCTCCGGGCCCATCAGCGCGGCGAGCGCGTCGTACGGGGCGCCGTCCGGCGCGACGGCCAGCGCCTCGGCGGTCTGCAGCGTGAACCGGTCCAGGCGTTCGAGGGCGCGGACGACGGAGGCACGGGTGCCGGCGCGGGTCGCCAGCTGCGACAGGTCGTTCGGGACCGGGTTCAGCAGGTCCGGGCGCGCCCGGAGCAGTGCGGTCAGCGCGTCGTCGCCGCGGGCGCGCAGATCCTCCGCGAGCGTGCGCGGCGCCGCCGCGGGGCCGTCAGTGCTCATCTCCCCCACATTAGCCCTGCCCACCCCCAACCCACGGTGGGCGTCGCCCCCGCTTTTCCCCAAGCGTGCCCGGGGCCCGGGTCTCGCCGGGTCTCGCGGGTGGGCCGGGGGTGGGGCCTGCGGGGTGGGCCGTCTGCAGCGCACTTATGTGCATGGCGGGCGGTACGTACGGGTGCCGCTCTGCCGCACAGCCTCCGGAACGCCCACGCTCCCCGGCCTTCGGCCGAAGGCCGGGGAAGTGCGCCGGCGCGGCCCCGACCCGGTCGCGGGTGGGCCGCTCGCCGGCGGCGGGGGGAGGCGGGCGCACCCCACCGTCCGGCGTGCACATGCGGGGGCGCCTCCCGGTCGCCGGGCCGGGGGAGACACCCGCGGTACCGCGTGGTGCGGCGTCGCTGTGGGGTTGCGCCGCCCTCCCTCGGCTTCGCTGGAGGTGCCCCCGGCCTTCGGCCCGAGCGGCCGACCCGCGACCGGCCGTCTAGGGGCGTGCCCACCTCCGTGCCTTGCGGCGGACCGCCCGCGAATCCGCCGCATGGGCCGGCCCGGAGGGCGGTAGCGTCGGGGCATGGGTGCGGAGGAGAGCGACCGGCTGGTTCTGGACTACCTCAGCAAGGTGGGGGACCTGGCACAGACCGCCCTGCCGGCGGACCGTCGGCGGGACCTCGTGGCGCGCCTGCGCCAGGACATCGACCGGCAGCGGCACGGCAGCGACAGCCCGGCCGCGGTGCGGCGGATCCTGGGCCGGCTGGGCGCGCCCGACGCGGTGGTGCAGGAGGCCGCCGCGGTGCCCGCACCCCGCGCCCCGGAAGCGCCCGCACCGGCGGAGCCGGAGTGGTGGCGGCTGCCCGAGCAGCGCACGCAGTCCCCGTCACCGTCACCGTCGCGGAAGCCCCGGCCCGGGGACGAGGTGCCCGGGCTGCCGGGCATGACCGGAGGCCTGCTCATCCCCCTCGATCCCGAGGAGGACCCGGAAGCCGCATCCGACGGCGGTGAGGAGGCACCCGGACCCGGACCCGGACCGGGGCCGAAGGCCGAACCGGAAGCCGTCCCGGCCCCGGCCGGGAGCCGCAGGCGGTGGCGGTGGCGGGCCGGTCTCCTGGAGACCGTCGCCGCGCTCCTGCTGCTCGCCGGTGCCGTCCTCGGCTCCTGGATCGCCCTCCTCGCCGGCTGGGCCGTGGCGTACGGCTCGCGCCGGCTGTCCCGCCGCGCGTCCCGGTTCGCGGCGCTGGGCCTGCCGGGACTGACGGCGGCGGCCGCGCTGGTCTGGATCTGGGGCCGCTTCGCCGGGCGGTGGGGCGAGCCGATCCCCGAGGGGAGCCTGGACTCCGCGATCGCCGACGCGCTGCCCACGGTCGTGCGGATCGCCGCGGTCGCCTCCGCCGCCTTCCTGCTCTGGCGGGGGAGCAGGGCGGGCCGGCCGCCTCGTTAGAGTGGCTGCCATGCCCGCTTCCCTGCCGACGTCCCCGATAACGGTCGGTTTCGACCTCGACATGACGCTGATCGACTCACGGCCCGGCATCAGGGCCACGTACGAGCGCCTCACCGAGGAGACCGGAGTCCTCATCGACGCCGCGCTCGCCGTGACCCGCCTCGGGCCGCCGCTCGACTGGGAGCTGGCGCACTGGTTCCCGGCGGAGGACATCCCCGCCGCCGCCGACCGCTACCGGGCGCTCTACCCCGAGTACGCCATCGCCCCGACCCCGGCCATGCCCGGGGCGCGCGAGGCCGTCGCCGCCGTGCACGCGGCGGGCGGCCGGGCCGTCGTGGTCACCGCCAAGCACGAGCCGAACGCCAAGCTGCACCTCACGCACCTGGGCATCGAGGTCGACGAGGTGCGCGGCTGGCTGTGGGCCGAGGCGAAGGCGGAGGCGCTGACCGAGTACGGGGCGGCGGTCTACGTCGGGGACCACGTCGGGGACGTCGTCGGGGCCCGTACGGCCGGCGCACTGTCCGTGGCGGTGGCCACGGGCCCGGTCGCCGCGGACGAACTGCGCGCCGCCGGCGCGGACGTCGTGCTCGCCGACCTCACGGAGTTCCCCGCCTGGTTCGCCTCCTACGCGCCGGACCCGGACGTCGTCGCCTGACGGCTCTGCGCCCGCGCGGAGCGCAGCAGCCCGGCCAGGGCCAGCGCGAAGCCGACGCCCATGAGCATCGACACCAGGTAGGCGACGGTCGGCAGCGGGTCGGATCCCAGGAAGAGCGGGGCCACGGTGGCCAGAGTGCCGAGTGCGCCGACGACGAAGACGGCGGCGCCGGCGCGCACGAGGAGATCGCCCGGTTTCCGGGTTTCGTTGGTCACCGGACCAGGGTAGATCGCCGGGGGAAGTCGCAGCGCACCGGCCGGATGCCTGCCGGAGCAGTAGGACCACGGAGTCTTGTCACACGCCCCTGGGCCATTAGCCTTAGGGCGGCGGGTCTGCCGAGGGACCCGCTGTCTTGCTATCCAAGAGCTTTTTTCTGTCTACAGCGAGGACGAGGTCGGACGTGCCTACCGGCAAGGTCAAGTGGTTCAACAGCGAGAAGGGCTTCGGCTTCCTCTCCCGCGACGACGGCGGCGACGTCTTCGTCCACTCCTCCGTCCTGCCGGACGGCGTGGCCACGCTGAAGCCGGGGCAGCGAGTCGAGTTCGGGGTCGTCGCCGGGCAACGCGGTGACCAGGCACTCTCGGTGACCCTGCTGGATCCGGCGCCGTCCGTGGCGGCCGCGCAGCGACGCAAGCCCGACGAACTGCTGCCCATCGTGCAGGACCTCACCACGCTGCTGGAGGACGTCGCCCGCTCGCTGCAGCGCGGCCGTTACCCGGACAAGGCCCACGGCCACAAGATCGCCTCCGTGCTGCGCGTCGTCGCCGACCAGCTGGACGTCTGAGCCCCCGCCCGGGCGCGGGCTCACAGATCGAGCGCGTGCGGACCGAGGGGCGGTACCAGCCCCTCGGCCGCGGCCCGGGTGAGCAGCCCGCGGACCGCCGCGTAGCCCTCCTCGCCGAGCGCCGAGGTGAACTCGTTGACGTACAGCCCGATGTGCTGGTCCGCCACCTTCGGGTCCATCTCCTGCGCGTGCTCCATGACGTAGCCGCGCGAGGCCTCGGGCTCGTCCCAGGCCATGTGGACGGAGGTGCGGGCCGCCGCCGCCAGTTCGCGCAGCCGCTCCTCGCCCAGGGAACGCTTGGCGATGATCGCGCCGAGCGGGATGGGCAGGGTGGTCGTCTGCTCCCAGTGCTCGCCCATGTCCGCGAGTTTGTGCAGGCCGTAGTCCTGGTAGGTGAACCGGGCCTCATGGATCACGAGCCCCGCGTCGACCCGGCCGTCCCGCACGGCGGGCATGATCTCGTGGAACGGCAGCACGACGATCTCCCCGACGCCGCCCGGCACTTCGGCGGCCGCCCACAGCCGGAACAGCAGGTACGCCGTCGAGCGCTCACTCGGCACCGCCACCGTGCGCCCGCTCAGGTCGGCGCCCTTGCCCGTGCCCTCGTCCCTGGTCAGCACGAGCGGGCCGCAGCCGCGGCCCAGCGCGCCGCCACAGGGCAGCAGCGCGTACTCGTCGAGCACGTAGGGCAGCACCGCGTACGAGACCTTCAGGACGTCGAACTCACCGCGCTCGGCCATGCCGTTGGTGATGTCGATGTCCGCGAACGTCACGTCGATCGGCGGCGCGCCCGGGACCAGGCCGTGCGCCCAGGCGTGGAAGACGAAGGTGTCGTTGGGGCACGGGGAGTAGGCGATCCGCAGTGCGCGCTCTTGGCTCATGTCCGATCTCCAACGTCGAGTACTGCGGGTTGCTTCCCGAGCCGGGCGAAGGCGTCGGCGAGCGCTTCGAGCGCCTCCCCGATCCGCCAGGCCGCTCGGTCCCGCGGGCCCACGGGATTGGACACCGTACGGAGTTCCAGGACGGGCAGCCCGTGCGCCGCGGCCGCCTCCGCGACGCCGAAGCCCTCCATGGCCTCGGCCAGCGCTCCCGGGTGACGCTTGGTCAGCTCCGCGGCGCGGGCCGCCGTACCGGTCACCGTCGACACCGTCAGGACCGGCCCGTACGCCGCGCCGATCAGGTCGGCGACACGGCGGGACAGCGTTCCCGGTGGACGGTGCTCGGAGGTGCCGAAGCCCAGCTCGGCGACCGGGAGGAAGCCCTCCGGGCCCTCCGCACCCAGGTCCGCGGCGACCATCGCGTCGGCGACGACCGCCGAGCCGACCGGTGCGCCGGGCCGGAAGCCGCCGGCGATCCCGGCCGAGACGACCAGCCCGTACTCCGCCGCGGTGAGGGCCGCCGCCGTGCCGGCCGCGGCGGCCGCCGGTCCGACGCCCGCGGCCAGCACGTCCGCGAGCGCGGTGCGCAGCAGGACGCGGCCACCGGGTGCGGGCCGCTCGGCCGCCGTGCCGCCGAGGCCGCGGACGACCGCGTCGCGCTCCGCCGGGACGGCGGTGACGACGAGCAGACGGGGCGTCATGTCTTCGGTCGGCGGGCGGTTCAGCCCGCCGACTTCAGCTTGAACTGCCAGACGCCGAGGTAGTCCTGGCCGCCGCCGGTCTCGATGATGTTGAGGGTGACCTCGCCGGCCGCGGCGCCGGTCTGCGTGTCGACGAGCAGGCTCTCGGCGTCGAAGGAGCGGTAGGTGGTGTCCTTCAGCAGCCCCGACTTGCCGGAGGTGCCGGCGGCCACGACCCAGCCCTTCTCGGCGATCGCGGGGTCGACGCCGATCCGCACCTTGTCACCGGGCCGGACCGTGATGGTCTTCTCGGGCTTGCCCTGCAGGCAGGCCAGGAAGGCCTGCTCCGTCAGCTTCTTCCCGTCGAGGTAGCACTTGCTGGTGGCCTCGGTGGTCACGGTCCTGTCGCCGACGGTGACGGTCGCCAGGGGGGTCGGCTTCTCGCAGGCGGAGAGGGCGATCAGCCCGAGGGACACGGCACCGAGGGCGGCGGCACGGCGGCGATTGCTCATGAAGGTGAGGCTACCGGGCGGCCGCGCTCCCGCTACGCGGGGGGCCCGCTCGTGTCCCCGGGCCGCCGGGCTCACACCGTGCGCGGACGCGTCGCCCGCCCCCGGGCGCCCGTCATCAGACCGCGGACCGAGAAGGTGACGCCGAGCGCCACCAGGGCCGCCCCCACCGCCATCCCGAGCGTGCCGTTGAGGGGCAGGACGATGCCGATGGCGCCGCCGATCACCCACGCCAGCTGGAGGGCGGTCTCGGAGCGGGCGAACGCCGAGGTGCGCACCTCCTCCGGCACGTCACGCTGGATCAGGGCGTCCAGCGAGAGCTTGCCCAGCGCCTGCGCGATGCCCGCCGCGGCCGCGACGAGGGCGATGGTCAGCACCCCGTACCAGGCCGCCGCCACGCACGTCGCCGCCAGGGCCGCGGCCAGCGCGCTGATGATGATCCGCTCCGGTCCGCGGGCGCGCAGCCAGGAGCCCAGCGCGGTGCCGAAGGCGTTGCCGGCGCCCGCCGCCACGGCGGCCAACCCCAGCGACACGGGCCCCGACAGGCCGCCCAGCGGATGCTCGCGCAGCAGGAACGCGAGGAAGAGGGTCAGGAACCCGGACAGCGCCCGCAGCGAGGCGTTGGCCTGCAGGGCGTGCAGCACCGGACCGCCCACGCTCCGCAGCCCCGGCCGCTTCTCCCGCCACTGCCGGCCCAGGCGGTGGGGCTCGACGTCCTCGCCCGCGCTCAGCTCGGCGCGTGCCTCGCCCTTGGCGGAGTCCACCTTGTGCGGGAGGGAGAAGGAGAGCAGCGTCCCGCAGACGAAGACGGCGAACGCCCCGTACAGCGGCACGCCCGGCCCGATCAGATGGAGCAGCCCGCCGATCGGCGCGGCCACCGCGGTGGCCAGCAGGCCGGTCAGGCTCACCCGGGAGTTCGCCTTCACCAGCGTCGTGCGCGCCGGCAGCAGCCGTGGCACCACCGCGCTGCGCACCACGCCGTACGCCTTCGACGCCACGAGGACGCCCAAGGCGGCCGGGTACAGCTCCAGTCCGGCGGTCGCCACCACCCCGGCCATCGTCCAGGCCAGGATCGCCCGGGCCAGCATCGCCATCGCCATCGCGGCGCGCCGCCCGTGCGGGATCCGGTCCAGCAGCGGCCCGACCACCGGGGCCAGCAGCGCGAACGGGGCCATCGTGACCAGCAGGTAGAGCGCCACACGGCCGCGCGCCTCGCCGGTGGGCACGGAGAAGAAGATCGTGCTGGCGAGCGCGACGGTGATCAGCATGTCGCCGGCCGAGTTCACCGCGTGCAGCTCGATCAGCTTCGCCAGGCCCGACTCGCCCGCCCCGCCCGAATGCGTGTGACGCCGCACGCGCCGCACCACGGCGGACGACGTACGCTGCGTGGCGCGCGCGACGGCGTTCCCCGCCCTGCGAACCGGTCCCGGGCCGGACGTCACTGTGCGTGCCACGCTCGCCAGTCTGCCCTACCGGGCGGCTTTCCGAACGGGGCGCGCACCGATAGCGTGCGATCGCGCAGAATGGAGTCATCAGGTGCGCCCGTGGACGTACGGGCAGGCAGCGTTTGAAGCGGTCCTCCGGTCCGCTCCGCCACCGCCCCGCCCGACCCTCGGCGGCGCACGCGTAAGACGGCGTAGGAGAGAATCGATTCTTGTGAGTGCTGCGATGCGAAGCCGTACCCCTGACCGCCTGTGCGCCGAGGCGGTCGACCTCGCCCTCGAAGCCGCCGTCGAGGCCTTCGGCGAGAAAGCGGTCGGCGAGCACCTCGGCGCGGTCGCCGAGGGCGACCGTGTCGTGACGCACCTGTTCGACTGCCGCGAGGCCGGCTACCGCGGCTGGCGCTGGGCGGTCACGCTCACCCGGGCCTCCCGGGCCAAGGCGATCACCCTGGACGAGACGGTGCTCGTGCCCGGGCCCGAGGCCGTCCTCGCGCCCGAATGGGTGCCGTGGAGCGAACGCCTGCGCCCCGGCGACCTCGGCCCCGGCGACCTGCTGCCCACCGAGGCGGAGGACCTGCGCCTGGAGGCCGGCTTCTCCGGGGAGGACGTGCCGCCGCCGAACTCGCCGGTCTCCGAGGAGATGGCCGAGCTCGTCGAGGCCGAGGACGCCGACGTCTCCGGCGGCCCGCCGGCGGCCCTGCCGATGGCGCCCGCGGTCGGCACGATCGCCGCCGTCGCGGAGGAGATCGGCATGGCCCGGCCGCGCGTGCTGTCCCGCTACGGGCTGCACGTCGCCGCGGACCGCTGGGAGGACGAGTACGGCCCCAAGGCCCCCATGGCCCAGGCCGCCCCCGCCCCGTGCGTCTCCTGCGGCTTCCTCGTGCCCATCGCGGGTTCCCTGCGGCAGGCCTTCGGTGTCTGCGCGAACGAGTTCTCCCCGGCCGACGGGCGCGTCGTCTCCCTCGCCTACGGGTGCGGCGCCCACTCCGAGGCCGCGGTCATGCCGAAGACCCCCCGCCCGGCCCCGCCCGTCCTCGACGAGACCGCGGTCGAGCCGCTCCCCCTCCACCCCGACCGCCAGGGCTCGGTCGAGGACACCACCCCGGCAGAGGAACTCGGCCACAGCTGACGGCTCCGCCGGTCCCCCGGGGTGCCGGGGCGCGGTGCGTGTGCCCCTTCGGGCCCACGTGGGCTCCGCCGGTGCGCACTGGCGCCGGGGTGCCTGTGTGCCTGGGGGCCGCGGGCTGCGCCAGTGTTCTGGCCGGTTCCCGGGTTCCGCCCGGGTGTCTCCGGGCGCAGGTGCCGTGTGGGCTGTGGCTGTCGCTGGTGGGCGGGTGCAGGTGCCGGTGCTGCTGCCGGTCCCGGGCATGCCGCCCGGGTGCCTGTGCCCTGTGCCCTGTGGGCGCGGGTGGCGGCGTCTTGCCGGTTTCCGGAGCTTTCGCCCGGGTATCCGTGCTTGGCCGCCTCGTAGGCCTCGGGTTCATGCGGGCAACGCCCGGGGCTCACTTCTGGGCTTTCGCCGGGATTCGCCGGAGCGTGACTGCTGAGTCCGCCGCGCTCGAGGTCCGGAGCGGCATGTGTGCCTCCGGGGCCGGCTGGGCTCCGGCCGATTCCTGCCGCCGGCACCCCAGGCAAGCGCGTTCCCGGGTCGGCGCCCGCATGGATGACTGTCCGCGGTCCGGGCGAGCCGGGCGGGGTTTCGCGCGACGCGGGGCCGGCCTGTCCGGGGGCCGGGGGCGTGCGGGACGACCGGCCGAGGGCGTACGCGGTAGCGTCACCCGCACAGGGCATGCGAGAGCGCGTGAGGGAGAAGACGACGTGAGCGGGACCGCGATGGACCGGGGCGCAGATCCGTTCGGGACCGCACGGCTGCGGCGGGCCGTGCTGGACGCGTGGGCCGCGTCGCCCGCCCGGTTCCGGGAGGACGCCAACGCGGAGGAGGACCTCGCGCTCGGCGGCTACCGCGACCGCCTCGTCGTCGAACTGGCCCAGAACGCCGCCGACGCGGCGACCCGTGCGGGGGTGACCGGCCGGCTGCGGCTGACGCTGCGCGAGGGGGTGCTCGCGGCCGCGAACACCGGGGCCCATCTGGACGCCGTGGGCGTGGAGTCCCTGTCGACGCTGCGCGCCAGCGCCAAGCGGGAGGACGGCGACCTGGCCGTCGGCCGTTTCGGCGTCGGCTTCTCCGCCGTGCTCGCGGTCAGCGACGAACCCGCGATCCTCAGCCGCAGCGGCGGCGTCCGCTGGTCGCTGGCCGAGGCCCGTGACCTGGCTCGGGAGACCGGTGGGGGTTCCCCGGGGCTGAGCGACGAACTGCGCCGCCGGGACGGCCACGTACCGCTGCTGCGGCTGCCGCTGCCCGCGGAGGGCACCGCCCCGGACGGCTACGACACGTGCGTCGTGCTGCCGCTGCGCGACGGCGCCGCCGCGGACCTCGCGGCGCACCTGCTCGCCGCGATCGACGACGCGCTGCTGCTGTCCCTGCCCGGCCTGGCCGAGGTGGTCGTGGAGACGCCGGAGGGCGTACGGACGCTGACGCGGCATCAGGAGGACGGACTGACCGTCGTCGTGGACAGCGTCAACGGCACCACCCGCTGGCGTACCGTGAGCGAGGCCGGCCCGCTGGAGGCCGAGCTGCTGGCCGACCGCCCGGTCGAGGAGCGGCTGCGTCCGGTGTGGTCGGTGACCTGGGCCGTCCCGGTGGGCCGGGACGGCGGGCCCGAGCGGCCGCGGACGGCGCCCTTCGTGCACGCCCCGACGCCGACGGACGAGCCGCTGGGGCTGCCCGCGCTGCTCATCGCCTCGCTGCCGCTGGACCCGAGCCGGCGCCACGCCGCGCCCGGCGCCCTCACCGGTTTCCTGGTCGCGCGGGCGGCCGAGCTGTACGTACGGCTGCTGGCGGACTGGCGGCCGGTCACCGCGGGCATCGTGGACCTGGTGCCCGGCCCGCTCGGCAAGGGCGAGCTGGACGCGGAACTGCGCCGCCACGTGCTGGAGCGGCTGCCGCGCACCGCCTTCCTGCCGCGCGCCGCCGACGTCACGGGCACCGACGCGGAGGACGAACTCCCGCCCGCGCTGCGCCCGGTGGAGGCCGAGGTCGTCGAGGGCACCGGCGCGGAGACCGTCGGCGTGCTGGCGGAGGTCTTCCCGACGCTGCTGCCCGCCGGGCTGGAACGCCGCCCCGAGCTGCGCGTCCTCGGGGTGGCCCGGCTGCCGCTGGGCGACGCGATCGACCGGCTCGCCGGGGTGGAGCGGCCCGCCGCCTGGTGGCACCGCTTGTACGACTCTCTGGCCGGCACCGACCCGGACCGGCTGAGCGGGCTGCCCGTGCCGCTGGCCGACCGTCGCACGGTCGTCGGACCGCGCCAGGTGCTGCTGCCGCTGCCCGAGATGGACAGCGTCTACGCCGAGGGGGCCGCCCCGGTCAGCACAGGGTTGCCCGCCGCCTCGGAGCTGGCCCGGCTGGGCCTGAAGGTGGCCGACCCGGAGGCCGCGCACCCGCTGCTGGAGAAGCTCGGCGCCACCCCGGCGACCCCCCGCGCCGTCCTCACCACCCCGCAGGTGCGCGCGGCGGTGGCCGCGTCCCTGGACGCCGACGAGGCCTGGGACGAGGACGCGCCCGCGCTGGACGCGGAGGAACTGGCCGAGGTCGTCCTCGGTCTGGTCCGCGCCGCGAACCTCGCCCCCGGCGACGAGCCGTGGCTGGCCGCCCTCGCCCTCACCGACGACGAGGGGGAGCTCGCCCCGGCCGGTGAACTGGTGCTGCCGGGCAGCGCCTTCGAGCAGGTCATCCGGGAGGGGGAACTCGGCTCCGTCGATGAGGACCTGGCCGCCCGCTGGGGCGAGCAGCCGCTGACCGCGGTCGGTGTCCTCGCCACGTTCGCGCTGGTCAGGGCCACCGACGTGGTGCTCGATCCGGACGAGCTGGAGCCCCGGGACGGCGACTGGGCCGAGCCGGACGACGCCGGGCTGCTCGACGCGGTCGACGTCTGGTGCGAGGACGTCCTCGACCAGCTGCCGGACACCGACGTGCCGCCGGTCGCCACCGAGATCGTCGCCGTGCGCGACCTCGACCTCGTCGACGACGACGCCTGGCCGCAGGCGCTGGCCATGCTCTCCGTGCCGCCGCTGCGCGACGCGGTCACCCAGCCGCTGCGGGTCCTGCTGCCGGACGGGCGTACGGAGTCCGTGCGGCCCTACACCGCCTGGTGGCTGCGCGACCACCCGGTCCTGGACGGCCGCCGCCCGGTCGGCCTGCGCGCCGCCGGCGGCGACCCGCTGCTCGCCGGGCTGTACGAGGACGCCGAGGCCGGGGCCGTGGACGACCAGGTGCTGCGCGCCCTGGGCGTGCGCACGTCCGCCGCGGCCCTGCTGGACGAGCCGGGCGGCGCCGCCGAACTGCTCACCCGCCTCGCCGACCCGGACTCCGCCGTCACCCCGGCCCAGCTGCACCGGCTCTACTCCGAGCTGGCCACCCTCGACCCCGAGCAGGTCACCCTCCCCGAGGAGCTGCGGGCCGTCGTCGACGGGCGCGAGCCGCGGGTGGTCGAGGCCGGGGACGCCCTCGTCGCGGACGCGCCCGACCTGCTCCCGCTCACCGCGGGCGTCCCCCTGCTCCCGGTGCCGCCGGTCCGCGCCGCGGCGCTGGCCGAGCTGTTCCAGGTGCGCCGGCTCAGCGAGGCCCTCGACGCCCCGGTCGTCTCGGAGGGGGAGCCGCACGAGGTCGCCGACGCGGTCCGCGAGCTGCTGCCGGGCGCCCCCCTGTCATACGTCGAGCACGAGGAACTGCTGGTCAGGGCCCCGGACGGCAGCACCGTCGAGCTCGACTGGCGGTGGACCGACGGCACCCTGCACGCCGCCACGCTGGAGGGCGTCGCCGCCGGTCTGTCGTGGGCGGCCGGCGCCTGGCAGCGCCGCTTCGAGGTGGCCGCGCTGCTGGAGGACCCGACCCGCACGGAGGAGCTGGCCCGCGACCGCTGGTTCGACTGAGCCGGCGGTGACCGGAGTGTCCGTCGTCACACGATCAAGTGTCGAAAAGGTTTCCACCGAACGGCAGTTCGCGCATACGCTTCCCTCTCACCATTCGAGACGCCATGTCGGGGGGGAATCGACGGGCGTCGCTTCTTTGGGGGATTTCCACGCATGCGTATTCGCGCCACTGTGGCCGCGGTTTCCGGCGCCCTGGCCCTCGCTTCGCTGGCCGTCCCGGCCGCGCAGGCCGCCGACGGGCCGGACACCACCACCTCCCTCCGGACCTTCGCCGCCAAGGCGGCGGGCGAGGTCGTGGGTGACACAAAGATCACCAAGGTCGTCGTCAACGGCGGCAAGGACATCGTCCTCGGGACGGGCGCCAAGAAGACGGTCTCCGTCGCGGTGACCGCCACCGACCCGTCGGGCATCGACGGCGGCGCGGTCTTCCTCTGGCACGGCTCGGCCTTCACCGGCAGCGGCATCGACGGCGGCCTCTTCCCGGCCTCGGACTACGCCGCCTGCACCGTGGTCAACGCCACCACCTCCACCTGCAAGGTCAGCATCACCATCGACCCCAAGGCGGACCTCTACAAGAACGCGCTCGCCGGCACCTGGAAGGTGTACGCCGTCGTCGGGGGCAAGGACGGCGACTACGTCGAGAAGGAGGCCGCCGGCACCACGAAGATCAAGCGCAACACCGAGCTGACGGTCAACGCCGCTCCGGAGCCGGTGAAGAAGGGCAAGACCATCACGGTCACCGGCAAGCTCACCCGGGCGAACTGGGAGACCCACAAGTACGCCGGCTACACGGGTCAGTCCGTCCAGCTGCAGTTCCGCAAGAAGGGCACCACCGCGTACAAGACGGTCAAGACCGTCAAGTCCAGCAGCACCGGCGCCCTGAAGACCACGGTCAAGGCGTCCGTGGACGGCTACTGGCGCTACAACTTCGTCACCACCTCGGTCTCCGGCGCGGTCGCCAGCACGGCCGACTTCGTCGACGTGAAGTAATCCGCACGGCGACACCCGCCCGGCGCCGGGTCCCCCTCAACGGGGGCCCGGCGCCTGCTGTTGCTCCGGCGCGGCGGTGCCGTCCTCGTCCGTGCGGCGGACGCGGCGCCAGACCAGCTCCAGCAGGAAGGCGGCGGCCGCCGCCACGGCGACGGCGGTCCAGGGGCCCTGCGTGCCGACCAGGCGGAGGGCGAAGAACTCCTGCAGCCACGGGGTGACCAGGACGACCAGGAAGCCCGCGCCCATGGCGAGGACCAGGCCGATCCGCCACCAGGTGTACGGGCGCGCGACCAGCGCCAGCACCCACATCGCGACCAGGAAGAGGGTCAGCGTCGCCGCGCTGGTCTCCGCCTCCAGCGCGCCGGCGCCGCGGTAGTGGTGGCGGGCGAGCATGTACGTCACGAAGGTGGCGACGCCCGCGATCACCCCGGCGGGCAGGGAGTAGCGCATGACCCGGCGCACGAAGTGCGGCTGCGCCCGCTCCTTGTTGGGGGCCAGGGCGAGGAAGAAGGCGGGGACGCCGATGGTCAGCGTGGACAGCAGCGTCAGGTGCCGGGGCAGGAACGGGTACGGCGCGTGCCAGATGATCACCAGTAGCGCGAGCAGCACCGAGTAGACGGTCTTGGTGAGGAAGAGCGTCGCGACACGGGTGATGTTGCCGATGACCCGGCGGCCCTCCGCCACGACCGAGGGCAGCGCCGAGAAGCTGTTGTCGAGCAGCACGATCTGCGCGACCGCCCGGGTCGCCTCCGAGCCGGACCCCATGGCGACGCCGATGTCGGCGTCCTTGAGGGCGAGGACGTCGTTGACGCCGTCCCCGGTCATCGCCACGTTGTGGCCGCCGGACTGGAGCGCGCCCACCATCTCCCGCTTCTGCTGCGGGGTGACCCGGCCGAAGACCGTGCCCCGGTCGAGCTCGGCCGCCATGTGCGTGCGCTCGGCGGGCAGCCCGCGGGCGTCGACCGTCCGTTCGGCACCCGGCAGCCCCAGCTTCCCGGCGACCGCGCCGACGGAGACCGCGTTGTCGCCGGAGATGACCTTGGCGTGCACGTTCTGCTCGGCGAAGTAGCGCAGGGTGTCGGCGGCGTCGGGGCGCAGCCGCTGCTCCAGGACGACCAGCGCGGCCGGGGTGGCCGAGGCGCCCACCGCGGGGTCGCCCAGGTCCTTCGCCGCCCGGGCGAGGAGCAGCACCCGCAGCCCCTGGGCGTTCAGGCCGTCGACCTCGCCGAGCGCCCGGTCGCCGGCGGGCAGCAGCACGTCGGGGGCGCCGAGCAGCCAGGTGCTGCGCTCCCCGCCCGGTTCGGTGAAGGCCGCGCCGCTGTACTTGCGGGCGGAGGAGAAGGGCAGTGCGTCCATGACGCGCCAGCCGTCGTCCGGGGCGGGGAACGCCGCCGCGACGGCGGCCAGCGTGGGGTTGGGACGCGGGTCGGCGGAGCCGACCGCGCCGAGCACCCGCCGTACGTAGGGCTCCGCGACGCCGTCCAGCATGCGCAGCTCGGCGACGTCCATCCCGCCCTCGGTGAGGGTGCCGGTCTTGTCCAGGCACACCACGTCCACCCGGGCCAGCCCCTCGATCGCGGGCAGTTCCTGGACGAGGCACTGCTTGCGGCCCAGCCGGACCACGCCGATCGCGAAGGCCACCGAGGTGAGCAGGACCAGTCCCTCGGGCACCATCGGCACGATGCCGCCGACCATGCGGCGGACCGCCTCCCGCCAGTCGTTGTCCTCCAGGACGAGCTGGCTGACGATCAGGCCGATCGCGGTGGGGACCATCATCCACGTGACGTACTTCAGGATCTGGCTGATGCCGCTGCGCAGTTCGGAGTGGACGAGGGTGAAGCGGCTCGCCTCCTCGGCGAGTTGCGCCGCGTAGGCCTCCCGGCCCACCTTCGTCGCGGTGAAGGCCCCGCCGCCCGCGACGACGAAGCTGCCGGACATCACGGGGTCGCCCGGGTGCTTGACGACCGGGTCGGCCTCGCCGGTGAGCAGCGACTCGTCGACCTCCAGGCTGTCGGCCTCGGCCACCTCGCCGTCCACCACCACCTTGTCGCCCGGCCCGAGTTCGACGAGGTCGCCGAGGACGATCGCGGAGGTGGAGACCCGGGTGGCGACCCCGTCGCGGCGGACGGTGGGTTTCGCCTCCCCGATCACGGCGAGTCCGTCCAGGGTCTTCTTGGCGCGCCACTCCTGGAAGATGCCGATGCCGGTGTTGGCGATGATGACGAAGCCGAACAGGCCGTCCTGGATCGGGCCGACGACCAGGATGATCAGGAACAGCACCCCGATGATCGCGTTGAAGCGCGTGAAGACGTTGGCACGGACGATCTCGCCCATCGAGCGCGAGGAGCGCACCGGGACGTCGTTGACCTCGCCCCGCGACACCCGCTCCGCCACCTCGGCAGCGGTCAGCCCACCGAGCGTGGCCGGTCGCGTTCCGGCCGCCTCCCGCCGCGTGCGTTCCGTCATGGCTTCGACGGTACGTGGGGGGCGGCGCCCGCGGCGCGGCGAGCGGCCGCTCTCGGGGACATCTCCGGGGCGCCGTACGACCGGGGGCGTAGCCGCCCGGTACCCGGGCCGGACGCGGCGGGCCGGGACGAGGGTCCCGGCTCAGTCCTGTCCGGCGTCCTCCGCGGCGCGGGAGCGCTCTATGGCGTCCCGGCGGGCGCGTACGTACCAGAGGCCGATGAGCCCGAGGCCGCCGCCGGCCAGGCAGGTCCAGATCCACCAGGCGTGGCCGTGGTCGGAGTACCAGCCGTAGAAGGGGAGCTGGACGAGGAAGAGCGCGAACCAGATGACCGTCCCGACGGTGACGGTCGCGACGTCGTTCGCCTCCAGAGGCGCCGGCGCCTCGCGCAACCCGGTCGTCCCCTTGCTGTGGCTGCTGCTGCTCATACCGCACAGCGTACCCACTGCCCCAGGGGGGTCTACGCGCGGAGATAGCGTTTGAGACGCTCATATGTTCATACTGAAACGGTCCGAGGCTGACCGGTTTCAGTCGTAGGAACCTCCAAAAGCTCCCCCCACGCAAGGAACCGCATGTCCCCGTCGACCACCGCCAAGGTCGTGCCCAGCGCCCCTACCCCGCCCCCGGCGGCCGCCGCCGGCGCGCTCGACCGGTTCTTCAGGATCACCGAGCGGGGGTCCTCGGTCCCCCGGGAGATCCGCGGTGGTCTGGCCACCTTCTTCGCGATGGCCTACATCATCGTCCTGAACCCGATCATCCTCAGCTCGGGCGTGGACAAGTACGGACACCACCTCGACGGCGGCCAGCTGGTCACCGCCACCGTCGTGACCGCCGCGTTCACCACCCTGCTCATGGGCGTCATCGGCAACGTGCCGATCGCGCTGGCCGCGGGCCTCGGCGTGAACAGCATCGTCGCGCTCCAGCTCGCGCCCAAGATGAGCTGGCCGGACGCGATGGGCATGGTGGTCCTGGCCGGCCTCGCGATCATGGTGCTGGTCGCCACGGGCCTGCGGGAGCGGGTGATGAGCGCGGTGCCGCTCGGCCTGCGCAAGGCGATCGCCATCGGCATCGGCCTGTTCATCGTGCTGATCGGCCTGGTCGACTCCGGCTTCGTGACCCGCATCCCGGACGCCGCGCACACCACCGTCCCGCTCCAGCTGGGCGCGGGCGGCCATCTGACCGGCTGGCCGGTGCTGGTCTTCATCCTCGGCGTGCTGCTGACCCTGGCGCTGATCATCCGCAAGGTGCCCGGCGCCATCCTGATCAGCATCGTCGCGATGACGCTCCTCGCGCTCGTCGTGGACGCGGTGGCGAACGTCAAGGACGCCGCGTGGGGCCTCACCGTCCCGCAGTGGCCCGGCAACCCGGTCGCCAGCCCCGACTTCGGGCTGATCGGCAAGGTGAGCCTGTTCGGCGGCTTCCAGGAGGTCGGTGTGCTCACCGGCGTCCTCTTCGTCTTCACGGTGCTGCTGAGCTGCTTCTTCGACGCGATGGGCACCATCCTCGGCGTCGCCGACGAGGCGCACCTGCTGGACTCCAGGGGCGACCTGCCCGGGATGAGCCGGGTCCTCATGGTCGACGGCATCGCGACCGCGGCGGGCGGCCTCAGCTCCTGCTCGGCCAACACCTGCTACGCGGAGTCCACCGCCGGCGCCGGCGAGGGTGCGCGCACCGGCCTCGCCTCGATCGCCACCGGGCTGCTCTTCGTCGTCGCCCTGTTCTTCGCGCCGCTGGCCACGATGGTCCCGGCCCAGGCGGCCACCCCCGCGCTGGTCGCGGTGGGCTTCCTGATCATGGCGGGCAGCGTGCGGGAGATCGACTGGAGCGACTTCACGATCGCCGTCCCGGCGTTCCTGACGATGCTGCTCATGCCGTTCACCTACTCGATCACCAACGGCATCGGCATCGGGTTCATCACCTTCTGCGTGCTGCGGGTGGTGGCGGGGCGCGGCCGTGAGGTGCCGCCCGCGCTCTACGCGGTCTCGGCGGTCTTCGCCTTCTACTACCTGATGCCGGCGCTCGGCCTGACGTAACCGGCCGTGTAGAACTGCTCGGTCTCGTCGACGGAGGCCTTGAGCCGTTCGTCGAAGTCATCGCGGATGAGCGTCCGGACGATGTAGTCCTGGACGCTCATCCCGCGTTTCGCGGCGTGAGCCTGGAGACGGTCCAGCAGGTCCCCGTCTATGCGCATGCTGAGCACTCTCGAAGCCATGGCCCAAGGGTCCGGCGGGCCCCTCGGGGCATGCCTCGTTTTCGGGGCGGAACTCACCCGGATGGGTGACTTCCTTGACGAATGTGTTTGGACGCGGCGTCGCTCCGGCAATTTTTATTTAGCGTAAGTAATGAGCTAGTCTAATGAACGTGACCGAACTGTCCGAGGACGACCGCACAGCGGTGAACACGCTGCGCGGTGCCGTGATGCGGCTCTCCCGCCGACTGCGCCACCAACGGGTCGACGAGTCGCTGAGCCCGACGGAGATGTCCGTGCTGGGCACCCTCGCGCGCTGCGGGTCCGCCACCCCCGGGGAGCTGGCCCGCAAGGAGCACGTGCAACCGCCGTCCATGACGCGGATCGTCGCCATGCTCGAGTCGAAGGGCCTGGTGCACCGGGACCCGCATCCGGAGGACCGGCGCCAGGTCGTCGTCCGGCAGACCGAGCAGGCGGAGGAGATGCTCGAGGAGAGCCGGGCCCGGCGCAACGCGTTCCTGGCCGAACTCATGGCCACCCTCACGGAGGAGGAACGCGCCGTGCTCCGCGAGGCGGCGCCCGTCCTGGAGAAGCTCGCTCACGCCGACGCAAGGACCCGATGACGAGGAGGCGAGACCGGATTGAGTTCGGCAGCCGCATCAGACGCCGCACCCGAACCGAACATTCCTGAGCGGACCGGACCGGCCGGCACGGCCGACCCGGCCGACCTGCCCACCCCGGCGGGCGCCGACGCCGCCGCGGGAGCCGCGGGGCCGTCCGGACCGCCCGGGGCCCCCGGCGCCGACCGTCCCGCCGTGCCGGCCGCGCCCGGCGGCATGTTCAGTTCGCTCCGCAACCGCAACTACCGGCTCTTCGCCGGCGGGGCGATCGTCTCCAACACCGGCACCTGGATGTCCCGCATCGCGCAGGACTGGCTGGTGCTGAGCCTCACCGGGTCCTCCTTCGCCGTCGGCATCACGACCGCGCTCCAGTTCCTCCCGATGCTCCTCTTCGGGCTCTACGGCGGCGTCATCGCCGACCGCTACCCCAAGCGCCGCATCCTGCTGGCCACCCAGGCCCTGATGGGCCTGCTGGGTCTCGCCCTCGCCGCGCTGACCCTCAGCGGCGCCGTGCAGGTCTGGCACGTGTACGCCATCGCCTTCGGCCTCGGCATGGTCACCGTCGTGGACAACCCGGCACGGCAGGCGTTCGTCGTCGAGATGGTCGGCCCGGCCGACGTCCGCAACGCGGTCTCGCTGAACTCCGCGAACTTCCAGAGCGCCCGCCTCATCGGCCCCGCCGTCGCGGGCGCGCTGATCACCGCGGTCGGCAGCGGCTGGGCGTTCCTGTTCAACGGCCTGTCCTTCCTGGCGCCGCTCGCCGGGCTGCTGCTCATGCGCCGTTCCGAGCTGTACGCGGTGCCCACCGCGCCGCGCGGCAAGGGCCAGCTGCGCGAGGGCCTGCGCTATGTCGCCGGACGGCCCGAGCTGATCTGGCCCATCGTGCTGGTCGGCTTCATCGGCACCTTCGCGTACAACTTCCCGATCTGGCTCACCGCCTTCGCCGACCACGTCTTCCACGGCGACGCCGGCATGTACGGGCTGTTCAACTCGGTCCTCGCGGTCGGCTCCGTGGTCGGCGCGCTGCTGGCGGCCCGGCGGGGCAGCACCCGGCTGCGGCTGCTGGTCGGCGCGGCGCTGGGGTTCGGGCTGCTGGAGGTCGTGGCGGCGCTGGCGCCGACCTACTGGATCTTCCTGGCTCTGATGCTGCCGATCGGCGTCTTCGGCCTGACCTTCAACACCACCGCCAACGCCAGCGTGCAGCTCGCCACCGACCCCGCCATGCGGGGCCGCGTCATGGCTCTGTTCATGATGGTCTTCGTGGGCGGCACGCCGCTGGGCGGGCCGCTCGTCGGCTGGATCACCGACGTCTTCGGGGCCCGGACCGGATTCCTGGCCGGCGGCCTGGTCGCCGCGGCGGCGGCGGCCTGCGTCGGACTCGTCCTGGCCCGGCTGGGCGGACTGCGGCTCAAGATCGACCTGCACCGCGGCAAGGACCACAAGCTGATCGAGTTCGTTCCGCGGGAGTCGGAGTCGGTGGCCGCCTGAGGGCTGCCCCGGCCCGGCCGGCCGTGCGGCCGCGCAGCCGGTCGGGCGGCCGGGTGGTCAGGCGACGGCGACCCGGCGCTGGTTGCGGAACTGCCGCATCAGCTCGGCCCACACCAGCAGGCCGGTGACCGGGGCGGTGGCCGCGAAGAGCATGTGGACGTAGTCCTCGCCCAGGCTCGACGAGGCCCACAGGCTCCAGGCCAGCGCACCCGCCACACCCACGGCGGTCAGGAACCACGAGGGCAGCTCGCGGCGGTCGTCGACTATCGCCGCGGCCGTGCCCAGCCCGCCGCCGATCACCAGGCCCATGACCAGGACCGCACGGGTCCAGTCCGGTGCCCCGATCACGTCCTGCAGCACGGGTTTGGCGTGCAGCTGGCGGTAGGTGATCAGCAGGCTGGCGACGTAGACGGTCACCAGCGTCCCCAGGCTGAGCGCTTTTACGAGCCGGCCGAGCGTGCCCCGCTCTTCTCCGGGCATGGCGGTCCCCCCATTGCCGTAACTCGGCCGAAATGGCCGGTTATGGCTCTACAGAATGCCGGAAACCGGATGAACGGCACAGGGGATCGGTGAAACCGGGCGGCCCGGTGCGGCCTCAGGACGCCTGCGCCTCCGCTGCCGCGTCGTAGCGCCCGCGGGCCTCGACGACCTCCTCGATGTGCTCCTCCGCCCACTCCTTCACGGCCGAGAACAGCGAGGCCAGGCTCGCGCCCAGCGGCGTCAGCTCGTAGTCCACCCGCACGGGGACGGAGGGGGTGACCGTCCGCGACACCAGGCCGTCCCGCTCCAGGGTGCGCAGTGTCTGCGTGAGCATCTTCTGGCTTACGCCCGCGATGCGGCGCCCGAGGTCGCTGTAGCGCTGCGGGCTCTCCTTGAGCGCGGACAGGACCAGGCCGACCCACTTGTCGCTGATCCGGGAGAGCAGCAGGTTGGTCGGGCAGCCCTTCATGAACGCGTTGTAGGCCGCACGGGCCTCCTCGCGCCGCTGGGACGCGGTGGTCGTCGCCATGGGACTCCCCTCCGGACTCCTCGGTTCGGTACGCACTCCCAGGTACGTACTTACTGGAAGAGAGTAGCTCTCCCTAGGTTTGTGCGTGGCGGTACCGGACCACGGACCGCCGTGATCCGGAGGAACAGGGAGTCTTCGTCATGCGCGCTGTCGTGATCAGGGAATTCGGCGGGCCCGAGGTGCTGGAGGTGGCCGAGGTGCCGCTGCCCGAGCCGGGTCCCGGCCAGGTCCGGGTACGGGTCGCCGCGGCCGGGGTCAACCCCGCCGACCTCGCCGTACGGGCCGGCCATCTCGGCGCCGAGGCACTGGTGCCCGGCGGGTTCCTCGGGCTGGGCTGGGACGTCGCGGGCACCGTGGACGCGGTCGGCGCCGGGGTCTCCGGCCTTGCGACGGGCACGGCCGTCGTGGGCGCCGTGGGCGGGTTCGGGCAGCGGACCAAGGCGCACGCCGACCACGTCGTGCTGGACGCGGACGCCGTCGCCGCGGCCCCCTCGTCCGTCGACCCCGTCCACGCCGCCACCCTCCCCACCAACGCCCTCACCGCCGACCAGGCGCTGGGCCTGCTCGCCGTCCGGCCCGGCGACCGCCTGCTGGTCACCGGCGCGGCGGGCGCGGTCGGGGGCTACGCCGTCCAGCTGGCCCGGCACGCGGGGCTGCACGTCGTGGCCCTGGCCCGCCCCGCCGACGCGCCGCTGCTGCGGGAACTGGGCGCCGACGAAGCCGTGTCGTCCCTGGACGGAGTCCGGGCCGACGCCGCCCTCGACGCGGCGGCGCTCGGCTCCCCTGCCCTGGCCGCGGTACGGGACGGCGGCGCCTACGTCACCGCCCGGCCCGACGCGGTGCCCGCCGCCGAGCGCGGCGTCCGCGTCGCCGGTGTCCAGGTCCAGCCGGACGGCGGGCGCCTCGCGGAACTCGTGGCCCTGCTGGACCGGGGCGTGCTCACCACGCGGGTGGCCGACACGTACCCCCTGGCGGAGGCCGCCAAGGCCCACGCCCGTCTCGCGGAGGGCGGACTGCGGGGGAGGCTCGTGCTGGTGCCGTGACCCCGATGCCGGCGTCGGTGACCTCGGGGGTGCTTCATCGTTTCGAGTGAATGTGCGATCGGAGTGACCCGGGCGGGCGGTGGCTGCGTGAGAATCGGAGGTGTCGTCAGTCGCATGCGCGGAGCCCCTGGAGGTCCGATGAGCTCACAGCCCCACTGGGCGCCCCGGGCGGCCGCCGGCTCGTACGCGCCGGACGACCCGGAAACCGCGCTCAAGTACGCGATCCGGCACCACGGGGGGGACCGGGTGCAGATCGTCGAGGGGGTCATCGAGCAAGTGGTGCCACCTACGTGGGGGCATGAGAAGGCCGCGGCCATGATCCGTCGGCAGATCGACCCCGTCGTGCAGAAGATGGGCTGCCTCTCAGGCTCGGGAAATCTGGACCTTCCCGGCAGTGGGAACTGGTACGTGCCGGACCTGGCCGTCGTGCCGGAAGGCCTGGCGGAAGCCGACGCTCTCGTCCCCCACCAGACCCTGCTGGTGGTGGAGGTCACCTCCGAGTCCAACGGCGACACCGACCGCATCGTCAAACGCCGCCGCTACGCCGAGTACGGCGCCCCGCTGTACCTGCTCGTCGACCGGCAGGAGCGCAGCTGCACCCTGTACGCGGAGCCGGGGGAGCTCGGCTACCGGTCGGTGGACGGCCCGCACCCGTTCGGCACGCCGCTGCGGCTGCCCGAGCCTTTCGGACTGGAGCTGGACACCGCGGAGTTCTGAGGTCCAGCCCTGTGCACCGCTCGCCGCCTCACAGCCCGTCCGCCAGCAGTTCCGCGAGGTGCCGGGCCCGTACCCCGGCGAGCTGGGCGAGCTGGGTGCGGCAGGAGAAGCCGTCCGCCAGGACGGCCGTTCCGGGGCGGGCGGCGCGGACGGCGGGGAGGAGACGGTCCTCGGCGCAGGCGACGGAGACCTCGTAGTGGCCGCGCTCGAAGCCGAAGTTCCCGGCCAGGCCGCAGCAGCCGGAGGCCAGGGTGCCGCCGAGCCCGGCACGGGCGCGCAGCCGGCGTTCGGCGGCGTCACCGAGGACGGCGTGCTGGTGGCAGTGGGTCTGGCCGGTGACGGCCCGGTCGAGGCGCGGCGGCGTCCAGCCGGGCGCCGCCTCTTCCAGGACCTGCGCGAAGGTGCGCACGGAGCCCGCCAGGGCCGTGGCCTCGTCGGTGCCCAGGAGTTCGGGCAGATCGGTGCGGAGCGCCGCCGCGCAGCTCGGTTCCAGGACGACGACGGGATGCCCCTCGGCCACCACCGGAGCCATCCGCCGCACCGTGCGGCGCATCACCCGGCGGGCCCGGTCGAGCCGGCCGGTCGAGACCCAGGTCAGCCCGCAGCACACACGCCCCGGCGGCAGCACGACCCGCAACCCGGCCGCCTGGAGGACGCGTACGGCGGCGCGGCCGACCTCGGGGGAGAAGCGGTCGGTGAAGGTGTCCGGCCACAGGACCACGGTCGCCGCCTCCGCGTCCGCCCCCGTCCCCGGGGCGGGCTCCTGCCGCCGCCACCAGCGCACGAAGGACTCCTCGGCCAGCAGCGGCAGTTCCCGCTCGGGCGCGACACCCGCCGCACGCTTGGCCAGGGCCGCCAGCGGCCCCACCCGCGCCAGGGCGTTCACGGTCCCGGCGGCCGGGGCCGCCGCGCGCAGCCAGGTCGGCAGCCCGCCCATCAGGTAGTGGGAGGCGGGCCGAAGCCGCCGCCGGTAGTGGTGGTGCAGGAACTCCGCCTTGTAGGTGGCCATGTCGACGCCGACCGGGCAGTCCGTGCGGCAGCCCTTGCAGGACAGGCACAGGTCGAGGGCGTCCGCGACCTCCGGGGAGCGCCAGCCGCCGGTGACGACCTCGCCGGCGAGCATCTCGTGCAGCAGCCGGGCGCGGCCGCGGGTCGAGTGCCGCTCCTCGCGCGTCGCCCGGTACGAGGGGCACATGACGTCCGCCCCCGGACCCCCGCCCGTGTCCCGGCACTTGGCGACGCCCACGCAGCGGCGCACCGCGGCCGAGAAGTCCCCGCCGTCGTGGGGGTAGCCGAAGGCGACGTCGACCGGCCGGCGCGGCAGGACCGCGAAGCGCAGGTTCCCGTCGAGGGGACCGGGCCGTACGAGCATGCCGGGGTTGAGTCCGCCCGCCGGGTCCAGCGCGTCCTTGAACCGCCCGAAGAGGGCGACGAGTTCGTCCCCGTACATCCGGGGCAGCAGCTCCGCGCGGGCCTGCCCGTCGCCGTGCTCCCCGGACAGCGAGCCGCCGTGGGCGACGACGAGGTCCGCGACCTCCTCGGAGAAGCGCCGGAAGCGGGCCACCCCCGGCGCGCCGAGCAGGTCGAAGTCGATGCGCACGTGGATGCAGCCGTCGCCGAAGTGCCCGTACGGGGTGCCGTGCAGACCGTGCTCGCGCAGCAGCGCGCGGAAGTCGCGCAGGTAGGCGCCGAGCCGTGCCGGGGGCACCGCGCAGTCCTCCCAGCCCGGCCAGGCCTCCGCGCCCCCGGGCGTCCGGGTGGCGGTCCCGGCGGCCTCCTCGCGGATCCGCCACAGCGCGCGCTGCGCGGCGGGGTCGGTCACGACGGCCGAGCCGACCGCGTCCGCGAGCCGGCGCAGCGCCTCCGCCTCGCCGGTGCCGGGCATCTCGACGAAGAGCCACGCGCCGCCCCGGGGCAGCAGCCCGGCGGCCTCCCCGCCCACCAGGTCGGCGGCCATGCCCTCCACGGTCAGCGGGCCGTACGGCAGCAGGCCGTTGGCGGCGTCGGCGGCGGCGCCCTCGTCCGGGTAGCCGAGGACGACCAGCACACGCACCGGGGGCGCGGGCACCAGCCGGACCTCGGCCTCGGTGATCACGGCGAGCGTGCCCTCGCTGCCGGTCAGGGCTCGGGCCAGGTCCCGGCCGCGTTCGGGGAGCAGGGCGTCGAGGGCGTAGCCGGAGATGCGGCGGGGGAGCTGCTGCGGGTAGCCGGTGCGCAGCAGGGCGAGGTTGCCGTCCACCAGTTCCCGCAGGTCGGCGCGGAGCGGCCCGGCGGTGCGCAGCGGTTCGCCGCCGTAGGTGAGGCACTCCAGGGCCCGGACGTTGTCGGCCGTGGTGCCCCAGGCGACGGAGTGCGCGCCGCAGGCGTTGTTGCCGATCATCCCGCCGAGGGTGCAGCGGCTGTGGGTGGACGGATCGGGGCCGAAGGTCAGCCCGTGTGCGGCGGCGGCGCGCCGCAGGTCGTCGAGGACCACCCCCGGCTGCACGCGGGCCGTCAACGCCTCGGGGCTGAGTGACACGATCCGGTGCATGTGCCGGGTGAAGTCGAGCACGACCCCGGTGCCCGTCGCCTGCCCGGCGATCGACGTGCCGCCGCCGCGCGGTACCACCGGCACCCCGTGCGCCTGGCACACGGCGAGCGCCGCGGCCACGTCGTCGGCGTCGTGCGGGGCGACCACGGCCACCGGAACGCGCCGGTAGTTGGACGCGTCCATCGTGGTCAGCGCCCTGCTCTGCGCGTCGAAGGAGACCTCGCCCCGTACGGCCCGCTCCAGGTCGCGGCGCAGTGCGTGCCGCAGATCGTCCGCCATGTCCCTCAGCCTGCCCCGCCGCGGCGCATGTCTCACCGGATGGAACGGAGCCCCGTGACGGGGTCGTCACGCACTACGCTGCGAACGTGGCCGAGATCCAGATTCCCGCTGACATCAAGCCCGCCGACGGACGATTCGGTTCGGGCCCCTCCAAGGTGCGGCCCGAGGCGCTCAGCGCGCTCGCCGCGACCGGCACCTCGCTGATGGGCACCTCTCACCGGCAGGCGCCGGTGAAGGACCTGGTCGGCCGGGTCCGGGACGGCATCCGCGAGCTGTTCGCGCTCCCCGAGGGCTACGAGGTGGTGCTCGGCAACGGCGGCTCCACCGCCTTCTGGGACGTCGCCACCCACGGACTGGTCGAGCGCAAGTCGCAGCACCTCAGCTTCGGCGAGTTCTCCTCCAAGTTCGCCAAGGCCGCCAAGCTGGCGCCCTGGCTGGACGAGCCGACCGTGATCTCGGCCGACCCGGGCTCGCACCCCGAGGCGGCCGCCGAGGCGGGCGTGGACGTCTACGCGTTCACCCACAACGAGACCTCCACCGGTGTCGCGATGCCGCTGCGGCGCGTCGCCGGCGCCGACGAGGACGCCCTCGTCCTGGTCGACGCCACCTCCGGCGCGGGCGGCCTGCCGGTCGACATCACCGAGACCGACGTCTACTACTTCGCCCCGCAGAAGTCCTTCGCCGCCGACGGCGGGCTGTGGATCGCCGTGTTCTCCCCGGCCGCGCTGGAGCGCGCCGAGCGGATCGCCGCGTCCGGCCGCCACATCCCGGCCTTCTTCGACCTGCCGACCGCGATCGACAACTCGAAGAAGAACCAGACGTACAACACCCCGGCCCTTGCCACCCTGTTCCTGCTGAACGACCAGCTGGAGTGGATCAACGGCCAGGGCGGCCTCGACTGGGCGGTGGGCCGCACCGCCGCCTCCTCCGGCAACCTCTACGGCTGGGCCGAGGACTCCAAGCACGCCACCCCGTTCGTCACCGACCCGGCCAAGCGCTCGCAGGTCGTCGGCACGATCGACTTCAACGACGACGTCGACGCCGCGGCGATCGCCAAGGTGCTGCGCGCCAACGGCATCGTCGACACCGAGCCCTACCGCAAGCTGGGCCGCAACCAGCTGCGCGTCGCGATGTTCCCGGCCGTCGAGCCGGCGGACGTCCAGGCCCTGACCGCCTGCGTCGACTTCGTCGTCGAGCGCCTCTGATCCCCGGCCCCACCACGGGGCCACCACCGCCGGCGGGCGGGGCGACCGCCCCGCCCACCGGCGTTCCCGGGGCGCCTCAGCGCTCCCGGCGCAGCAGCCGGCGCACCCCGATCAGCAGCGCGGCGATCGCGGCCAGGGTGACGGCGCCCAGCGTGAACTGCCGGGTCGAACCGGGCCCGTCCGCGCCGGAACCGGTGGCGTCCGCCGAGGAGCTCCCCGAGGGACCGGGGGAGGAGGAGGCGTCCCGGCGGGCCGCGTCGGGCAGGTCGTCCCCGCTCAGCGGCACGCGCCAGACCTCGCTGTCCGTGCCCTCGCTGCCGTACATCAGGGCCCGGCCGTCCGGGGTGAAGGCGACCGACTCGCCCTGCCGCTGCAGCGGTACGTGCATCTGGTCGATCCGCCGTGCCGCGCCGTCGGACCAGCGGTACATCAGCGCGCCGAAGTAGCCGCGCAGCACCAGCCGGCTGCCGTCCGGGGAGAAGGCCCCGTCGGTGATCCACAGTGGGATGTCCGCGACGCGCCGGAAGACGTTGGTGCCGCTCGCGGAGAGCTTCGCAGGGCCCTCGTAGAGGCCGCCGCCGTCCTCGTTCTTGCTCGCGATGTACACCCGCCCGGTCTTCGGGTCGACCATCATCGCCTCGGCGTTGCGCGGGCCCTTGTCGTACGTGACGGTGAACTGCGTCGCGGTCACCGTCCGGTCCGCCAGCCGCTCCGGCTCCGGGAAGCGGTAGATCCACACGTGCGGCCAGGAGCCGTCGAGGTTGTCGCCGATGTCGCCGACGTACAGGGCGCCGTCCGGGCCCATCGAGATCGCCTCGACGTCGCGCGGGCTGCCCACCCCGCGCAGGGTGATCGTGGCGACGGTCTTGCCCGTCGCGGAGTCGACGGCGTAGACGTACGGGCCGTCGTCGCTGTCGTTGTGCGTCCAGTAGACGCCCTTGTGGAGGCGGCTGGCGACCAGGCCGCTCGACTCGGTGATCCGCGGGTCCGACATCGTGAAGGCCACGGACTCCCCGTCGTCGGCGGCCGCCGTGCCGACCAGGGGACCCATGACGAGGACGGAGGCCGCGGCCGCGGCGATCAGTGGGCGCATGCGCCAAGCCTGCCAGGTGGACGGCTCAGGCGAAGTCGAGGCCTCCGGTACGGCTGCGCTTCAGTTCGAAGAAGGTCGGGTGGCCGGCCAGCGCCCGCACCCCGTCGAAGAGCCGCGCCGCCTCCTCGCCGCGCGGGATCGAGGTGAGGACGGGGCCGAAGAAGGCGGCCCCGTCGATGTGCAGGGTGGGCGTGCCGACCTCCTCCCCGACCGGGTCCAGGCCCTCGTGGTGGCTCCTGCGCAGCTCCTCGTCGTACGCCGTGCCGTCGGCGGCCTCCGCCAGCTCCGGCGGCAGGCCCGCCTCCGCCAGCGCCTCGCGCAGCACCTCGCCGGAGGGCGGCCGGTCCTGCACGTGCAGCCGGGTGCCCAGCGCCGTGTACAGCTCCCGCAGCACGTGTTCCCCGTGGTGCCGCGCGGCGGCGACGCAGACCCGCACCGGGCCCCAGCCGGTGCTCAGCAGCCGCTCGTAGCGCTCGGGCAGGCCCTCGCGGCCCTCATTGAGCACGGACAGGCTCATCACCCGGAAGCGCAGGCGCAGTTCGCGTTCCCGCTCCACCTCCAGGATCCAGCGGGAGGTGATCCAGGCGAAGGGGCAGATGGGGTCGAAGTAGAAGTCCACCGAGTGCGTCATGCCCACCACCCTAGAAACGGAACGGCCCGCTCAGCAGGGCCATTCAGGGTTGCTCGCGGTGGGCCAATCCCCGGAACGGCCCTTGGGCGCGGGGCCTTCGGCAGTGACGGTCCTAACACCGCCGGACCCGAGGTCAGGGCCCTTCCGACGGGCCCGCGGGCCCTAAGATCCCCTCCATGTCCAGTGCACCCCCCGGCCCCGGCGACGGGCCCCGCAGCACGCCCGGACGCCGCATGCCCGGACGCCGCACGGCGTGGATGTTCGTCGGCGACTCCATGACCGTCGGCAGCGCGGGGGAGCACACCTGGCGCTACCGCATGTGGCAGCACCTGCGGTCGCTGGGGACGGAGGGCGAGGACTTCGAGATCGTCGGCCCGCGGACCGGGCTCCACGACCCCGCCGCCGGCGCGGCCGACTCGCAGCACTACGCCGACCCCGCCTTCCCCGTCTCCGGGCGCCGCCACCTCGCCGGCTGGGGCGAGGGCTGGCTGCACATGGCGCCGCTGATCGAGGGCGCCGTGCGGGAGCACCGTCCCGACGTGCTGCTGGTGTCGCTGGGGCTGATCGACCTCGGCTTCTACACCAACCCCGAGCAGACCGAGGCCAACGTGCGGCTGTTCGTCGCACGGGCGCGGGCCGCCAACCCCCTCGTCGCCGCGGTGCTGCTGCCCGTCATACCCAACTCGCGCTGCGACCAGGACCCCGGATTCGGCGCGCAGTGCGAGGAGTTCAACACTCGCCTGGCCAAGACCGTCGCCGACCTGGGCACCCCGGCCTCACCGCTGCTGCTGGCCTCCCGTCCGGCCGGGTACGACATCGCCCGGGACACCTACGACGGCACCCATCCCAACTCCTCCGGGGAGCACCGGCTGGCGGCCGCGTTCGCCGACGCCGCGCACCAGGCGTGGGGCCTGGGGGCGCCGTACCGACACCCCCTCAACTCCGCTTGATTCGAGCGCACTCCAACGGCTTGGCTTGTGCCCCATGGAGTACACACAGCTCGGACGCACCGGACTCAAGGTCAGCCGGCTCGTACTGGGAACGATGAACTTCGGCCCGCAGACGGACGAGGCCGACAGCCACGCCATCATGGACGCCGCGCACGACGCGGGCGTCAACTTCTTCGACACGGCCAACGTCTACGGCTGGGGCGAGAACAAGGGCCGCACCGAGGAGATCATCGGCAGCTGGTTCGCCAAGGGCGGCGGCCGCCGCGACAGGACCGTCCTGGCGACCAAGGTCTACGGCAACATGGGCACCGACGGCGCCCCCTGGCCGAACGACGACAAGCTCTCCGCGCTCAACATCCGCCGTGCCGCCGAGGCGAGCCTGAAGCGCCTGGGCACCGACCACATCGACGTCTACCAGTTCCACCACATCGACCGCGCCACGCCGTGGGAGGAGATCTGGCAGGCGATCGACGTCCTGGTGCAGCAGGGCAAGGTGCTCTACGCCGGGTCGTCCAACTTCTCCGGCTGGGGCATCGCCAAGGCCAACGAGGCCGCCGCCAGGCGCCACTCGCTCGGCCTGGTCAGCGAGCAGTGCCTGTACAACCTGGTCGAGCGCCGCGCCGAGATGGAGGTCATCCCCGCCGCGCAGGAGTACGGCCTGGGCGTCATCCCCTGGTCGCCGCTGCACGGCGGCCTGCTCGGCGGCGCGCTGCGCAAGGAGCGCGAGGGCGGCGGCGCCCGCTCCACCTCGGGCCGCAGCGCCGACTCACTGAAGGACGGCGTCCTGCGCGAGCAGGTGCAGCGGTACGAGGACGCGGTCGACAAGGCCGGCCTGCAGCCCGGTGACGTCGCCCTGGCCTGGCTGCTGGGCCGTCCCGGCATCACCGGGCCGATCGTCGGCCCGCGCACCCGGGAACAGCTGGACTCCGCGCTGCGCGCGGTCGAACTGGAGCTCCCGGCGGAACTGCTCGCCGAGCTGGACGAGATCTTCCCCGGCCCGGGCCCCTCCCCGGAGGCCTTCGCCTGGTAGGCGTCCGCGGCCCCCGCCCCGTCGTGCGCCCGGTCGCAGATTCACCCGGTCGGGCGCACGATGAGGGTATGACCACAGCCAAAGAGATCATGCACCCCGGCGCCCGTGCGATACCGGCGACCGAGACTCTCGACCGGGCCGCGCAGCTGATGCGCGAGCTCAACGTCGGCGCGCTGCCGGTCCACGACGTGAACGACCGGATGTGCGGCATCATCACCGACCGGGACATCGTCACCAAGTGCATCGCCGCCGGACGCGACCCCTCCAAGGTGACCTGCGGCGACCTGTGCGAGGGGACCCCCCGCTGGATCGACGCCGACGCCGACGTCTCCGACGTCCTGACCGAGATGGAGTCGCACCGCATCAAGCGGCTCCCGGTCGTCGAGGACAAGAAGCTGATCGGCATCATCACCGAGGCCGACCTGGCCCGCCACCTCACCGACGAACAGGTGGCGGAATTCGTCGAGAGGGTCTACGCCGGCGCCTGAGCCGGACCGGCCCCCTCCCGGGGCCCTGCGGCCGCCGGGCCGGCTAGCCGCGCACCAGCGTGCCGACGATCACCACGACCACCAGCAGGGCGAGGGCGGCGGTCATTACTCGGGTACGGGTCTTCGGGTCCACACATCGAGGTTAACGGGGCGGCCTCAGTGCCCCAGCGGGCAGGTCCGCACCGTCTCGTACCGGGGCTGCGCCCCCGGCACCCCGGGTGCCGGCGGATGGCTCCGGACCAGGGAGACCGCCGCCGCCGTCCACGGCGTCCCCGCGAACTGCGCGAGGGAGTCCGTGAAGGGCCGCAGACCCACCCTGGTGCGCCCGGCGCGCTGCCGGGCGAGCGTGAGGTGGGCGTGGAAGCGGCCGTGCTCGTCCTCGTGGTGGACGCCCGCCCGCCGGGCGGCGGCCTGCGCCGCCGCGGCCGGACGCGTCAGGTCGTCCCCGTCCAGTCCGGCCCACAGGGTGCGGTCGCCGAAGCGGCCCCCGCCGGTCAGCGAGATCCGGCAGGGCGGATGGCGCCGCGCCGCCCGCTCCAGCCGTTCGACCAGCCCGGGCAGCAGGCCCTCGTCCACCTCGCCCAGGAACGCCAGCGTCACGTGCCACCCGGCACGCTCCGTCCAGCGCAGCCCTTCCGCACCCGGCAGGGCGCGCAGCGCGTCCACGGCGCCCCCCAGCTCGGCGAGGGCGGACCTGGGGGGCACGACGGCCACGAACAGCCTCATGCCCCCAGGGTGCACCGCGGCGGACTAGCGTGCGATGTCCGCGTAGCCCTCGACCTCGCGCGGGTCCCGGGAGCCCGGGCCGACGTAGCGGGCGGAGGGGCGCACCAGGCGGCCGGTGCGCTTCTGCTCCAGGATGTGCGCGGACCAGCCCGCGGTGCGGGCGCAGCTGAACAACGAGGTGAACATGTGGGCCGGGACCTCGGCGAAGTCCAGGATGATCGCGGCCCAGAACTCCACGTTGGTCGCCAGGACGCGGTCCGGGCGGCGGGAGTGCAGCTCCTCCAGGGCGGCCTTCTCCAGCGCCTCCGCGATCTCGAAGCGGGGGGCGCCCAGCTCCCTCGCCGTGCGCCGCAGCACCCGGGCCCGCGGGTCCTCGGCACGGTAGACGCGGTGCCCGAAGCCCATCAGGCGCTCGCCCTTGTCCAGGGCCTGCTTCACGTACGCCTCGGCGTCGCCGGTCCGCTCGATCTCCTCGATCATGCCCAGCACGCGCGAGGGCGCGCCGCCGTGCAGCGGGCCCGACATGGCGCCGACCGCACCGGACAGCGCGGCGGCCACGTCCGCACCGGTGGAGGCGATCACCCGGGCGGTGAACGTGGACGCGTTCATGCCGTGCTCGGCGGCGGAGGTCCAGTAGGCGTCCACGGCCTTGACGTGCTTGGGGTCCGGCTCGCCGCGCCAGCGGATCATGAAGCGCTCGACGACCGTCTCCGCCTTGTCGATCTCGCTCTGCGGCACCATCGGCAGCCCCTGGCCACGTGCCGACTGCGCCACGTACGACAGCGCCATCACGGCCGCGCGCGCCAGGTCCTCGCGGGCCTGCTCGGCGTCGATGTCCAGCAGCGGCTTCAGTCCCCACACCGGAGCGAGCATGGCCAGCGCCGACTGGACGTCCACGCGGATGTCACCTGAGTGGACGGGGATCGGGAAGGGCTCGGCGGGCGGGAGGCCGGGGTTGAAGGCACCGTCGACCAGCAGGCCCCACACGTTCCCGAAGGAGACGTGGCCCACCAGGTCCTCGATGTCCACCCCGCGGTAGCGCAGGGCGCCGCCTTCCTTGTCGGGTTCGGCGATCTCCGTCTCGAAGGCGACGACTCCCTCGAGTCCGGGTACGAAGTCGGACATCAGGCGGCTCCTCTTGATGCGGTCGACGATCCGGTGGTGCTTGTGGCACACGGGGTGGTGCACGAGGGTCGGCACCGGGTGCCCCACACGACATCCCCCGATGCCGGAAGGGCACGGATACCCGGCCTGTAAGTCTGTCCCCTCCGGCAGGTGACGTGAAGCGTGAGGTCCGGCACATGTTGCGGCGGACTTCACGAGCGGCTTCCGGAGCACCGTGCGGCACACGGTGCCGCCGTCGTGCTGCAAGATGTGCGGGTGCAGCACAGCCACCACGACCCCGCCGCCATGCGCAAGCAGTACCGCGCCCACGGACTGACCGAGGCCGAGCTGGCCGGCGACCCGTACACGCAGTTCGCGCACTGGTTCGCCGACGCCGTCAACGCCCGCGTCGACGAGCCCAACGCCATGGTGGTCTCCACCGCGGGGGCCGACGGGCTGCCGAGCTCGCGCACGGTCCTGCTGAAGAGCTACGACCACCGCGGCTTCGTCTTCTTCACCAACTACGGCTCCAGGAAGGGCCGCGAGCTCACCGAGCGGCCCTACGCCTCACTGCTCTTCCCGTGGCACCCGGTCGCCCGCCAGGTGATCGTGGCGGGCGCCGTCGAGCGCGTCTCGCGCGAGGAGACCGGGGCGTACTTCCGCACCCGGCCGCACGGCTCGCGGATCGGGGCCTGGGCGAGCGAGCAGTCCTCGGTGGTGGGCTCGCGGGAGGAACTGGAGCACCGCTACGCGGAGCTGGCGGCCCGCTACCCCGAGGGCACGGATGTGCCCGTGCCGCCGCACTGGGGAGGCTTCCGGGTGGTCGCGCGCAGCGTGGAGTTCTGGCAGGGGCGGGAGAACCGGCTGCACGACCGTCTGGTGTACACCGCCGCGGAGGGCGGCTGGACGGTGCGGCGCCTGTCGCCCTGAGGGCCGGGGCGGGGCGGCGGCGGGAGCGGGGCGGGGCGGCGGCGGGAGCGGCAAGGATCACCGTCCGCAGACGCAGGCGACCCGCGGGCTGCTCCCCGGACGGCGAACCGTCCGGGCATCGGCCGGACGAATCCGACGAGCCCGCGGGTCGGGTGACTGCGATGGATTTGGCCCGCTACGCACATCGCGCGCAGGCGAGGAGCGCAGGCGTCAGCCCGCAGTCACCTCACGCGTCCGATGGGAAATCATTCTCCGGACCACCTCCCTTCATGTGTGCTCGCAACCTTAGGAAACGGTCCGGCGGACGACAAGCGGTTTTTTTCCGCCCCGCGGAGCACGGCCGCGCGGCCATCGAATTTCGTGAAGTTCCTGTGTCGTCGGTCACACAGGGGTTGAATGTCCAGACGTGCAGTCATTCGATGCGACGCCGCAGCTGCTCGCCGCGCTCCTCGACGGCATGGAGGCCGGACTCTGTGCCCTGGACCGCGACGGAGTGATCACGCACTGGAACTCCGAGGCCGCCCGCATCCTGGGCTGGACCGCGGAGGAGGCCGTCGGCCGGCACGGGTTCGCCGGCTGGGCCGCACGCACCGCCGACGCCGAGGAGGTGCGCGAACGGCTGCTGGGCGCCATGGCCGCGGACGGCCGCCAGGTCCACGAGTTCGCGCTGCTGACCAAGGACGGCCGCCGGGTGCTGGTGCGGACCCAGGCCGCCGCGGTGCACGGCTCAGACGGGCGCCCCGCGGGGGTCTACTGCGCCTTCTCCGAGGTGCACGCCCAGATCGACCTGGAGCGCTCGATAGCCCTCAGCGAGGCGCTCTTCGACGACGCGCCGTGCGGGGTCGTCCTCGTCGACGCCGACCTGCGTCCCGTCGTCGTCAACGCGTACGCCGCCCGCGCCCTGCGCACCAGCCGGGACGCGCCGCTCGGGCGGCCGCTGGGCGACTTCCTCGACCAGGGCGCGGAGGAGCTGGAGAGCGCCCTGCAGCACGTGCTCTCCGAGGGCGCGCCTCCCGCCCCCAGTGAGCTGTGGGTGGGGCTGCGGGCGGACGGCGGCGCACGCTGCTGCTGGCGCAGCGGCTTCGTGCGGCTGGGCTCGCCGCTGGGGGAGGAACCGGTGCCGCTCGGCGTCGGGTGGCTCTTCCACGACGTCACCGACACCAAGCTCGCCGAGCAGGAGGCGGCGCGGCTGCGCTTCCGCAGCAACCAGCTGCACCGGGCCGCGCTGGCCGTCGCCGAGTGCGAGGAGCCCCTGGAGGCGGCCACCTGCTACGTGGACTTCGCCCTCGCCGGGTTCGCCGAGCACGCGCTGCTCGACGTCCTCGCGCCCGACGGGGCGCGGCTCGTGCGGGCCGCCGCCACGCCCTCCGGTGGCGCGGGGCCCTGCCTGCCGGTGTCCGGCGGCATCCCGGTGCGGTACGGGGAGGGGCACCCGGCCCTGCAGGCGGTCGCCCGCACCGGCTCCGTCCGGGCCGGCTTCGGGGCCGCGGCCGCCGATCCCGCCTCACGGGCCCAGGTCGACAGCTGGGCCGCCGCCAGGCGCTGGCCCGAAGGCACCGTCCACGGACTGTGCGCCGTGCTCCGCAGCCGCGGCCGCACACTCGGCGTGCTGACCTTCCTGCGCGGCCAGGGCCGCCGTCCCTTCGACCGGGCGGACGCCGCCTTCGCCGAGGACGTCGCGCTGCGGGCGGCGGCCTGCCTCGACCTGCCGCCGCGGGCCTGACCGCGGGCTCAGTGCCGGTAGAAGATCCGGTCCGCGTACTCCTCGAAGACCTTCGCGTTCCACTCGTGGCCGCCGTCGACGTTGCCCGAGCGGAGCATGGGCGGGGTGACCCCGCGCCCTGCCAGGTCCGCCGCGGCCGTGGCCACGACGGCCTGCATCAGCGCGCTGGTCACCACGGTGGAGGCCGGGCCGAAGGGGGCCGGGATCCCCGGCACGGACAGCTCGGCGTCGCCAGGCGCGATCTTGCTGTCGACCACGACGTCGCAGTGGTCCTTCAGGAAGGTGCCGCTCGCGTGCCGTGAGTGCGTCTCCTTGGCGTACGCCACCGATGTGACGCCGACGACCTTCATCCCGAGCGCCTTGGCCTCCTGCGCCATTTCCACCGGGAGCGGGTTGCGGCCGGAGAGGGAGATGATCACCAGGAGGTCGCCCGCCCGTGCGGGGGAACTGCGGAGCACGACCCGGGCCAGCCCGCCGACCTGTTCGAGCGCGCTGCCCAGGGTGGCGGGGACGACGTCCACGCCGACCGCGCCGGGCACGGCCAGCAGGTTGACCAGGGCGAGGCCGCCCGCGCGGTAGACGACGTCCTGGGCGGGGAGCGAGGAGTGCCCGGCGCCGTACGCGAACACCCGCCCCCCGGCCGCCACGGTGTCCGCGAGCGCGGCCGCGGCCGCCTCGATCCCCGCGGACTCCTCGTCCCTCACGCGCCGCAGCAGTGCGATGGCGGCGTCGAAATATGTGGCGGCCAGATCGGTCATGCCGAGAACCGTGCTGCCGCGGCGTCCGCCTGTCAACCACAGGGCCCGGTTGTCGGTCGCATGCGTCAGAATTGAGTCCAGGGCCACGTACGAGCCATCGAGGGGCACGCATGTCCGGACTGATCGACACGACGGAGATGTATCTCCGCACCATCCTTGAGCTGGAGGAGGAGGGCGTGGTCCCCATGCGCGCCCGAATCGCCGAACGGCTCGACCAGAGCGGACCGACGGTCAGTCAGACCGTCGCGCGCATGGAGCGGGACGGACTGGTGCACGTCGCGGGCGACCGGCATCTGGAGCTCACCTCCGAGGGCCGGCGGATCGCCACGCGCGTGATGCGCAAGCACCGGCTGGCCGAGTGCCTGCTGGTCGACGTCATCGGGCTGGAGTGGGAACACGTCCACGCCGAGGCGTGCCGCTGGGAGCACGTCATGAGCGAGGCCGTCGAGCGCCGCGTCCTCGAACTGCTGCGGCACCCGACGGAGTCGCCGTACGGCAACCCGATCCCGGGCCTGGAGGAGCTGGGCGAGAAGGACGGCGCGGACCCGTTCCTGGACGAGGGCATGGTCAGCCTGACCGACCTGGAGACGGGCCAGGCGGGCGCGAGCGTGGTCGTGCGGCGGATCGGCGAGCCGATCCAGACGGACGCCCAGCTCATGTACACGCTGCGGCGGGCCGGTGTGCAGCCGGGCGCGGTGGTGTCGGTGACCCCGTCGGCGGGCGGTGTGCTGGTCGGCAGCGGCGGCGAGGCCGCGGAGCTGAGCGCGGAGACCGCCTCGCACGTGTTCGTCGCCAAGCGGTAGGGGCGTTCTCACCGATCTTCGCGGATCTTCGCGGATCTTCGCGGATCTTCGCGGCGTCGCGACGCGTCGTGTCGTGGGAGTAGCCGGCACCGGGGTGGTCGTCCGAGGGACCCCGGCGCCTCCCCATGCGCCGGAGTCCCTTCCTCCCCCGATTCCCCCGTCCCCTCCCCTGGGCCCCGTGGAGACCACCCGGATCCCCGAGCTGTCCGGGTGGCTCCCCGCTGCCCGTCTTCCCCGCCGGGCCGCGTCCCGCTGAAGTCCTCCCCTCGGCGCGGGCCGGCAATCCTTGAGCGTTGTCACTCGAAAGAGCGGTGTTGCGCGCGTGAAGACGCGTATCGAACAGAATTTCGATAGCGTGGGGGTCTGAACGTCACGTACCAGGGGGTGCGGCACATGGCCAGGCGCGTCGAAGTCACCGGAGCGGGCGGCCTCCGGCTCACGGCATGGGAGTACGCCGACAGATCCGCCCCCGCCACCGGGCCCGGTGGCGCGCCCGAGGAGGCGCCGCGGCCCGCCGTCCTGCTGCTGCACGGCCTGATGGGACGGGCCTCCCAGTGGGCCGGCACCGCCCGCCGGCTCGCCGGCCGCCACCGTGTGGTGGCCCTGGACCAGCGCGGCCACGGAGGCAGCGCCAAGCCCGAGGGGCCTTACACGCGGGACGCCTACGTGGCCGACGCCGCCGCCGTCGTCGAACAGCTGGGGCTCGCCCCGGTCACCGTCGTGGGGCACTCGATGGGTGCCCTCACCGCCTGGCAGCTCGCCGCGTGCCGTCCGTCGCTGGTGCGGGCCGTGGTCCTGTGCGACATGCGGGCGGTGGCGCTCGGGGAGGCGAGCCAGCGCCGCTGGGAGGACTGGTTCGGGGCCTGGCCGCTGCCCTTCCCCGGCCCCGAGGCGGTGCGCCGCTGGTTCGGCGAGGAGGATCCCTGGCTGGAGGGCTCCCGTCCGGCCCGCGGGGAGTTCTTCGCCGAGGTGATGGAGGAGCACCCCGACGGCTGGCGCCCGGTGTTCGAGCGGCGGCACATGCTGCGTTCCCGGGAGTCCTGGATCCACGACGCCCACTGGGACGAGCTGGGCCAGGTCTCCTGCCCCGCCCTCGTCGTGCGCGGCTGGGACGGCGAGCTGGGCCGCGCCGAGGCCCAGGAGATGGTGCGGGTGCTGCCGCGGGGCTCGTACGCGGAGATCCCCGACGCCGGGCACCTCGTGCCCTGGGACCAGCCCGAGGCCTGGTGCGCGGCGGTCGAGACCTTCCTGGCGGACGTCGCGGACCTGCCGGTCTGCCAGGCCTGATCCGGCGCCCGGCCGGCCGCCGGCCGGGCGGGCGCCCGGGCCTCAGGCGAAGACGACCGTGCGGTGGCCGTTGAGCAGGACGCGGTGCTCGCTGTGCCACTTCACGGCGCGCGCCAGGGCCTGGCACTCCACGTCGCGGCCGATGGCGACCAGCTGCTCCGGGTTGACCTCGTGGCCCACCCGCTCGACCTCCTGCTCGATGATCGGGCCCTCGTCGAGGTCGGCGGTGACGTAGTGCGCCGTCGCGCCGATCAGCTTCACCCCGCGGGCGTGGGCCTGGTGGTAGGGCCGGGCGCCCTTGAAGCTGGGCAGGAAGGAGTGGTGGATGTTGATGATCCGGCCCGACAGCTCCTTGCAGAGGTGGTCCGACAGGACCTGCATGTAGCGGGCGAGGACGACCAGTTGGACGTTCTCCTTCTCCACCAGGGAGAGCAGCTCCGCCTCGGCCTCGGTCTTGTTCTCCTTCGTCACCGGGATGTGGTGGAAGGGGACGTCGTAGGAGCCCACCAGCTCCGCGAAGTCGGCGTGGTTGGAGACCACGGCGGCGATCTCCACCGGCAGCGCGCCGATGCTGGTGCGGAAGAGCAGGTCGTTCAGGCAGTGCCCGAACTTGCTGACCATGAGGATGATGCGCATCCGCTCGTCGGAGGGCGTGATCTGCCAGTCCATGCCGTAGGCGTCGGCGACGGCCGCGAAGCTGGCCCGCAGCTTGTCGGCGGTGACCGGGTGGCCCGCGGAGAAGTGCACCCGCATGAAAAACAGCCCGGTGTCGTGGTCGCCGAACTGCTGGCTGTCCTCGATGTTGCACCCGGTCATGAAGAGGTAGCTCGACACGGCGTGCACGATGCCCGCCTTGTCGGGGCACGACAGCGTGAGGATGTACTGCTGGGCCTGTGGCTGCGACTCGTCGGCGGCGTTCACGGGGCTAGGGTCGCACAAAGTCGTCCCGCGGTCCCGAGCCGTCCGCCAGGCGGGCGTCCCATGTGTCGTCGCAGGTGGCAGCCCGCCGGCTCGCCGCCCGTGCGGCGCCGCGGACGGCGGCCGGGACGGCTCAGGCCGTGCGTGTGTAGATCTTGAGGATTTCCAGTGAGCGCGGCGGCGTGTCCGGGTCCTCGCCGTCCCCGGTGGCCATCCGCACGTGCGCCTCGCGGGCGGCCCGCACGGCCTCGGGCCATGCGTGGTGCTCCAGGTACCCGGAGACGGCAGCGTCCGCGCCCACCTGGTGCAGTATCTTCAGCACCCGCAGCACGGCCACGTCGACCAGGGCGGCCTCCTGGGAGTCCCGGAAGACGGTGCCCACGTACTTCTCCGCGGACCAGTTGTCCAGCCAGGTGTCCTCGACCAGGCGGTAGACGGCGTCGGTCACGTCGCCGTAGCCCGGCTGCCCGGCGAGCCAGACCTCACGCTGGAACACCGGGTCGCTGATCATGTGCAGCGCGGAACGCACGTTCGCGCGCCAGCGCCACCAGGGCATGTCGTTGAGCGGCATGCCCCCCATCGTGGAGGAGCGGGTGCCGCGGCGGGAAGACTTCTCCGTACTCTGCACAGTGCACGATCGTACGTGCTCCCGGGTCCACACACTCTGTTCACCCGATGGTGACCCTCCGTTCCCTTGTGTTCACCCCAGCGTTGCGGCAAACGCGGAATCTTCCCATTCCATGAGTAATCGGCGTACGCGCAGAGCCCTTCCGTTCGTGTCGGCGGTGGCAGGCGTCGCCCTGCTGGCGGGATGCGGCACGCTCCCCGGCGGAACCGGCGGCTCCACCGGCCCGATCGTCGTCATGACATGGGCGCCGCAGAACACCAACGCGACCAA
The DNA here is from genome assembly GCF_042742985.1 of Streptomyces sp. NPDC058864. Classification (NCBI taxonomy): domain Bacteria; kingdom Bacillati; phylum Actinomycetota; class Actinomycetes; order Kitasatosporales; family Streptomycetaceae; genus Streptomyces; species Streptomyces sp. NPDC058864. Next base: position 74,696 of record NZ_JBHYMQ010000008.1, on the reverse strand, counting down.
CATGCCGGGCATGCCGGCCATGGCCAAGACCTTCGCCAAGTACGTCAACGCCCGCGGCGGCATCGCCGGCCGGGAGCTGAAGGTCGTCACCTGCAACGACCACAACACGGCGCTCGGCGCGGGCGACTGCGCGGAGCGGGCCGTCGACGAGGGCGCGGTCGCCGTCGTCGGCTCCTACAGTCAGTACGGCTCCGCCTTCACCTCCACCCTCGAGGCCGAGGGCATCCCGTACCTCGGTGGCTACGGCATCACCCGGGACGAGTTCGAGAGCCCGCTCTCCTACCCCGTCAACGGCGGGCTGCCCGCGCTGATGGCCGGTGCCGGCCGTCAACTGGCGGGCAAGTGCGACAAGGTGAGCCTCATACGCCCCGACACCGCCGCCGGCGACGTCTTCCTGCGCTTCCTGGACGCCGGCCTGCGCGACTCGGGCCGCACCAGCGCCACCGACCTGCGCGCCGCCGAGGACGCCACCGACTACAACAAGATCTCCGACCAGGCGATCGGCGCCAACAGGCCCGGCGACTGCGTGAGCGCCGTGCTCGGCGACAAGACCGCCACCTTCTTCGACGCCTTCCGGCGCAAGAGCACCACCGACCCGGTCACCGGAGCGGTGGCCGGTCCCAAGGCGCGGATCGCCTCCGTCCTCGGCAGCGTGCAGCAGTCCACCCTCGACAGCACGGGCGGCAGGAACAGCCCGCTGGAGGGCGCCTACGTCACCGGCTGGTACCCGCCGGCCTCCGACTCGCGCTGGGCGCCGATGCGGAGCACCATCAAGCGGTACGCCTTCGGTGACAACGACATCGACCCGAACGACCCGGGCGTGCAGACCACGTGGATCGCCTACACCGCCCTCACCGAGGTGATCGAGAAGATGGGCAAGGACCAGACGGTCACGGCTGCGACGCTGAAGAGGGCGCTGGACAAGGCGCACGACGTCTCCACCGACGGCCTCACGCCCCCGCTCGGCTGGCGGGAGCAGGACATGGCCGCCATCATCGAACAGCCGCGCCTGGTCAACGGCCGGGTCACCTTCCAGAAGGTCGAGAAGGGCCAACTGGTCGCCGCGCGCAAGGGCTTCGTGGACGTGACCGAGGTCCTGGAGAAGGCCCCGGGCTGACGGCTGACGGCTGACGGCCGGCCGAGCTGCCGGGCGCACGGCGCGCCCGGCAGTCCACGGGCGCCGGCGTGGTGCGTGCCGGGGAAGCGGGAGCGCCGGCGGCCACGGCCGCCGGCGTTCCGGTGTTCCACGGGGGCCTGGGGGCCTGCCTCAGAGCTGGCTGCCCTGGTGCTGCGTCAGCCCGTACTTCTTGGCGATGGGGTTCCACAGCGCGGCCGCGCCGGCCTTGGCCTGCGAGGCGGTGCCGCTCTCCTTGTTGCCGGCCGTGAACTCGGGGGTCGGGCGCGCGCGTTCGTGGCGGCAGAGCTTCTTGTTGCCCTTGAGCTGGTCGGCCCAGGCCGCGTAGTGGTTGTCGGCGGCCGCGGAGGCCGTCCACGCCTTGTTGAGGGCGTTGGTGAGGGCCTGGTGGTTGGGGAGCTGGTCCACCGGCAGCGACTTCAGCTGCGCCATCAGGTCGTTGCGCTGCTGCGCGGCGGCCCGCAGGTCGGCGGCCGCCCCGTCCAGGTTGCGGCAGCCCTTGACGTTCTCGACCGCGTTGATCACCGAGGTGCGGTTGCTGCCGCTCGTCTTGAGCAGCGCCTCCAGCCCCTCGGCCTGCTTCTGCGCCGCGTCCTTGCCGCCGCCGCCCCCGGAGGATGCCGGGGCCGAGGCACTCGACTGGGGCGCCGGGGACTGGCCCGCGGTCGGGCTGTCGTCGTCCCCGCCGCTCATCAGGGCCCCCGCGAGGAGACCGGCGACGGCGCAGCCGCCGACGACGATGCCGATCAGCGCGGCCGGGGTGAGCCTGCGGCGGGTCGGGGCGGGCTCGTCGTAGTCGTAGGACGGCTGCGGCGCGTAGGCGGGCTGTCCGTACGCGGGCTGCGCGTAGTCCGGGGACGCGGCGTAGCCGGGCTGCGGGGCGGGCGGACCGTCCTGGCGGTACAGGTGCCCGAAGTCGTCGTGGGGCTGCTGCGCCGGCTGCATCCCGTCGTGGCCCTGGTGGCCCTGAGGGCCGTTCGGGTAGCCGTAGCCGGAGGCCTGCTGCGGCGACTGCGCGTCCTCGAAGCGCGGCAGGTGCTGGGTGGCGTCCGCGTCGGCCGGGGCGCCCGGGTGCATGCCGTACGGGGCCGCCTCGGGCATCGGGTACGGCGGCAGGACCTGTGTGGCGTCCGCCACGGGGCCGGGCTGGAACTGGGGCGCCGGGGGCTGCTGCGGCTGGTGGGACGGCATGGGCGGGCCGGCCTGCGGGTACGGCGGGAAGAGCTGTGTCGCGTCGGTGTCCGGGAGGGACTGCTGCGGGGCGCCGTACGCCGGGGGCTGCTCGCCCCAGGGCTGGCCGGCCGCGGGGCCACCCCACGCCGAGGTCGCTCCCGGGCCGGGTATGCCCCCGTCCGCGGGCAGCACCACGCCCTCGTGCACCTCCGGATACGCCTCGTCACCGCGTCCGCCGTGCATCACCGGTACCTCTGCCTTCTCCGTCGCTACGGAATCGTCGGCTCACGCTACCGGGTCCGCTCCGGGCCTCACCACGCCGCGGTGGGTCCTGTGGGCTGCGGGTGGTCGTCCCGCCGCAGAACAGGGAACCCCTACCGGCGGGTTGATGTCGTTCCCGTAACGATTCGGTGGACGGGGGCGCACGACGCCCCCGTCCCCGTGCCGTCACGCCGCCAGCTCCTCCTCCTCCAACCGGGCGTCGAACTCCCGGACGGCGCTCTCGGCCGCGTACGGCTGCAGGCGCAGACGGAGGTCGTCGAGGTACTCCGCACCGCGGTTGGTGCGGAGCGTGGCGAGCATTTCGACGGCCCTGGCACCGGTGTGGCAGGCCTGCTCGACCTCCCTTTGCTGGACCTGGGCCTGGGCGAGCAGCAGCAGGCCGATCGCGCGGCGGCGGGCCTTCTCCGGGGCGTGTCCGGCCAGTGCCTCCTCGGCACGGCGGACCGCCTGCGGCGCCTGGTTGAGGTCACGGTGGCAGTGGGCGAGCTCGTCTGCGAGGTAGGCCGGGCCGAAGTGCCGGATCCAGTCGGGGTCGTCTCCCGGCTCGGAGCGCTCCAGCGCCTCCACGGCCTGTCCGGCGACGGCGCCGCAGGCCCGCGCGTCACCCATCAGCGCGTGGCCGCGGGCCTCCGCCGCGTAGAACATGGCCTGCGCGGTGGCGGTGACCTGACCGCGGGCGCCCTCCTGGGCGGCGCGGGCCAGTTGGGCGATCTCGCGCGGGTTGCCGAGCTGCGCGGCGAGGTGGCTCATCCCGGCGGCCAGGACGTAGCCCCCGTACGCGCGGTCGCCCGCGGCCTGGGCCAGCCGCAGCGCCTGGATGTAGTAGCGCTGCGCCAGGCCGGGCTGTCCGGTGTCGACGGCCATGTAACCGGCGAGTTCGGTCAGCCGTGCGACGGCGGAGAAGAGCTGACGCCCCGTCGCCTCGCGGTAGGAGCCGGCGAGGAGCCCGGAGACCACGCTGTTGAGGTAGTGCACCACCACGGGGCGCACATGACCGCTGCCGAAGCGGTGGTCGAGTTCGTTCAGCGCCCGGGTGGTGGCCCGTACCGCCTCGACGTCGGACATGCCGACGCGCTGCCCGCCGGCCCGCGCGACCTGCGTGTCGGCCCGGGTGATCAGCCAGTCCCGGCTGGGCTCGACCAGGGCCGAGGCCGCCACGCTGGAGCCGGTGAGGAAGTCCCGGCGGCCGACGTCGCTCCGCCACAACTCGCAGACCTGCTCGATCGCGCCGAGCACGGTGGGCGAGAAGTGCAGACCGACGCCAGTGGCCAGGTTCTTGCCGTTGGCCATGCCGATCTCGTCGATGGTGACGGTGCGGCCGAGCTTGCGGCCGATGGCCTCGGCGATGATCGCCGGGGCCCGGCCCCGCGGTTGCTGGCCGCGTAGCCAGCGGGCCACGGAGGTCTTGTCGTAACGCAGGTCGAGGCCGTGCTCCGCGCCGCACATGTTGACCCGGCGGGCCAATCCGGCGTTGGAGCAGCCTGCCTCCTGGATCAGTGCCTGCAGCCGTTCGTTCGGCTGCCGGGCGACGAGCGGTCGTGCGGCCATGGGCTCCCCCTCACAGCTGCCGCTTTGGGGACCTCAAGATCCCTTCCCGAAGATCCCTTCCCGGTACGCGCCACTCAAATGCCCCGCAAACGACATAATTTACGGAGGGATGCATGCTTACACACCCAAGGGTGACTACCCGGATGCCGGACCTCCCCCACCGCGCGCCCCCGCTTGTGCTCCCGTGCGCCCGGCATGAGCCGCGAGGCCGGGACGTCACCGCCCGTAACCCGCGCTGGGCAGCGCAGTTGTGAAGGTCGTGGAAGACACCGTGGAACACACCGTCCCAGCCCCGCGGCGGATCGCCGGCCAACTCCTCGACGCCGCCGTCGGGTACGCGGAGGAACGGCACTGGGACGTGCTGCCCGGTGCCTGGCTCGTGGAGGACGCCGCCCCCTTCGGCCGCGGCGGCCCGCGCACCCCGCGCTGTTCCTGCGGTGACTCCGTCTGCCCGGTGCCCGGGGCGCACCCGTCCGGGCCCGGCTGGGTGGGCGAGGCGAGCGGGAGCGGTCCCGCGGTGCGCCGGATGTGGCTGCGGCAGCCCCACGCGTCGGTCCTGCTGCCCACCGGGCGCACCTTCGACGCGATCGACGTCCCGGAGGACGCGGGCTGCCTCGCGCTGGCCCGCATGGAGCGCATGGAACTGCCGCTCGGCCCGGTGCTCGGGACCCCGTCCCGCCGGATGATCTTCTTCGTGCTGCCGGGGGCCACCGCCAAGGCGCCGGACCTGCTGCGCCGGCTCGGCTGGGCGCCCTCCTCGCTCGACCTGGTGGTGCGCGGCGACGGCGACTGGGTCCCGGCCCCGCCCACCCGGCTCGGCACGGGCGGTGTCGTCCAGTGGGTGCGCCAGCCGACGGCCCTCAACCGGTGGCTGCCGGACACCGAGGAGCTGATCTCCCCCCTCGCGTACGCCTGCGGCCGCGGACGCTAGCCGGGCCGCACCCCCCTCGGCATAGGCTGGGCGGATGCCGAACGCATCCGTCGCGCCCGCCGTGCGCGTCCATGGGCTGTGGAAACGCTTCGGGCAGCAGGTCGCCGTCGCCGGAATCGATCTGACGCTGCCCGCCGGGCACTTCGTGGGACTCGTGGGGCCCAACGGGGCGGGCAAGACCACGACCCTGTCGATGGTGACCGGGCTGCTGCGGCCCGACGACGGCCTCATCGAGGTCGGTGGCGCCGACGTCTGGCGCGACCCGGTCGCCGTGAAGTCCCGCATCGGTGTCCTCCCCGAGGGGCTGCGGCTCTTCGAACGGCTCACCGGCCGCGAGCTCCTGGCCTACACCGGCCGGCTGCGGGGCATCCCGGGTGCGGAGACCGACCGCCGAGCCGCCCAGCTGCTCGACGTCCTCGACCTGGCCGGCGCCGCCAACAAGCTCGTCGTGGACTACTCGACGGGCATGCGCAAGAAGATCGGCCTGGCCGCGGCACTGCTGCACAACCCCGAAGTGCTCTTCCTGGACGAGCCCTTCGAGGGGGTCGACCCCGTCTCCGCCCAGGTGATCCGCGGGGTGCTGGAGCGCTACACCGGGTCCGGGGCGACGGTCGTCTTCTCCTCGCACGTCATGGAACTGGTGGAGAGCCTGTGCGACTGGGTGGCGGTGATGGCCACCGGCCGGATCGTGGCCCAGGGCCCGCTCGCCGAGGTGCGCGGGCCTGCGCCGACACTGCAGGACGCCTTCCTGACCCTGGTGGGCGCCCGCGACCGCGGGCCGGGGCAGGACCTGGACTGGCTCGGCGGGGCGAAGACGCCGGCGGCGCGCGGCGCCGGGCACGCCGCGGGCGGCGCGGGCGCGGGGGCGACGGACGATGGGAACGGCGGGAACGGCGGGGACGGCGGGGACGGCGGGGACGGACCGGCCGGGGCGAGCCGGTCGTGACGGGCACCTTCGTACGGCTCAAGCTGTCGGTCCTCCGCAACGGGCTGCGCCAGTCCACCGGCCGCCGGGTCGGCTGGATCATCGGCACCCTGGTGTCCCTGCTGTACGCGCTGGGCATGGGCGTGGGGCTCGTCTTCCTGCGCGGGAACGAGTACGCGCCCTCGGCGGCCATCGGCCTCGGGGTGCTGCTCGGGGCCGGCTGGGCCGTCATGCCGCTGTTCGTCTTCGGCGGCGACGACACCCTCGACCCGACCCGGCTGGCCATGCTGCCGCTGCGGCCGTGGCCGCTCGTCCGGGCGCTCCTGGTGTCGTCGATGGTCGGCGTCGGGCCGCTGCTGACGCTCCTGGTGACGGCCGCCGCGGCGGTGTCCGTCGTGGCGGGGGCCGCCTCGGTGGTGGCCGCGGTGCTCGCGGTACCGCTCGCCGTGCTGCTGTGCGTCGCCCTGTCGCGGGCCGTCGCCGCGGCCAACACCCGGCTGCTGACCAGCCGCAAGGGGCGTGACCTGGCGGTGCTCAGCGGCGTGGTGATCGCGGTGGGCGCCCAGCTGGTCAGCCTGGCCGCCAACGCGCTGACCTCCGGGAACGGTCTGCAGCGGATCAGCGCCTTCACCGGTGTGCTGCGCTGGGTGCCGCCGGCCTCGGCGCTGGACGCGGTGCGGGCGGCGGGGGAGGGCTCGTACGGGCTCGCGGCCGCCGAACTCGCCTGGACCGGGGCGGTGCTGGGCCTGGTGCTCGGGTGGTGGCACACCAGTCTGGACCGGCTCATGACCCGCCCGGACGCCTCCACGCTGCAGGCGGGCCCGTCGAGCGTCCGGGAGACCCGCTTCCGGCTGTTCCCCGAGGGGCGCACCGGCACGGTCATGGAGCGCCAGTTCCGTTACGCCTGGCGCGATCCGCGGACCAAGGCCGCCTGGGCCACCGCGCTGGCCGTCGGGTTGCTGCTGCCGCTGGTGTCGGCGGTGCAGGAGGGCAGCGTCTACACCGCCTGCTGGGCGGCCGGACTGCTTGGGCTGCAGATGTACAACCAGTTCGGCATGGACGGCTCCGCCTTCTGGACGGTCGCCGCGACCATCTCCTCCCGCACGGACGCGTACGCGGAACTGCGCGGACGGGCCCTGGCGATCGCGGTGGTGGGCGTCCCGTACGTGGCCGTCGTCACCATCGGCGCGGCCCTCCTGCTGGGACGGGCCGACGCGGTGCCCGAGACGCTCGGGCTCTCCTTCGCGCTGCTGGGGGCGCTGGTCGCCACCGGCGCCTGGGCGAGCGTGCGCTTCCCCTACTCCATGCCGCAGGAGAACCGCTTCGGCAGCGCCGCCGCGCCGGGCCAGACGAGCCTGGCCTGGCTCAGCCTCGTCGGCGGCGCGCTGACGGGCGCGGTGATCACGCTTCCCGTGCTCGGCCTGCTGATCTGGCTCCACGTCTCGGGGCGTCACGACGCGCTGTGGCTCCTCCTGCCGCTCGGCGGCCTGTACGGCGCCGCGTTCGCGGTGCTGGGGGTCCGCACGGCGGCCCCCCGCCTCTTGGGCCGCCTGCCGGAGGTGCTGACGGCGGTGAGCAAGGGCTGAGGCCGCCCTGGCGGGCCCGTGCGGCGCAGGGCCTACAGGCGTGACAACGATGCCGTGGCGTGCAGGACGTCCCGGATCGCCGCGCCGTCCCCGTCGCGGCCGGCCGCGATGCGGCCGGGGGAGATGTGGCCCGCGGCCAGCTGGCAGAAGTCGAGCTGGTCGACGGCGATCTCGGCGACCACGGCCTCGGGGGTGCCGATCGCGCCGGGCGAGTCCAGGGAGATGTACCAGTGGCCGCCGCCGGAGCCCTCGACGTGGAGGTCGAGGGTGCGGCCGGGGGCCCCGGCCCGTACGAGGCGGGCCGTGGACTCGGCCAGCCCCGCCTGGCGGAGCGCGGCCAGGGCGGTGGGCAGCATCCGGGCCGCGAGGTCGATCATGCGGTTGAGGTGCGGCGCGGCCGGTGGCCCGTACTCGGGGTAGTCCAGGGCCTGCGCGATGTCCTCGGCGTGGATCCAGCACTCGAAGGCGCGGTCGATCAGGGCGTCCCGCATCGGCACGACGGCGTCGGCGAAGTCCACCGGCAGCCCGCCGGTCGCGGAGCCGGCGAAGGACAGTGTCCGCACGATGTCCCTTGTCTGGGTGCGCCACTTGTTGCGGACGAAGGCGTGCGTGTGGCGGCGGCAGCGCTCCCCGGCGAGCTCGGTGCGCTCCAGGCGCGTGCGGGGCGCGCCCGGGCCGAGCGGGTCGTCGAGGCCGAGGGCGGTGGCCACCACGCCGTCCACCGACCCGAGGTGGGCGAGGACGCCGCAGAGCGTCAGTTCGCGCGTCCCCCCGGCCCAGATCAGCTTGACGGGCATGTCCCATTCGGGCTCGCCGAGGTCGGCGAGGAGCGCGTCCAGGCGCGCCGTCTCGGCGTCGTACGGAGCGGCCCACTCGGGGACGGGGATACGCGCCGGGCGGCGGCCCAGGCACCCCTCCAGGACGCGGGCGCGCAGCAGCGGGTCGAGGTCGAGGGACTCCTCCTGGTGCAGCAGGCCCACCGCGCGGCGCAGCCGCTCCGCCTCCTCTGCGCAGGGCGCGCAGTCGGCGAGGTGGGCCTGGACGGCGCCGGCCTCGTCACGGGAGCAGGCCGACAGCGCCCACGCGCCCAGCAGCGAACGCAGCACGTGGTGGTCGTACTCCGGGGGTCCTGGACGCACGGGCTCCCTCAGGGGCTCGCTCCGGAGCTCGCTCTGGGGCTCCTTCACGGGGTCACGCTCCGGCCCGCGCGCCGTCCCCGCCGCCCGCGCGGTGTCGTACGCGGGCGCGTCCGGCGAGGACGGGGGCACCGGCGCGGCCTCCGGCAGCGGGCCGTCCTCGGCGGCGCCGCGCGGCATCGGCACCCGGGGCAGGTTGGTCCCGGGCGGAGGAGTCTCGCCGTTCCCGGCCGGTCCGTTCACAGGGACCTTCCCTGGTGCGAGGAGTCCTGCACGGCGGTGGAGAGCAGCTGGAGCCCGAGCCGCAGGCGCCGGCGCGCCTCGTCCTCGGTGACCCCGAGGTCGGCGGCCGCCTCGCGGTAGTCCATGCGGCGGCGGTAGGCGAGATCGAGCGCCTGGCGCAGGGGCTCGGGCATGGAGGTCACGATGTAGTCGGCGCGGGCGGCCGTCGATGCCTCGCGGACCCGGGTCTCGACCTGCTCTGGGGTGCCGGCACCGAGGTTCTCGGACTGGCGCAGCCGGTGGACCGCCTGGCGCTGGGTGAGTCCGGCGATCCAGGAGCGCAGCGAACCCTGCTTGGGCTCGTAGGCGTCCGGGTTCTCCCAGATGTAGCCGAAGACCTCGCGGGTGATCTGGGCGGCGGCCTCCTCGTCGTCCATGACGCGGTGGGCGAGGCTGTGCACGAGGGAGGCGTAGCGGTCGTACAGCTCTCCGAGCGCGGCCTCCTCGCCGCGCGCGAGCCGCTGCTGCATCTTGCGGTCCCAGCGGGGTGGTGCGGATGCCGCCATCGCGTCTCCCCCTTTGTCGCCGTCGCCCTACTACGGTCGCACTGCCTCGGATCGAATGTATCCGCCGATTGCTGCCACGTACGACGCCTTGCGGCAAGCTTCTGCCATAACTGATCGATTCTGGTAATGCGTTACCCGGGTGTGACCGGAACATTGCGGGGAAGCGGCCTGGGCGGGGCATAGGGTCTGTACGACCGCTGCCGGGAGAAGGGCCAGACAGTGGCATTGCAGGTGTTGCAGGACGAACGGGACGGTTGGCTGATCCTGACCGTTTCGGGGGAGATGGATCTCGTGACCGCGCCGGTGGTGCGCCAGCACGTGCACGACGCGGTGGCCGACGGGCGGCACAGTGTGGTGCTGGACCTGGCCGGGGTCCACTTCTGCGACTCCAGCGGTGTGGGCGTGCTGATCGCCGCGCGGCGCCTGATGCGGTCCTGTGCCGGGCAACTGCGGCTGATCCTCCCGCGGAACAGCCCCTCCGACGGCGTCGCACACGTCAACCGGGTGCTGGCCGCGCTCGGCGTACGCCGGCTCTTCGAGGTCTTCCCCGATCTGGAGGCCGCCACCGACGACGCGGCCCGGCCGATGTCGGCCTAGGGCCTCCGCGCCGCGCGGGCGAGCGGGATCTCCGACTTCCGTGTGAGCACTCTCACATTCGGTGTCCGCTTCGTCCATGAGGCGCCCCTGGAGGGCCGATTGCGGGCTGCTGGGCGAAATCGGCGCAGGATGCACCTTTCGCCCGACCCCGGCCCGGGTTACCTTCGTGCGCAGAACACGTGTTCAAGGTTCTGTCCGGCGGGTGGGGGCGTTCGTTCGGAGGTCTCCACTGCCCATGCTCGATCTCGCGGGTGCATGGGACCACTTCTCGTGGTCCCTCCGTCATGTGCACTGGTACGGAGTGGCCGTCGGTTCCCTCCTCGCCGTCAAGCTGCTGCTCTCCATCCGCCGGCGCCGCCGTCCGGAGCTCACGTTCGACAAGCCGGTGTCCCGGCTCCGGATCCACGGCGTGATCACGGTCTACAACGAGGCCCCGGCGATGCTGCGCGGCTGCCTGGAGTCGGTCCTCGCGCAGACCCTTCCGCCGCACTCCCTCACCGTGGTCGACGACTGCTCCGAGGACCAATCGGCGCGGACCCTGATCGAGGAGATGCGCCCGCAGTTCCAGCGCGCCGGGATCCGCCTCGACTTCGTCCGCTTCCCCGACAACCGCGGCAAGCGCCACGGCCTCGCCGCGGGCTTCGGGCAGGAGCCGCTCGCGGACGTCTACCTGTGCATCGACTCCGACACGCTGCTCGACCGGCACGCCGTCGCCGAGCTGGCCCGGCCCTTCACCAAGCGCCGGGTCCAGTGCGTCACCGGGCTGGTGCTCGCCCACAACCGCGGCACCAACCTCCTGACGCGCCTGATCGACATGCGGTACGTCAATGCCTTCCTCGGCGAGCGGGTCGCCTACTCCCGCCTGGGCTCGGTGCTGTGCGCCTGCGGGTCGCTCGCCATGTACCGCGGCTGGGTCGTCCGCAAGCACCTCGACGACTTCCTCGACCAGCGGTTCCTGGGGCGCCCCGCGACCTTCGGGGACGACCGGCGCCTGACCTACTACTGCCTCACCGAGGGGCTCTCCCTCATCCAGCCGTCGGCCGTCGGCTACACCGACGTCCCCGAGCGCCTGGGCCACTACGTGCGCCAGCAGATCCGCTGGGGCAAGTCGTTCATCCGCGAGGGCTTCCTGCTGCTCGTCAAGTTCCGGCTGCACCGCATGTACTGGTGGCTGAACCTCGTCGAACTCGTCACCTGGGTCGCCTTCACCGCGGGGCTGCTCGCGGCGCTCGTCGCCGTCCTGATGCACCCGCGGGGCTGGACGTTGCTGGCCGGCTACCTCGCCTACATGTGCGTCATGGCCTGGGTGCGCTCCGTCCACTACCTGCGGGGCGCCGCGCAGGTGGGGATCGTCGACCGGGTGCTGACCTTCCTCGCCGCCCCGCTCTACGCCCTGCTCAACATCGGCCTGCTGCTGCCGCTGCGGCTGTGGTCCCTGGCGACGCTGCGGCGCACCAACTGGGGGACCCGGGCCCGGATCGAGGTCGGCGGCGCCCACGACGACGTCGCCTTCCAGCCCGCCCCGCAGCCTCTCCTGCCACGCCAGCGCCGGGAGTCCGCCGGGTACGACTGGGACCCGTGGGACGCGTCCGCGCATCCCGGGACCGCGCACGCCCGGACCGTGCCACCGGCCTTCGGCGCCTTCGGGCCCGTGCGCGACACCGCCCCGTAGGCGGCGCGTCCGTTCCGTTGCGGTCCGACCGCGTTCCCCGGACCGCATGGCATGCCCTCGGCATCGCCCCTCCACCGTGCTAGGAGCCTCCGTGGGTTCTGCCCGCCCCTCCGTCCGCCCTTCCGCCCGGCCCGAGCGCCCCGTCCCCTCCGGGCGCGGCAAACGGCGCCGCCCCGTCCGGAGGGCGGCCGGGTGCCTGCTGCTGGCGGCCGCCGTCGGCGCGGGCGTCACGGCGCTGTACCCCGCCTGGCGTGAGGGCAACCGGCCGCCCCCGGAGCTGACCGTCCGCTACAAGGCGGGCACGCCGGTGTCCGCGGCCACCGCCCGGCCGTGGCTGGAGGTCGTCAACACCTCCGACCACCGGGTGCGCCTGGCCGATGTGGCGGTCCGGTACTACTTCACCCAGGACGGCGGCTCCCCGTACGCGTTCAACTGCGTCCAGGCCTCGGTCGGCTGCTCGGACGTCGACGGGCGGACCGTCGCCATGGACCGTCCGACGCCGACCGCCGACCACTACCTCGAGGTCACCTTCGCCAAGGCCGCGGGAACGCTGGCACCCGGCGAGAAGAGCGGGGCGATCGGAGTCCAGCTGTACCGTCCCGGCGGAAAGGTGGACCAGCGCGACGACCGGTCGTTCAGCGCCGGCCACGACACCTTCCGGGCGTCGAAGCTGGTGACCGGCTACCTGGACGGCAGGCGCGTATGGGGCGACGAGCCGGGCGGCGCCGCCGCCGCGTCCTCCCCGGGCTCCGCCATGGGCGCGGCGCGTCCGGCACCGCCCTCCGGGATCGTCTTCGACGACTTCCGCTACAGCGGCCCCCGGGACCCGGCGCTGCGCGCCCACGGCTGGCTGGTCCGCACCAGCGCGGGCGGCCCCGGCATCCAGGACACGTGGTCGGCGGGAGGCGTCAGCTTCCCCGCGGACCGGGACGCCCTCGGCGGCCAGGTCCTGCGGCTGCGCGCCGCCACCGACGGGACGCGGCGCGGCACCACCCAGGCCGAGCTGCACACCACCGGCACGAAGTTCCTGACCGGGACGTTCGCCGCCCGGATCCACTTCGCGGACGAACCGGAGAGCGGCCGCAACGGCGACCACATCAACGAGACCTTCTACATGATCTCGCCCCACCAGCACGCCAGGTACAGCGAACTCGACAACGAGTACCAGCCCAACGGGGGCTGGGGCGCCCCCGGCCCGCGGCTCGACACGACGACATGGCGCAGTGCCAGGGAGGGGGACCGGGTCACCCGGGCGACGACGTCCAGCCTCAAGGGGTGGCACACCCTCGTCACCACCGCGGCGCACGGCGTGGTGACCTACAGCCTCGACGGGCACGAGCTGTTCCGCACCGGGGGCAAGTACTACCCGACCCAGAACATGTCCGTGAACTTCAACGCGTGGTTCGTGGACCTGCCGTTCACGGGGAAGCGCACCTGGGACATGCAGGTCGACTGGTTCTACCACAACGCCAGGAAGGCCCAGTCCCTGACGGAGGTGGAGAAGGCGGTCGACGGCCTCGCCGCGGGCGGCAAGGGGTACGTGAACACGGTCCGCGAGCCCTGAGCCGGTGCGGCGGCGAGGCCGGTCCGGGTCAGGAGTCGGCCGGGGCGGGGCCCAGTGTGGTGGTGCCGATCGCCGCACGGTGGCCCAGACCCGTCCGGTAGGCGTCCAGCGCGGCCTCCACCCGGCCGGAGCGGCGCAACAGGTCGCCCAGCAGCCGGCAGATGTCCGCCAGGTCCCCGGCGGCACCCGCGCGTTCCAGCAGCGCCAGGGCGGACACGTAGTGCTCCTCCGCGGCCTCCGGGTCGCCGCGCTCCTCCGCCAGCAGCCCGAGCAGCCGGTGCGCGCCGCCCGCGTGGACGGCGCCGCGCCACGGGCCCAGCTCGTCCAGCAGCCGGGTCAGCAGCTCCTCGGCCTCGGCGGGCTTCCCGCGCCGTCGCAGCACGTCCGCCAGCTCCACCTCGACCTGCACCGTGAACAGCACGGACCGGCCGGCCGACAGCATGTCGCGGGCGGTGCGCAGCTCGCGCTCGGCCTGCTCCAGGTCGCCGTCCTGGGAGTGGACGTAGCCGCGCATCCAGTGGCAGTGGGCCAGGTCGGTGTGCAACTCCAGCCGCTGGAAGAGCTCCTGCGCCTTCGCCAGCGACGCCTCGGCCTCGCCGGTGCGTCCCGCGACGATCAGTGTGCGCGCGATGCTGCGGTGCATCTGGGCCACGAGTGCCGGATCGCCCGCCCCGGGCGCGAGGTTGAGCGCCTGCTCGGCGGCGTGTGCGGCCCGGGCGTAGGCGCCCAGGTCGGTGTAGGGGCCGATGGCCGCGATGTACAGCATCAGCAGGGCGTCGGGGTCGGGCGGGGCGCCGTCCGGCGTGGTCCCCCGCTCGAGCCGGGTGATGCCCTCCTCCAGCAGGTGGGAGGCGTAGCGCACCTCGCCCGCCAGCAGGTGGGAGACGGCCCTGCCGCGCAGCGCCGCGGCGCGGCGGGCGTCGGGGGCCGTGGGGTCCGCGGCCAGCAGCCGCTCGGCCGTCTCGAAGTGGACGCGCGCCTCGGCGAGTTCGCCCGCGTCCAGTGCGGCGTCGCCGAGCCGGAGCAGTTCGAGGGGATCCTGCGGGCCGTCCTGCGGGCCGCTTTCCGGACCTGTGCCGGGACCTTCCTCCAGGCCGTCCTGCGCCCGGTCCTGGCCGTCCTGTGTGCCCACCGTGACCCTTCCCCTCTGGAACTCTTGCGGAGGAGGTTACGCGGCTTTGCGCCGGACGTGCCTCACGCTTTCGTAAAGCGCTCCCTGAGCTTGTACTTGAGGACCTTGCGAAGGGTCTCGTTCCGGGGCAGCGCGTCCACCACCTCGAGCTGTTCCGGCAGTTTGTGGACGGCCAGACCCGCCTCGCGGAGGAACGCCGTGACCTCGGCGAGGCTGAGCGGTCCCGCGTCCCGCGGCTGCTCGACGACGGCGCAGACGCGTTCCCCGCGCTCGGGGTCGGGCAGGCCGATCACGGCGGCTTCGGCGACGCCGGGGTGGGCGTAGAGGAGTTCCTCGATCTCCCTGGCCGAGACGTTCTCACCCTTACGGATGATGATGTCCTTGAGGCGCCCGGTGAGGACCAGGTAGCCGTCCGGGGTCAGCCTGCCGACGTCCCCGGTACGCAGGAAGCCGTCCGCGTCGAAGGCCCGCTCGGTCAGTTCCGGGTCCGTGTAGCCCTGGCACACGGCCTCGCCGCGCAGTCGTACCTCGCCGTCCTCGGCGATGCGTATCTCCATGGCGGCGGGCGGACGGCCCTCGGTGGCGGCGAGCCGGTCGACGGGGTCGCGGGGCGAGCCCATGGTGATCATCGGGGCCTCGGTCATGCCGTAGCCGTGCGCGAGGGCGCAGCCGAGGTCGCGGACCACCTCGTGGTAGAGCTCGGGCGGCTTGGGGGCGCCGCCGCCGGACAGCAGGCGCAGGGTGGGGATGATCCTGCCGCCCGCGGGCTGCTTGCGCTGCTCGGCGAGGAAGAGGGAGTAGAAGGCGGTGCTGCCGCCCGCCATGGTGACCCCGTGCCTGCGGTAGGCCTCCAGGGACTCCGGGAGCGAGAAGTGCTCCAGCAGCAGGGCCGGGAACCCGCACAGCAGCAGCATGACCAGGTAGTCGGGGCCGCCGATGTGCGCGTACGGGAAGGCGACGGAGCCGACGTCGTCCGGGCCCAGTTCCAGGGCGAGGGCGAGGCAGGAGCCGCCGGCGATGAGGCTGCGGTCGGTGTGCAGCACGCCCTTGGGCTCGGAGGTGGTGCCCGAGGTCCAGTAGATCCAGCGGACCCGGGTGCCGTCGGCGGGCGGGTCGGGGAGGGAGCCCGGATCGCCCTCCGGGAGGGAGTCGTAGGCCTCCAGGACGTCGTGCGCGCCGAGACGGTGCGCCATCGCGGTGTGGTCGAAGCCGCGCCATGCGCCGGGGACGGCGAAGAGGGCGGGGCTGGTCTGGCGCAGGATGTGGCCGACCTCGCGGTCACGGTAGAAGGGCATGATCGGGGTCTGCACGGTGCCCAGCCGGGCGAGGGCCGCCGAGAGGACCACCGTCTCGATCCGGGTCGGCAGCTGCCAGGCCACCGGGGTGCCGGGCCGGACGCCCCGGGCGTGCAGCCCGGCGGCGACCCGTTCGGCGCGGTCGTGCAGCTGCCCGAAGGTCAGCCGGCGGTCGTCGGTGTCGAGCAGTGCCGGGGCGTCGGGGGTCAGGGTGGCCCGCCCCGCGATGAGCGCCCAGAGGGTCGGCGAGTCGCCCAGACTTCGCATCTCTTCTCCTCCCGGTAGGCCAACTGACGGAACGTCAGATGGCTCGCCCGGAGCGTAGGTGCCCGGCCGGGCGCGGTCCAGGGTCCGCGCGTCTTCGATGGACGGTCCGGGGTGGTCGGCGTACTGTAAATCTGACGGTCCATCAGATTCAAGGAAGGGCGGGGAGCGATGGAACTGCCCCGGATCATCAGCGTCGACGACCACGTGATCGAACCCGCGCACCTCTTCGAGACCTGGCTGCCGGCGAAGTACCGGGACCGCGGTCCGCAGCCGCTGACCGCCGGGATCGGGGAGCTCGCCTACGTGGGCGGCAAGTACCAGATCACGATGGACCCGGACGGACCGCCGACCGACTGGTGGATCTACGAGGACCTGAAGTTCCCGTACAAGCGGAACATCGCCGCCGTCGGCTTCGACCGGGACGAGATGACCCTGGAGGGCATCACCCGCGAGGAGATGCGGCGCGGCTGCTGGGACCCCAAGGCCCGGCTCGCCGACATGGACCTCAACCACGTCGAGGGCTCGCTCTGCTTCCCCACCTTCCCGCGCTTCTGCGGCCAGACCTTCGCCGAGGCCAAGGACAAGGAGGTCGCCCTCGCCTGCGTCCGCGCCTACAACGACTGGATGGTCGAGGAGTGGTGCGGGGACAGCGGCGGCCGGCTGATCCCGCTCTGCCTGATCCCGTTGTGGGACGTGGGCCTGGCCGTCGCCGAGATCCGCCGCAACGCGGCCCGCGGCGTGCGGGCCGTCACCTTCAGCGAGATCCCGACCCACCTGGGACTGCCGAGCATCCACTCGGGCTACTGGGACCCTTTCTTCGCCGTCTGCGAGGAGACCGGGACGGTGGTCAACATGCACATCGGCTCGTCCTCGCAGATGCCGGCCGCCTCCCCGGACGCGCCGCCCGCCGTCCAGGCTTCGCTCTCCTTCAACAACGCGATGGCCTCGATGATGGACTTCCTCTTCAGCGGGGTGCTGGTACGCCATCCCCGGCTCAAGCTCGCCTACAGCGAGGGGCAGATGGGCTGGATCCCCTACGCCCTGGAGCGGGCCGACGACGTCTGGGAGGAGCACCGGGCGTGGGGCGGCGTGCGCGACGTGGTCCCCGAGCCGCCGTCCACCTACTACTACCGGCAGATCTTCTGCTGCTTCTTCCGCGACAAGCACGGCGTCGCCTCCATCGACGTCGTCGGCCGGGACAACGCGACCTTCGAGACCGACTACCCGCACGTCGACTCGACCTTCCCGCACACCAAGGAGGTCGCCCTCGACCATGTGAAGGGCCTCGACGACGAGACGGTCCACAAACTGATGCGCGGCAACGCCATCCGCATGCTGGGGCTGGAGCCGGACCGGTGGACCTGACGTACACCGAGGCGGAGCAGGCGTACCGGGACGAGCTGCGGGCCTGGCTCGCCCGGACGCTGCCGGCCCTGCCGCCCGCCCCCGATCCCGCAGACTGGCCCGCCCGGCGGGCGTACGACACCGGCTGGCAGCGGCTCCTGCACGAGGCGGGCTACGCCGACGTGCACTGGAACGCCGATCCGGCCCGGCGGCTGATCTTCCTGGAGGAGACCGAGCTGGCCGGGGCGCCCTACGTCGGCGCGAACTTCGTCGGCCTGCTGCACGCCGGGCCCACCATCGCCGCCCAGGGGACGGCCGGCCAGCGGGAACGCTGGCTGCCGCCGGTGCTGCGCGGGGACGAGGTCTGGTGCCAGGGGTTCAGCGAGCCGGGGGCGGGCTCGGACCTGGCGTCCCTGCGGACGCGGGCGGTGCGCGACGGCGACGCCTACGTGGTCACCGGGTCGAAGATCTGGACCTCGCACGCCGAGGTCGCCGACTGGTGCGAACTGCTGGTGCGCACCGACCCCGACGCGCCGCGGCACCGCGGCATCAGCTGGCTGGCGATGCCGATGGACCTGCCGGGCGTGACGGTACGGCCGCTGCGGACCCTCGCCGGGACGACGGAGTTCGCCGAGGTGTTCCTGGACGAGGTGCGCGTGCCGGTCGCCAACCGGGTCGGTGCGGAGAACGACGGCTGGCGGGTCACGATGGTGACCCTCTCCTTCGAACGCGGCACCGCCTTCGCTGGGGAGGTCGTCGCCTGCCGGCGGACGCTGCGCGAACTGGCCCGGACCGCCCGGGGGACGGGGGCCTGGGACGACCCCGTACTGCGGCGCAGGCTGGGGCGCCTGGCGGCGGAGTTCGGCGTCCTGTGGCGGCTCGTCCAGTGGAACGTCAGCGCCGGCGCCCCGGGCGTCGGGGGCTCGGTCCTCAAGCTGCGTTACTCGCACGCCCGCCAGGAGCTCTACGACACAGCCGCCGAGATCCTCGGCCCCTCCGGGGCACTGGACGCCGACCGCCCGTGGACGTCGGACCGGCTCTCCGCGCTCTCCTACACCATCGCGGCGGGCACGTCGCAGATCCAGCGGAACATCGTGGCCGAGCGGATCCTCGGCCTGCCGAAGGGGGCGTGAGCGGCCGTGGACTTCCGCCTCACCGAGGACCAGCGGGCGCTAGCCGAAGGGACCCATGGGCTGCTGGCGCGGCTCTACCCGGCGGAGCGACTGCGGGAGGACGCTGCCGGGGCGGCGGCGGGGAGGCCGGTGACCCTCGACCTCGGAATGTGGCGGGCGCTGGGGGAGGCGGGGTTCTTCGCGCTGCGGCTGCCGGAGGAACGGGGCGGACTCGGTCTCGGTCTCCCGGAGGCCGTGCTCGTTTTCGAGGAGGCCGGACGGGCGCTGCTCCCGGGGCCCCTGGTGACGACCCACCTGGCGGCCGGACGGGTGCCGGGGGCGGCGGAGGGCACCGCGGTGGTCACCGCGGTCGACGGCGAGCTGATCGAGTGGCTGGAGGCGTCCGGCCATGTGCTGGGCTCCTACGGCAAGGCCGAGCCGGTGCGCTCGGTGGACCCGCTCACCCCGCTGCACCGGGTCACGGGCGGCGAACCGGCCGGCGGGGTCACGGCGGGCGGGGTCATGACCGGCGGAGTCACGGCGGGCGAGGTCACGGCGGGCGAACTGCTGACCTCGGCCCAGCAGACCGGCAGTGCGGCGCGCACCCTGGATCTCGCCGTCCGCCACGCCGCCGACCGGGAGCAGTTCGGGCGGCCCATCGGTTCCTTCCAGGCGGTCAAGCACCTGTGCGCGGACATGCTGGTCCGGTCCGAGATGGCACGTACGGCGGTGCGTGCCGCCGCTGTCTCCGGCGAAGCCGGCGAGACCGCCGCCGCGCGGCTGCTGGCGGACGAGGCAGCCGTCCGCAATGCCCGTGACTGTCTGCAGGTGTTCGGCGGGATGGGTTTCACCTGGGAGGCGGAGGTGCATCTCCACATCAAGCGCTCATGGATCCTGCGCGGCCGGGGCCGATCGGTGGCGGAGTGTGAGGAGGGGCTCGCGCTGAGCCTCCTCGACAACACTTTTCGCGGCGGTTAGTCGGCTATGGGCGTTTCATCACGGATAAGGGGCTCCCGAGCGTCGATATCGGGTTGTGTCCGAGGTGTGACTCGTCACGCCGTGGAGTCGGAGCCCGCCTCGGGTACGCTCCATCGGGTGCGTGTGGTGGCGAAACGCGACGGATGTGGCAGTGGCGGGGCCTCGGTGCCCGGTGGGCTGCCTGTGCCGGGCTGTTCGATTTCGCCCCGTAATGAGCCCCGCACAGTATGCAGTACTCGTACCCCCTTGCGCTGGAATATGCCCGAAGCGCTTGTTGCGGTGACTGCGGGTCAATCATGCTGGGTCGCGAAGAGGTCACGTACGGTGACCCTGCCGAGGCGCGAGGCGATGTGTCCGCCGGTTCGGATGGTGTGAGCAGTGCAGGTGCTCCAGGTTCAGCTTGAGGTCGGCCCCGACCCCGCAGAGGTCGGCAGGGCCCGCCGGTGGGCCCGTTCGCGTCTGGCGGGCTCCGGGATAGGAGCCGACGAGCCGGTCGCCGAGACCCTCATCCTGCTCATCTCCGAACTGGTCACCAACGCCGTCGTGCACACCGGTTGTCCCGCCGTGCTGCGGATGCTCTTCCGCTCCTCCGGCGCCTCGCAGAGCGGCGAACAGGAGACCGTGCGCGTCGAGGTGGCCGACACCAGCGACGCCCCGCCGCGCCCGCGGCACGCCGACAACGACGAGACCGGTGGCCGGGGACTGGAACTCGTGGACGGCCTTGCGGACCGCTGGGGCTGGCAGCGCGAGGGCGCCGGCAAGCAGATCTGGTGCGAGATCGACCGCTGTGAGCGCCCGGCGATCGTCCCCGCGCAGTCCATCGGCGGGCTGATCCGCCGCCCCGCCTTCTGACCGCACGGACCCCAGGGACCGCAGGGTCCGTCCTCAGAGCACCGCCACCGGCGCGACCGGACTGCCGACCCCGCCCACGAAGGGCTGCGGCGTGGCGTCCAGCAGGAACTCGTACCGCCCCTCCTCGGTACACGCCTCCGACAGTGCCTCCAGGTTCCAGTTCTGGCCCTGGGGCATGCCCATCTCCACCAGGTCCAGGGCGTGCACGGCGAGCCACAGGTCCTCGATCTCCGGCGGGAAGATCTCGAAGGTCAGCGTGTCGTTGGCGACCGCCGCGACGTCGCGGGCGTGGAACCACTCGGGGGTGCGCACCGACAGCCCCGGTGACGGGAAGGCGTAGGCGTGCTTGTCGCCCGCCAGGTACACCTGCATCTGGCCGGTGCGGACCAGCACGATGTCCCCGGCCCGGACCGTGGTGCGGGCCAGTTCCTCGGCCGCGTCGAGGTCGTCGGGGGTGACGGCGTGGTCGCCGGGCAGCCGGTCGGTGCCGCGGGCGCGTGCCACGTCGAGCAGGACGCCGCGGGAGAGCAGCGTCGCGATCTTCTCTATGCCGCTGAACGCGGCTCCGCCGTGGGCGGTGACGGAGCCGGCCGGGCGGCCGTTGTAGATCCGTCCCGAGTGCGAGACATGGGTCAGGGCGTCCCAGTGGGTCGCCGCTTGCAGCCCCATGGTGACGATGTCGTCGCTGGTGGCGACCGTGCCGGGGCCGAACATCTCGTGGTTGAGCATCACCATGGTGCGCAGCGGATTGACCCTGCCCGGGATCATGCCCGTCTGCACCCCGTCCTGCCGCAGGGGCAGCGCCAGCGGCACGCGGCGTCCGCCGCGCACGGTGCGGGCCGCCGCGCGGACGACCTCGTCGGTGATCAGGTTGAGGGTGCCGGTC
Organism: Streptomyces sp. NPDC058864; assembly: GCF_042742985.1. Taxonomy (NCBI): domain Bacteria; kingdom Bacillati; phylum Actinomycetota; class Actinomycetes; order Kitasatosporales; family Streptomycetaceae; genus Streptomyces; species Streptomyces sp. NPDC058864. Next base: position 53,493 of record NZ_JBHYMQ010000008.1, on the reverse strand, counting down.
TCGTCGGCCTCCCCCCAGCGGCCCCAGTTGTTGACGCGCTTGGCGATGTCGTGGAACTCGGCGGGGAACGCCATCGCTGCCTCCCGGTCTCAGGGCTTGTGCTGGGGTGCGTCCGTGCTCCTAAAATCTAACGGTCCGTCAGAAACTCTGAGAAGGGGCGGGACCGGACGTGGGCAACTTCCTGAGCGGAAAGGCCGTCGCGGTCACGGGGGCCGGGCGCGGGATCGGGCGGGCCGTCGCCCTCGCGTGCGCGGCCGAGGGCGCCAAGGTCGTCGTCAACGACTACGGCGTCGCGGTCGACGGCCGTGAGCCGACGGGCGAGGTCGCGGCCGCCGTCGTGAAGGAGATCGAGGCGGCCGGCGGCGAGGCCACCGCGGTGACCGACGACGTGTCCTCCATGGCGGGCGGCGAACGGATCGTCTCCACCGCGGTGGAGACCTACGGCCGTGTCGACGGAGTTGTCTGCGTCGCCGGGATCCTGCGCGAACGCATGCTCTTCAACATGAGCGAGGACGAGTGGGACCCGGTCCTGGCCACCCACCTGAAGGGGACCTTCACCGTCTTCCGCGCCGCTTCCGCCGTGATGCGCCGGCAGGGCTCCGGCACACTCCTCGGCTTCACCAGCGGCAACCACCAGGGCAGCGTCTCCCAGGCCAACTACTCCGCGGCCAAGGGCGGGATCATCTCGCTGGTCCGCAGCGCCGCGCTCGGACTGCACCGCTACGGAGTGACCGCCAACTGCGTCGCCCCCGTGGCACACACCCGCATGTCCGCCAACGTGCCCATGGAACTCGACGAGATCGGCGAACCCGAGGACGTCGCGGCCATGGTCGTCTACCTGCTCAGCGACCAGGCCCGCGACATCACCGGACAGGTCTACACCGTCGCCGGACCCAAGATCGCGGTCTGGGCCCAGCCCCGCGAACTGCGCGCCGCCTACGCGGACGGCGAGGGCTGGACGCCGCAGCGCATCGCCGCCGCCCTGCCCGGCACGGTCGGCACCGACCCCATGCCCATGCTTGCCCGGCTCGAGGCCATGCGCACCGCCGCGGCCGCCTCCCGAGGGCAGTGACGGCCCCGCGCCGAGGAGAGGGCGGACCATGGACTTCACTTTCGGCCCGGAGACGGAGGCCTTCCGCGCGGAGGCGCGGGCGTGGCTGACGGCACGCCCGGACCGCGCACCCGGCCGGGAGTGGGAGCGGGAACTCGGCGCCGCCGGATGGATCGGGCTCGGCTGGCGCGGCGAGTACGGCAACCGCCGTGCGACCCTGCCCCAGCAGGTCGCCTGGGGGGAGGAGTACGCCCGCGCGGAGGCTCCCGCCCGCTCCGGGCACATCGGCGAGAACCTGCTGGCCCCCACCCTGGAGGCACACGGCACACCCGGCCAACGCGACCGCTTCCTGCCGCCGGTCGCCCGCGGCGAGGAACTGTGGTGCCAGGGGTACAGCGAACCCGGCGCGGGCTCCGACCTCGCCGGCGTCCGCACCGCGGCCGTCCGGGACCACGACGCCGAGGGCCCCTGCTACCGCGTGACCGGCCAGAAGATCTGGACCTCCCTCGCCCAGCACGCCGACTGGTGCTTCGTCCTGGCCCGCGCCGACCCCGACTCGCGCCGCCACCACGGACTGAGCTTCCTGCTCGTCCCCATGGACCAGCCCGGCAAGGTCGAGGTGCGCCCCATCCGCCAGCTCACCGGGACAGCCGAGTTCAACGAGGTCTTCTTCGACGGGGCGCGCGCCGACGCCGCCCACGTCGTCGGCGGGGAGGGCAACGGCTGGCAGGTCGCCATGTCCCTCCTGGGCTTCGAACGCGGGGTCTCCACCCTCGTCCAGCAGATCGGCTTCGAACGCGAACTGCGCCAGGTCGTCGACCGCGCGGTCGCCACCGGGGCGGTGGCCGACCCCGTGCTGCGGGACCGGCTGGTGCGCCAGTGGGCCGATTTGCGCACCATGCGCTGGAACGCCCTGCGCACGCTGGGCACCGCGGACCCGGCCGCCCCGAGCGTGGCCAAGCTGCTGTGGGGCGGCTGGCACCAGCGGCTCGGCGAACTGGCCGTCGCCGTCCGCGGCGCCCCCGCCGCGACCGGGCCCACGCCGTGGGAGCCGGAGCGGCCCTACGAACTCGACCAGGCCCAGCACGTGTTCCTGTTCAGCCGCGCCGACACCATCTACGGCGGCTCGGACGAGATCCAGCGCACGATCATCGCCGAGCGGGTGCTCGGCCTCCCGAAGGAGCCTCGCGGATGAACAGCGACGGGACGTACGGCCATTGGATCGGCGGCCGGTGGCACGAACCGGCCGGAGCTCACTATCCAGTTGTCAATCCGGCCACGGAGGAGACCGTCGGGCACGCCCCCGAAGCGGGCCCGGCGGACGTGGACGCCGCGGTGCGCGCCGCGCGGGAGGCGTACGAGGGCTGGTCCCGTACGAGCCCGGCGGAGCGCGCCGCGATCCTGGAGCGGATCGCGGACGTCCTCGCCTCGCGGTCGGCGGATCTCGTACCGCTGCTCCAGCAGGAGACGGGAGCGACGATCCGTGTCGCGTCGAGCATGCAGATTCCCACTGCGGCGGACCGCTTCCGGCGCTATGCGCGGGGCGCGCTGGAGCCGGACACGATCCCGTTCGCGCCGCAGCCCGTGAAGGCCTCGCCGCTCGCCCCCGGCGGGCTGGTCAACGCGGCCGCGGCACGGCGCCCGGTGGGCGTCGTCGCCTGCATCACCTCCTACAACTTCCCTCTGGTCAACCTGGCCGGCAAGGTCGCCCCCGCCCTGGCCGTGGGCAACACCGTCGTCGCCAAACCCGCGCCCCAGGACCCGCTGACCTGCCTGCTGCTGGGCGGGATCATGCGGGAGGCGGGCCTGCCCGACGGGGTGTTCAACGTCATCACCGGCTCGGGCGCCGCGGCCGGCGAGGCACTCGTCGCGCACCCCGGCGTCGACATGATCAGCTTCACCGGCTCGACGGCGGTCGGGCAGGCGATCGCCCGCGTCGCGGGCGCGTCGATGAAGCGGACCCTGATGGAACTGGGAGGCAAGGGCGCGGCGATCATCCTCGAGGACGCCGCCCCGGGCGTCCTCAGATCAGCGATATCTGCTGTCGGTTCAACATGGGCATTCCATTCAGGTCAGATCTGCACGGCGCCGACCCGGGTGCTCGTCCCCCGCGGGCGGTACGAACAGGTGATCACCGCCCTTGAACAGTACGCCCGTTCCCTGACCGTCGGTGACCCTGTGGATAACTCCACCGTCGTCGGCCCGCTGATCACCGCCGCCCAGCGTGACCGCGTCGAGGCGTACGTCGCCGGTGCCCGCGAGCAGGGCGCCCGCGTCGTCACCGGCGGCGCCCGCCCCGACCTCAAACCCGGCTACTACGTGGCCCCCACGCTGCTCGCGGACGTCACGCCCGGCATGACGGTCGCGCAGGAGGAGATCTTCGGCCCGGTCGTCGCCGCCCTCCCGTACGACACCGAGGACGAGGCCGTCGAGATCGCCAACGGCACCCCGTACGGCCTGTACGACTACGTCTTCGGCAGCGACACCGCACGCGCCTGGGCCCTGGCCGCCCGGCTGCGCAGCGGCAACGTCGGCATCAACACCGTGCAGCGTCATCCCGAGACGCCCTTCGGCGGCTTCAAGCACAGCGGCATCGGCCGTGACGGCGGCTCCTTCGGGCTGCACGCCTACAGCGAACTCCAGGCGGTGGTGTGGTGATGAGAGGTGTGATCTTCGACGGGAAGCAGCCCGCGGTCGTCGACGACCTGGAGGTCTGCGACCCGGGCCCCGGCGAGGTGCTGGTCCGTATCCACGCGGCCGGGCTGTGCCACAGCGACCTGTCCGTCGTCGACGGCGTGATCCCCTTCCCCGTCCCGGTCGTGCTCGGCCACGAGGGGGCGGGCGTCGTCGAGGCGACCGGCGCCGGCGTCTCGCACGTCGCGCCCGGTGACCACGTGGCCCTGTCCACCCTCGCCAACTGCGGCACCTGCCCGGACTGCGACCGGGGCCGGCCGACGATGTGCCGCAAGGCGATCGGACGTCCCGGCAGGCCTTTCAGCCGTCAGGGCGAGTCGCTGTTCAACTTCGCCTCCAACTCGGCCTTCGCGGAACTGACCGTGGTCAAGGCCGTCCAGGCCGTGCCCCTCCCGGACGGCATCCCCCTCACCTCCGCCGCGCTCATCGGCTGCGGGGTGCTGACCGGGGTCGGCGCCGCCCTCAACCGAGCCCGCGTCGACCGGGGCGACACGGTCGTGGTCATCGGCACCGGGGGCATCGGCCTGAACGTGCTGCAGGGCGCGCGCCTCGCGGGCGCCTCCCGGATCGTCGCCGTCGACACCAACCCGGCGAAGGAGGAACCCGCGCGGCTGTTCGGCGCCACCGACTTCGTGGACTCGGCCGCGGCGGTGCGCGCGCTGCTGCCCACCGGCGCCGACCACGTCTTCGAGTGCGTCGGCCACGTCGGGCTCGTCCGCCAGGCCGTCGACCTCCTGGACCGGCACGGCCAGGCCGTCCTGCTCGGTGTGCCGCCGGCCGACGCCGAGGCCTCCTTCCTGGTGTCCTCCATGTACCTCGACAAGTCCATCCTGGGATGCCGTTACGGATCGTCCCGGCCGCAGCGCGACATCGCGCTCTACGCCGACCTGTACCGGCGGGGGCGGCTCCTGCTGGACGAACTCGTCACCCGCACCTATCCGGTGGAGGACTTCGCCAAGGCGGTGGAGGACGCCCGCGGCGGCCGCGTGGCGCGGGGCGTGCTGACCTTCTGAGGCGCCTCAGAACGCCGCCGTCGCCCGGAAGGTGCGCCGGTAGGCGCTGGGCGAGACGCCGAGGACGGCCTGGAGGTGCTGCCGCATGGAGGCCGCCGTGCCGAACCCTGCCTGCCGGGCGACCTGGTCGACCGACAGGTCGCTGGTCTCCAGCAGGTGCCGGGCACGCTCGACGCGCTGCTGCGTCAGCCATTGCCCGGGGCTGGTGCCCACCTCCTCGCGGAACCGGCGGGTGAACGTGCGCACGCTCATCGCCTCGCGCTCGGCCAGCTCGCGCAGCGTCAGCGGCCGGTCGAGGCGGTCCAGCGCCCAGGTGCGCGCCGCGGCCGTGGTGGCCTGCTGGGGCTCGGGGACGGGCCGCTGGATGTACTGGGCCTGACCGCCCTCCCGGTGCGGCGGTACGACCGTACGGCGCGCGCTGGCATTGGCGACGGCGATGCCGTGGTCACGGCGTACCAGGTGCAGGCACAGGTCGACGCCCGAGCCGACGCCCGCGGAGGTGAGGATGGCGCCGTTGTCGACGTAGAGGACGTCCGGTTCGACCCGAACCCGTGGGAAGAGCCTCTGGAAGTGGTCCGTGCTCGACCAGTGCGTGGTGGCACGCAGACCGTCCAGGTAGCCGGCGGCGGCGAGGAAGTACGAGCCGGTGCAGATGGACACCAGCCGGGCCCCGGGGCGGATGCGGGCGAAGGCGGCCGCCATCTCCTCGGGCAGGCGGCCCTCCGTGTGGGCGACGGAACGCTCGTGGGCGGCGGGGACGATGACGGTGTCGGCGGTCTCCAGCACCTCGGGGCCGTGGACGACGTGGATCGCGAAGTCCGCCTCGGCGCGCACCGGCCCGGGACCGTGGGGGGAGCACGTCACCACCTCGTACAGATCGGTCCCGTCGGAGTCCCTCGCGCCGCCGAAGATGCGGTGCGGGATGCCCACTTCGAAGGGGATCACCCCGTGCTGCACCAGGACGGCGACCCGGTGGCGCGCCGGTGTGCCGGGATCGGTGTTCCGCGAAGGCGTCTCCATGGATTCGGCCATGGCCCGATCCTTGCACAACATGACCATCCGGCCACTCGTTCCGTCAGAAGCGATGCCGGATGCTGATCCGGTGACGCAGACTCCCGAGCTTCCCGCGCAGACCCTCGCCGACAGGGTCCCCGACGATTCCCGGCCGCTCCGCACACCCCGCTTCCACCGCGCGTGGTCGGTGGCCGCCGCCGCCTTCGTCACGCTCATCGGCGCCGCAGGCTTCGCCTCCCTGCCCGGACTGCTCATCGAGCCGCTGAACGGTGAGTTCGGCTGGTCGCGGGGCATGATCGGCCTGGCGGTCTCGGTGAACCTCGCCCTCTACGGTGTGACGGCGCCGTTCGCCGCCGCGCTGATGGACCGCTTCGGCATCCGGCGGGTCGTGGCGGCCGCGCTCCTCACCATCGCGACGGGAGCCGGCCTGACCGTCTTCATGACCGCGAGCTGGCAGCTCGTGCTCCTGTGGGGCGTGCTCGTCGGACTGGGCAGCGGCTCCATGGCGCTGGCCTTCGCGACGACCGTCACCAACCGCTGGTTCGAGCACCGGCGCGGCCTGGTCACGGGCATCCTGACCGCGGCCGGAGCGGCGGGACAGCTGATCTTCCTCCCCCTGCTCTCTGTCGTCATCGAGCACGCGGGCTGGCGCGCGGCGGCCCTCACCGTCACGGGCGCCGCGGTCCTCGTCGCGCCCCTGGTGTACGTGTTGCTGCGGGACCACCCGGCCGACGTGGGCCAGGCCCCTTACGGCGCCAAGGAGTTCGTGCCGAAGCCGCCGCCGGTGACGGGGGCGGCGACGCGGGCGGTGAAGGCCCTGTTCAGCGCCGCCCGCGGCGGCCCGTTCTGGCTGCTGGCCGGGACCTTCGCGATCTGCGGCGCCTCGACGAACGGCCTGGTCAAGACGCACTTCGTGCCCGCCGCGCATGACCACGGGATGCCGGTGACGGCCGCCGCCTCCCTGCTCGCCGTGATCGGCATCTTCGACATCGCGGGCACCGTCGCCTCCGGCTGGTTCACCGACCGCTTCAGCCCGCGGCGGCTGCTGGCCACCTACTACGGTCTGCGCGGACTGTCGCTGATGTTCCTGCCGGTGCTCCTGGGCGACTCCGTCCACCCGCCCATGGTGCTGTTCATCGTCTTCTACGGCCTGGACTGGGTCGCCACCGTGCCGCCCACGATCGCCCTGTGCCGCGAGTACTACGGCGCCGACAGCGCCATCGTCTTCGGCTGGGTCCTCGCCTCCCACCAGGTGGGCGCCGCCCTGGTGGCGTTCCTCGGCGGCGTGGCGCGCGACACCTTCGGCGACTACAACCTGGTCTGGTACTCCTCCGGGGCACTGTGCGCGCTGGCGGCGCTCATGTCGCTGGTGATCCGGCGGCGGTCGACCCCGGACTCCGGGGCGCTCCCCCTCGCGGCATAGCCGGCCGGCCCCGGCGTCGGCGGTTCCCGCGCCCGCACCGCGGCGGCGCGGGAACCGCGTGCGGCACCGGGGCGTCCGTCCCGTGTGTGAGGGAAGCGACCAAGGGCCTTACCGGCCTTCTCGTGGCGGTCCTGGGCTCCGCGTCCGCGCTGCTGGCCTGGGCACCGCTCGCCAGGGTCAACGTCGAGGGCGGCTTCGAAGGGCAACGCCGGGACTTGAGCGTCCTCTACGTCGACCTTCCGCTCGTGGCCGCGGGCGGCGCCTTGGTGCCGCTCGCCTTCTGGCTGCTCACGCTGCGCGGGTCGCGCCGCCCCGGGCTCGCGGCCCTGGTGGCGGTGGCCGTGGCCGCCCTCGGGATCTGGGCGCTGACCAGTTGGTGGGCGCCGCACCAGGCGCCGGAGTCCGCGGGCTGAGACGTACGTCGGCCGCGGTCAGGACGTGAGCCGGCCGAAGCGGCCGCGGTGGAAGAGCAGCGGCTCGCTGCCTTCCGCCGCGCAACCGAGGTCGCGGACCCTGCCGATGACGACGAGGTGGTCGCCGCCGGTGTGCACCGCGTGGATCACGCAGTCGATCCAGGCGGGCACGCCGCGCAGCCGGGGCGAGCCCGTCACCGGCGCCGGATCCCACTCCACGCCCGCGAACTTGTTCCCACCGCTCACGGCGAAGGTGCGGCACAGCCCCTGCTGCCCCGCGCCGAGGACGTTGACGCAGAACACCCCGGCCCGCGCGATGCGCGGCCAGCTGGTGGACGTGCGCGCCACCATGAACACGACCAGCGGGGGGTCGAGCGACAGTGATGCGAACGACTGGCAGGCGAACCCCGTGGGTCCGTCATCCTCGTTGTCCCCGGGCGCCGCGATCACCGTCACGCCGCTCGCGAAGTTCCCCAGCACCTTGCGGAACTCCGCCTGGTCCACCGGGGCGCGCTCGTCCGGCCGCACGGCCCGCAGTTCCGGCCGCGGCAGCGGGTCCACCCGCCCGGCCGTCGGCGCCGCCCCGGCGGACCGGAGGTAGCGGACGACGGCGACCGCCATGCCTGCTTGTCCCATCACGCCTTCCATTGAAACTGACGGACCGTCAGAAGTGAAGGCCCGTGCGCAGGGCGGACGGGCGTCGGGCGTAGCGTGGCGGTCATGGGACGGGGTACGGGGTGGGGGTCCCCGGTGCGGCCCGCGGTCGACCCGTGGGGCGACGCCGGACGAGCGGCGGCGGTCTCGACGTACTGCGCGGTGATGGCGGTCGCGGCAACGGTCCACATGGTCCTCCTGCCGTCCCAGGCGTCCTCGGAGCGTGCCTTCGGCGAACCGCTGGCCTGCTGCTTCCTGCCGTTGTTCCTCATCCCCCTCTGGGCCTGCGCGGTGGCCGCCTCCCTCCTGCACGCCCTGCCGGCGACGGTGCTGGGGCTGCGGCTCGCGGCGCGCACCGGACGTCCCCGATGGCTCTGCCTCCTGGCGGTGGAGGTGGCGACGGCCGCCGTGGTCGCGCTGCCCGTCGTGTGGCTCGACGGTCCGTACGTGCTCGCCTGGGCGTGCGTCGCGGGTGCCGGCGCGGCGCCGGTGCTGGTCACCTCGTTCTACGCGGGGCGCAGGGACCCGGAGGGCCGCACCGGGTGGGCGCGGCAACGGCATGTCGCCTTCCAGGTCGGGGTCGTGACGATCGCGGTGATCGGCGTCGTCTTCGCGGGCGGCCTGCTGGCGTACGGCACCGGCCTGCTGGAGGAGTACCGGCCCCCGCCCGGGGCGTCCGTGGAGTGAGCCCTCGGGGCGTCACCGTCCGCGGAAGTCCGGCGGGCGGCGTTCGAGGAAGGCGCGCAGTCCCTCCTGGGCGTCGGCGGTGGTCATGTTCTGCTCCTGCGCGGCCGCCTCGGCGGCGAAGGCCGTCGCGCGGTCGGAGTCCAGGGACGCGTTGACGAGCTGCTTGGTCAGGGCCAGGGCGCGCGTGGGGCCGGCCGCCAGGCGCCCGGCGAGGGCGCGGGCGGCCGTGTCGAGGTCGTCGGCGGGGACGACGTGGTTGACGAGCCCGAGGCGTTCGGCGGCGGGGGCGGGCAGGTCGTCGCCGAGCAGGAGGAGTTCCTTCGCGCGGTGCGGGCCGATCAGGCGGGGGAGGAGGTAGGCGCCTCCGCCGTCGGGGACGAGGCCGCGGCGGACGAAGACCTCGATGAATTTCGCCGTGTCGGCGGCCAGGACGAGGTCGCAGGCGAGGGCGAGATGGGCGCCGAGACCCGCGGCGGTGCCGTTCACCGCGGCGATCACGGGCTTCTCGCAGTCGAGGACGGCGGCGATGAGGCGCTGGGCCCCGGACCGGATCATCCGCGCGACGTCGCCCGCGACCCGGTCCGCACCGGCCGGACCGCCGCGCAGGTCGGCCCCCGCGCAGAAGGCCCGGCGGCCTGCGCCGGTCAGGACGACGGCCCGGACGGCCGGGTCCGCTGAGGCCTCGAGAAATTTCTCGATGAGGCGTTCGCGCAGGTCAGGGGTAATGGCGTTCATCGCCTGGGGGCGATTGAGGGTGAGCCGGGAGACCCCGTTGTCGGTGACGTGGAGTACAACGGATTCCACGGGGTCGTCACGCTCCGTAACCACTCCACGGGGGGAGTCAGTCATGCGTGTTCTCCTGACGGCAGACGGCCAGTGCGTCGAGGGCGCAGGCGCCCTGCCCGCGCGGCAGCACCATCAGCGGATTGATGTCGAGTTCGGCGAGGCCGTCGCCGAGTTCCAGCGCCATGCGCTGCACGCGGAGGATGACGTCGACGAGCGCGTCGGTGTCGGCGGGCGGAGCCCCGCGGACCCCGTCGAGCAGCCGCGCGCCGCGCAGTTCCCGCAGCATGTCCTGCGCGGTCCCGGCGTCGAAGGGCGGTACGCGGACGGCCGTGTCCCGCAGGACCTCGACGAGGACGCCGCCGAGGCCGGCGGTGACGGTGGGCCCGAAGAGCGGGTCGTGGCTGATGCCGACGACCATCTCCACACCGCGCTCCACCATCTGGCAGACGAGGACGCCGTCGAGGTCCAGGCCCTCGTAGCGCGCGATGTCGGCCAGTTCGCGGTACGCGTCGCGGACCTGGCTGGCCGAGGTGAGGCCGATCTTCACCAGGCCGAGCTCGGTCTTGTGCGCGAGCCGGTCGGCGGACGCCTTCATCACCACCGGGTAGCCCACGAGCGCGGCCGCCCGGACGGCACCGGCGGCGCTGGTGACCAGTTGCTCGCGCGGGACGCGGATGCCGTACGCGCGCAGCAGCTGCTTCGCGGCGTGCTCGCTCAGCCGGCGGCCGGGGTGCAGCAGTGCGCGGGCCTTGCGCGCGGAGGAGGAGGGGGTGCGCGGCGCGTCGTCGAAGGGGGAGCGGTAGCCGGCGGTGAAGCGGTGGTGGTCCAGCCAGGCCCGTACGGCGGTCACGCAGTTGCCGAAGGTGCGGAAGGTGGCGGCCCGGGAGGAGCCCAGCAGGGTGGTCCGGTAGGCCTCTTCGGTGCCCACCGGGGAGCCCCAGATCACGCACACCAGCTTGTCGGTGGCCTCGGCGGCCTCGGCGAGGTCCCGGGCCAGCCGGTCGCTCATCGGCGGGAAGGGGCCGGTGATCGGGCAGATGAGGACGCCTATCGCGGGATCGGCGAGGATCGCGTCGATGATCTTCCGGCCGCGCCAGTCGCCCACGGGGTGGCCTCCGCTGTCCACGGGGTTGGCGACGTTCAGGTACTCCGGTATCCACTGGTGGAGTTCGGCCTGTTTCGTCTCAGGGAGCGTGGGCAGCGGCAGCCCGGCGGCGGTGGCCAGGTCGGCGAAGTGGGCCCCGGTGCCCCCGGAGATCGAGTAGACGGCCACACCCTCGGCGACCGGTGGCCGGGCGCGGGCCAGCAGGGCGGCGGTGTCCTGGAGTTCGTCCAGCCCGTCGACGCGGATGACGCCGAACTGGCGGAAGGCCGCGTCGGCGACCGCGTCGGAACCGGTGAGCTTGCCGGTGTGGGTGGCGGCGGCGCGGGTGCCGGTCTCGGTGCGGCCCACCTTCACCATGACCACCGGAACCTTGTTGCGGGCCGCGCGGTCGGCGGCGAGGGCGAACGAGCGTCCGTCCTTGAGGCCTTCGGCGTAGACCGCGATCGCGCCGACCTCGGGGCGCCCGGCGAAGTAGGAGAGGAAGTCGGCGGTCTCCAGATCGGCCTCGTTCCCCGTCGGTGCCCAGTGGCTGAGCCGGATGCCGAGTTCCTGCAGGGCGTAGACCGGGCGGCCCTGGTGGCCGGACTGGGTGATCAGGGCGATGGCCGGGCCGGGGAGGTCCTCGCGGAACGGCTGGAAGGCGTTGAGGTTGGTGTTGGGCCCCAGCAGTCGCAGCCCGCTGCCGGCGACGGCACGGCCGAGCCGCTCCTGGGCGGCGGCGCCCGCCTCTCCCGTCTCGGCGAAGCCGGAGGCGAAGACGACGGCGAACCGCGCCTTGGCCCCGGTGAGCTGTTCGAGGACGGGGAGGGGGTCGGCGACGAGCAGGACGGCGAGGTCGACCGGTTCGGGCAGATCCGCGACGGAGGGGTGGCAGGGCAGGCCGAACACGGTCGCGCGGCCGGGATTGACGGGGTGGAGCCGGGCGCCGACCCGCTCCGCCCAGTCGACGAGCTGCCGGGTGATGCCGGTGTTGGGCCGGCCCTCGGCGTCGGAGGCGCCCACCACGGCCAGGGACTCGGGCCGGAAGAAGCGGTCGAGGTCGGGTACGCGGGCGTGCAGCGGACGCCCGCTGACGTCCACCTCGTGCGTGCGGCGGTTCGGGCCGCCGGCGTCCGCCGCGGGATCGGTGCCGCGTGTGCTGAAGGTCGAACCAAGCATGTGTCTCGCCCGTCCCGCTCGAAGGTACAGAGAACTGACGCAATGTCAGATTACTTAACTGACGATCCGTCAGGAACGGGGAGGATGCGAGAAACCTGTGCGCCCCGCGGGAGGGCGGCCCGGCCGGATGAAGGGGAGAGGGCCGGCCGGTCCGCCGGACCGGGGTGGTGCGGGAGCGCCGCGGGGGTGCTCAAGGGTGATGCGGAGGCGTGGCCGGGGGTGCGGCGGGCGCTCCTCCGCACCCCCTCGACAACCGTCGCGCCGGGTCCGCTACCGCCGTGCCACGGCTTTGGCGATCCGGCGCGCGTCGATGGCCATTTCGCGGAACATGCCGCTGATGGGGTTGGTGAAGCCGGTGAAGTACAGCCCTGGGGCGTTCTTGGGGCTGCGGCGGCCGTGCGTCAGGGGCCGGCCCCGCTCGTCCAGGACGCCGAGATGGCCGACGAGCGGCTCCAGGCCCCGCCGGTAGCCGGTGGCCGCGACCACCACGTCCGCGGTGATCCGCGTGCCGTCGGTGAGCAGCACCTCGCGTCCGTCGAAGCCCTCGACGGCGGCCACGGGTTCGACCTTCCCCGACCGGACGGCGTCGATGATGCCGACGTCCTGGACGGGGATGGAGCCCTCCCGCACCCGCGAGTAGAGCCCGTTGTCCGGGCGGGGCAGCCCGTACGCCGAGAGGTCCGGCACGGAGATGCGCTCCACATAGGGCGCGATCCCGTCGACCAGCCTCGTCGGGAGGCGGCGCACCATGATCCCGGTGCGCTGCGCGGGCCACCCGGCGGTGGAGCGACGCATGATGTGCGGGGGAGTCCGCACCGCCAGCCGGACGCGGTCCGCGCCGGACTCGGCGAGGTCGACGGCGATCTCGGCGCCGGTGTTGCCCACGCCGACGACCAGGACGTCCCGGCCCTCGTAGGGGCGGCCGTTGCGGTAGCGCGAGGCGTGCAGCAGCTCCCCGTCGAAGGTGTCGCGGCCGGGCCAGTCCGGCAGGTACGGCGAGTGGTTGTAGCCGGTGGCGACGACGACGCTCCGCGCGGTCAGCCGGCGGCCGCCGGTGGCCGGGAGCGCCCAGCCCGCCGCCGGGTCCTCGGCGGGCTCGATCCGCCCCACCTCTATGCCGGTGGCGACGTCGAGCCCGTGGAACTCGGCGTACTGCTCCAGGTAGCGCACGACGTCGTCGCGGCCCACCCAGCGGCCGTACGCCCGGGGGATTCCCAGGCCCGGTAGCGCGGAAAGGCGTCTGGTCGTGTGCAGCCGCAGCCGGTCGTAGTGGCCGCGCCAGGAGGCGCCCACCGCGTCCGACCGCTCGACGACCAGGGTGCGCACGCCCCGGTGCCGCAGCGACGCCGCGACGGCGAGACCGCCGGGACCGGCGCCGACGACGATGGCGTCCGGCGCGGCCGTGCTCGGTATGGAGGCGGCGGCGGATGCGGAGGTGCCGGCGGATGCCGAGGTGTCGGTCATGGCTGCTCCCGTGCCTGCAGGTTGAGGGTCACTACCGGAAGGTAGCGCGCTTTCGTCCCCGCACCTTGCGGAGGTGCGACCGCATCCGCTCAACTGACATACCGTCAGATTACTTGCCCAGGGGAGGCATACGATGCAGACCATCTGGCTGACCGGCGCCGAATGGCTCGCCGTCCTGCGCATCGGCCTCGGGCTGTGGTGGCTGGAGAGCTGGCGGCACAAGGACAAGAAGGGCTGGTTCGAGCGGGGCACGGGCATCGCCTGGGCCGCCGACGTCGCAGCCAGGCATCGCTGGACCTTCGTCCGGGGCGGCTTCTCCGCGGTCGTCGCGCCCCGCCCCAAGGCGATGGCGTACGTCGTCGTCTACGCCGAACTCGCCGTCGGCCTCGGCCTGACCGCCGGCCTGCTGACCCCGATCGCCCTGGCCGGGGGAATCGTCCTCAACCTGCTCTACCTCGTCCTCATGATCCACGACTGGGCCGAACAGGGGCAGAACGCCATGATGATCCTCATCTCCGCCGTCCTCCTCTTCGCCATGGGCTGGCAGACCTGGTCCCTGGACAGCGTCTGGGGGCTCTTCCTGTGACCGGCCTGCCCGAGCCCGACACCTTCACGCGCACTTACTGGCGGGCCGCCGCGGAGGGCCGGCTGCTGATCCGCCGCTGCCTGGCCGCGGGCTGCGGAGCCGCCCACCACTACCCCCGGGAGTTCTGCCCCCGCTGCTGGAGCGAGGAGGTCGTCTGGGAACAGGCCGCAGGCCACGCCACCCTCTACACCTGGTCCGTGGTGCACGCCAACGACCTCCGGCCCTTCGCCGGGCGGGTCCCCTACGTCGCCGCCATCGTCGACCTCGCCGAGGGGCCGCGGATGATGACGGAGGTCGTCGGCTGTCCCCACGAAGCGCTGCGCGTCGGCATGGACCTGCGCGTCTGCTTCCGCCCCGCGGCCGAAGACGGCCGGATCGCCATCCCCGTCTTCCGTCCGGACCGGGCGGCCTCCTTTGCTTGAATGAGGGCGTGCTGAGACCGGTGGAGCTGGAAGCGTACGGACTGCTGCTCAGGCCGTGGGAGGAGACGCCCAAGGATCTGGACGCGGCACTGCGGGGCCTCGGCGACCCGGACTTCCGCCGCTGGAACACCGCGCACGCACCCGAGCCCGACGAGGCCGGGGCGCGGGGGTTCCTGCTGCGCCGGCGCGACGGCTGGGTGGCCGGCGACCTCGCGTCCTTCGCCGTCACCGAGGACGGTGCCGTACTCGGCCAGGCCGGGATAGGGATGATCGACCACGCGATGCGCGGCGCACGCGTCAGCTACTGGATGCTCCCCGAGGCCCGTGGGCGCGGCGTCGCCTCCCGGGCGCTGGAGGCGGTGACCCGGTGGGCCTTCCGCGATCTGGGGCTGCACCGCCTGGAACTGGGCCACGCCGTCGGCAACGAGCCCTCCTGCGGGGTGGCGCGACGCTGCGGTTACGTCCTCGAAGGCGTGCTGCGCGAGGCGGTGGTCGACCTGTCCGGCGCGCTCCGGGACGTCCACCTGCACAGCCGCCTGGCGACCGATCCGCGCCCCTGACCGCGCCCCCTGATCCGCGCCCCTGAACCCTGCTCCTCGATCCCCGTGCGCCGGCTTCCGCGCCCCGCAGCCGCTCGGTGCGGAGATTTGCCGTGTCTTGGGGGAATCTTGTGCCGATCGGGACATGTGCTTTCCCGATCGGGTGAGGCGGGTTGGCTAGGGTGCGATCCGCCCTCGCGCGCCGCGGACCCGTACGCCGGTGCAGCCGCGCGCCGCACAGCCTTCGCATTGCTGTGCCGGGGGCCTCAGCAGTCCTGCCAGGCGCACCCGGTGCGGTGCGTCCCGTGTCGTGAATGGGGTGGGGATGTCCGGTCACCGGATGTCGAGGAAGCGTCGTTACATCGCGTGGGCGGTGGCGGCGGCCGCGGTGCTCGTGGGGGGTGGGGTCGCCGCGGAGGCCTCGATGGCGACCACCGTGTCGCGCCCCGCGCCCAAGGTCTACACGGGGCGCGCGTTCGACACGTGCGCCGCGCCGTCCGCCTCGGCGATGAAGGCCTGGCACAACGGGTTCTACGGCGCGGCGGCGGTGTACGTCGGCGGCAAGAACCGGGGGTGCGCGCAGCCCAACCTCACCGCGTCCTGGGTCAAGTCGGTGAGTGCCACCGGCTGGAAGCTGATCCCGCTCTACGTGGGTGCGCAGCCGCCGTGCCAGACCAGCCGCAACCCGGAGAAGCTGACCGCCTCCACCGCGGCCTCGCTCGGCGCGACGGACGGCGCGGACGCGGTGGCGAAGGCATCGGCGCTGGGGATGAAGGCCGGCAGCCCGGTCTACCTGGACATGGAGTCGTACGACGTCGCCAACACCTCGTGCAACAACGCGGTGCTCACGTACATCCGGGCCTGGGACAAGGCGGTGCACGCCAAGGGCTACTGGGCCGGCTTCTACGGCTTCCGCAGCTCCAGCGCGAAGGCCGTCGCCACGGCGACGAACCGGACCGACCTGCCGGACGTCCTCTGGTACGCGCTGTGGGACGAGCGCAAGACCACGACCACGGACTGGCCGTTCTCCACGTCGCTGTGGACCGGGCACCGCCGCGGCCACCAGTACATGGTGAACAGCAAGGAGTCCCGCGGCGGTTACACCATCACCGTGGACCGCAGCGACTGGGACGCCCCCGTCGCCATCACCGGCTGACGCCCGGGACGGAGACCGAGGCCGAGACGCCGAGACGCCGAGGCGGCACGGGCGGCACGGGCGGGGCGTGCGGCGCGGATGAGCTGAGCGGCGGAGGGCCGAGAGGCACGGGCCCCGGCCGCCGCCCCTCAGCCCCGCCCCAGCACCACCGTCCCCGAGGAGCAGAACCAGCCCCCCGTCCCCGAGGCCACGGCAAGCTCCGGCAGCGCCCCGCCGGCCTTGCGCACCTGCCGCTCGCCCGCCTCCCCCCGCAGTTGCCGCACCGCCTCGACGAGCAGGAACAGCCCGCGCATGCCGGGATGGCAGGCCGACAGCCCGCCGCCGTCGGTGTTGACCGGCAGCGGCGACGCGGCGACGAAGGGCCCGCCCTCGCCCTTGGCGCAGAAGCCGAGGTCCTCCAGCGTCACCAGGGTCATGTAGGTGAAGGCGTCGTAGATCTCGGCGAGGTCGATCTCGTCCGGGGTGACGCCCGCGCGGGAGAGGGCCAGCCGCCCGGACACCGCGGCGGGGGAGACCGTGAAGTCGTCCCACTCCGACATCGTGGCGTGCGAGACGGCGGTGCCGGAGCCGAGCACCCACACCGGCGGCGCAGCCGCGTCCCGAACGTACTCCGCCGCCGCCAGGAGCACCGCGCAGCCGCCGTCGGAGCGGACGCAGCAGTGCAGTTTGGTGAACGGGTCGGCGATCATCGGCCCGGACAGGACGTCGTCGACGGTGATCGGCGTGCGGTACATCGCCTCGGGGTTGCGGGCCGCGTTCGCCCGGGCCCGGACGGCGACGGTGGCGAGCTGCTCGGCGGTGGTGCCGTACTGGTGCATGTGGCGGCGGGCGGCCATCGCGTACTTGGCGATCAGCGTGTGCCCGTACGGGGCCTCGAACTGCAGCGGTCCGCGCGCCCCGAAGGACAGGTTGGCGGTGCGCCGCCCGGCCTTGAGGTCGGCGCGGGCGGTGGAACCGTAGACCAGGAGCACGACGTCGGCGTGCCCGGCGGCGATCGCGTCGGCGGCGTGCGCGGCCATGACCTCCCAGGTCGCCCCGCCGACGGAGGTCGAGTCGACCCAGCGGGGCCGCAGTCCGAGGTACTCGGCGACCTCGACCGGCGCGAGCGTGCCCAGCCCGGCCGAGGCGAAGCCGTCGACGGCCGACCGGGGCAGCCCGCTGTCCGCGAGCGCGCGGCGCGCCGCCTGGGCGTGGAGCGCGTAGGGGGTGGCGTCGTCGACCCTGCCGCAGTCGGACAACGCGACGCCGAGGACGGCGACTTCACGGCCGTTGCGAGTACCCTGACCCTGAGCCATAAATCTGACGGTACATCAGATACGGGGTTTCCGGACGCCACCGGACGTGCCGGACACCCCGAGGTGGGAGGAGAACTCGCCGTGGACGCCGCCTTCACCGAGGAGCAGGACGAGATCCGCCGCACCCTGCGGGAACTGCTCCGCAAACATTGCGGACCGGACGAGGTGAAGACCGCCGTCCGCACTTCCGAGGGCCACGACACCGCCCTGTGGCGGCTGCTGGCGCGCTCGATCGGCCTGCCCGGCCTCGCCCTCCCCGCCGCGTACGGGGGCGCCGGCTGCGGCCCGACCGAACTGGTGCTGGCCTGCGAGGAGACTGGCCGGGCGCTGCTGCCCTCGCCGCTGCTGGGCACGGCCGTGCTCGCCGCTCCCCTGGTCGAGGCGCTCGGCACCGGGGCCCAGCGCCGCGACCTGCTCCCGCGCCTCGCCTCGGGTGAACCCGCCGCCCTCGCCGCGCCCCCGGCGGCCCTCGGCCTCACCGGCCCCAACACCGGCGACTGGGCGGGCGGCGGCCGCGCGGGAGGAGTGCAGGCCCGCAGGACGGACGGCGTCTGGCGGCTGTACGGGCAGGCCGACCAGGTGCTCGGCGGCCCCGCCGCCGGGCTGCTGCTCGTGGCCGCCCATGCGGGTGGCTACGCCCGCAGCCGCATCCGGCTCTTCCTGGTCCCCGGCGACGCATCGGGCCTGTCCCGCAGGCGGCTGACCGCCCTGGACGAGACCCGCCCGCAGGCGCGCGTCGAACTGCGCGACGTCCCCGCCGAGCCCCTCGGCGGGGACGAGGCGGGCGATCCGTGCCCCGCACTCGCCCGTACGGGTGTCCTGGCCGCCGCCGCCCTGGCCGCGGAGGCCGTCGGAGCCGCGTCCCAGGCGCTCGCGGGCACCGTGGAGTACGTCGGGGTCAGGGAGCAGTTCGGGCGGCCCGTGGGGTCCTTCCAGGCCGTCAAGCACCGTCTCGCCGACCTGTACGTCCAGGTGCAGGCCGCCCGCTCGGCCGCCTACTACGCCGCCTGGGCCGTCGGGAACCCCCCGGAGCAGGCGCCGGACGCCGCGGTCGCGGCACCGCTCGCCCTCGCCCAGGGCCTGGAGGCGCTGCGTGCCACGGCGGGGCAGGCCGTCCAGTTGCACGGCGGCATCGGCTTCACATGGGAGCACCACGCGCACCTGTACGTGAAACGGGCCGCCTCCGACGACCTGCTCTTCGGCCCCGTGCACGCGCTGCGGGCCCACGCGGCCGAGCGCGCGGGACTCTTCGCCGCTGCCACCACCACAGCGGCCACGACCCGGGGAAGGGCGGCGGCATGAGCGTGTTGCGGACCGCAGTGCAGAAGGTGTCGTCGACCCGGGCGTTCGCCAGGATCGGGCCGCATGTCGTCCCGGCGGTGGACCGGTTCGTGCACCGGGCGACCCGCGGCAAGGTGCTGCTCAGCGCGCGGATGCTGCCCGGCCTGGTGCTCACCGCCACGGGCGCGCGCAGCGGTCTGCCCCGGCGCACCCCGCTTGCCTGCATGCCGGAGGGGGACGGCACCTTCGTGCTGGTCGGCAGCAACTTCGGCCGCGCCGACCATCCGGCGTGGACGGGGAACCTGCTCAAGCACCCCGACGCCGAGGTCAACTGGCGCGGCCGGGACGTCCCCGTGCGTGCGGAGTTGCTGACGGGCGGCGAGCGCGAGGCGGTGTGGGCGGCGCTGCTGGAGTTCTGGCCGCCGTACGCGACCTACGCGCGGCGCGTGGAGCGGCGGATCCGGCTGTTCCGGCTCGTCCCCAGGGAGTCGGGCGGCGGCCCGCCCGTAGTGCCGTAGTGCCGTGGTGCCGTAGGGCGAAGCCCCCGGAAAAAACAACGCGGGCGCCTGGGCCGGCAACCTCCCCCGAGGACCGGTGGGCGCCCGCGTCGTTGCAGGCAGGACTTCGACTTGAACGTAGGTCAACAATGCCGCCGGAGGCGGGCGTCAGCGACGCGGCGTCACCGCGTCGGCTTCTTGCCCGTCACGCCGAGGTGCACCAGCAGCGAGAGGTTCGGCTTCAGCTCGGCCTGCTTGACGCCCCAGCTCTGGAAGCCCTTCTGGTGCGCGGCGACCGCTGCGAGCATGGCGACGAGGGATCCGGCGACGGCTGCCGGGCTGACATCCTTGTCGACGCGGCCCTTGCCCTGGAGCTCCTTGATCGAGTCGGAAAGGGAGTTGGTGAGGGGGTTGAGGATCTTCATGCGGATCTTGTAGAACCGCTTGTCCCCTTCGGCGGCGCCCAGGTCGACGACGCGCAGGATGGCGTCGTGCTTGCGCCAGAAGGAGAGGAAGCCCTCGACCAGTTCCTCCGCCGCCGTGGCGCCGGACTTGCCGGCCCAGGAACGGCCGGCGACGAGGTCCGTCAGCGCGGCCCCCTCCTTGGCCATCTCCTCGGCGAGCTCGAGGACGGCGCCCTCGACGTCGGGGAAGTACTGATAGAACGTTGCGGGGGAGGTACCCGCCATCCGGGCGACGTCGATCACCTTGACGTCCCGGTACGGCGACGTGCTGAGCATTTCGCCGAGGCAGTCGAGCAGCTTCTGCCGCGTCGCCTGTCCCCGGCGGCCTGCCACACGGCCGTCGACGGTGCGAACTTGTCCTGTCATGCCGTCAGTTTACGGGCTGGTGATCAGCGCGCGATTCGATGCCTGCAAATGGGGAAGGCCATGTGTTCGATTTCTCCTCGGGCGCGGCGGGGGATCCGCCGATAACGTGTCAAGTCAGACACTCCGTCGATCCATGCGAATCCCCACGTGAATCGGGATCGCCGGTCGCATCATCGGACGAATCGAGGACGAGATGGCCGCACACCCCGACGGCACCCCCTGCTGGGCCGACGCCATGCTCAACGACCTGGAGGCCGGCAAGCGCTTCTACGGCGGACTGCTCGGCTGGACCTTCGGGGAGGGGGAGGAGCAGTACGGCCAGTACACCCAGGCGTACGGCCCGGACGGGAAGAACGTCGCGGCCCTCTCCCCCAAGCCGGACGGCAGGATGCCGACGGTCTGGAACCTCTACCTCGCCTCCTCCGACATCCGGGCCACCGCGGGCCGGATCCGCGACTCCGGCGGCCAACTCATCATGGAACCCATGGCCGTCGGCGCCTTCGGCACGATGCTCATGGCGGCCGACCCGGGCGGGGCGGTGTTCGGGGTGTGGCAGCCCGGCACGCACGGCGGCTTCGAGGCGACCGGCGTCCCGGGCTCCTACATCTGGACCGAGATCTACACGCGGGAGACCGAGCGGACCGACCCCTTCTACGAGGCGGTCTTCGGCTTCGGCAGCAAGCGGATCGACGACGAGGCCATCGACTTCAGGATCTTCGTCCCCGAGGGCGAGGAGGTCACCCCGGACAACGCGGTCCTCGGCCGCTTCCGGATGGGGGAGGGCTTCCCCGAGGAACTGCCCGCGCACTTCATCGTCTACTTCGCCGTCTCCGACGCCGACCGCGCCGCGGAAACGGTCGCGCGGCTCGGGGGCCGGGTCACCATGGGTCCGATGGATTCGCCTTTCGGCCGTTTCCTCCTGGCGAGCGACGACCAGGGTGCCCATTTCGCCCTGATCGACCCCGGCACCACGGTGGGTGAGAAGCCGTCCTGAACGCACGCGGATCCGCAACCGAATCAAAGGTAATCGCGTGTCGACACCGCCCCGGGTTCGCAACTGATACTCATCCCAGGAAGAATCAGGGACGGACCCCGGGATGGGGGGAACCCACGGGGAGGTGGCAGGGCAGTGGTGCAGCAGCTGACGCAGCACGATCCGAGACGGATCGGCCCTTTCGAGGTGCTGGGCAGGCTGGGTGCCGGCGGCATGGGCCTGGTCTATCTCGCGCGCTCGGCGTCCGGCCGGCGCGTGGCGATCAAGACCGTACGGGCGGAGCTCGCGGAGGACCAGCTCTTCCGTGTGCGCTTCGCCCGTGAGGTGGAGGCGGCCCGCGCCGTCAGCGGCTTCTACACGGCGGCGGTCGTCGACGCCGATCCCAGGGCCGCCGTGCCCTGGCTGGCGACGGCCTTCGTGCCGGCGCCCTCACTCGAGGAGATCGTCAACGAGTCCGGGCCGCTGCCGGTGCAGGCCGTGCGGTGGCTGGCGGCCGGGGTCGCCGAGGCGCTGCAGTCGATCCACGGGGCGGGGCTGGTCCACCGGGACATGAAGCCCTCCAACGTGCTCGTCGTGGAGGACGGCCCCCGGGTGATCGACTTCGGCATCGCGAGCGGGGTGTCCAACACGCGGCTGACGATGACGAACGTCGCCGTGGGCACGCCCGCGTACATGTCGCCCGAGCAGGCCAAGGACTCCCGCAGCGTCACGGGCTCCAGCGACGTGTTCTCGCTGGGCTCGACGCTGGTCTTCGCGGCGACCGGGCACGCGCCCTTCCACGGGGCGAACCCCGTGGAGACGGTCTTCATGCTGCTCCGGGAGGGCCCGGACCTGTCGGGTCTGCCCGACGAGCTGCGCCCGCTCATCGACGCGTGCATGCGGATGGAGGCCGACCGCCGGCCGAGTCCGGCGGACCTGCAGGCCCAGTTGGCGCCGCACCTGTTCTCCTCCGCGGGCGACGACACCGGTACGGCCTCCGCGTGGCTGCCGCCCGCGGCGGTGGGCCTGATAGAGGAGCGGCGCAGCGGCGGCCGCCCTGGCGCGGGGCCGGGCGCCCCCGGCGGCGTCGGCGCCGGAGCGCCCGGAGGCGGTGGCGCGGGCGCAGCGGTGCCCCCGATGCCGGCGCAGCCTCCGGCGCCCCCCGCGGCGCCCGTGGGGCCCCCTCCGGTCGCCGCCGACGGTCCGGGCGGACCGGTGCAACTCGCCGGGTCGGCACCGATAGGACCCGGGATGCGGATCGCCGAGCGCAAGAACCAGGCCGCGGCCACGGCGGCCGCCGCCGGCGGCGGGCTCGGCTGGGCCGGCCGTGGCGGCGCGGCCGGAGGTCCGCCGGCGGCGGTGCCCGGCCAGGGCAACGCCCAGGGCGCGCCCCAGGGTGTCCCGCAGGCGCCCGCGGCCCCACCGGGCGAATGGCGGCCGTGGCGGTTCCGCATGTCGAACGACGTGTGGGGCACCCCGGTCGTGTCCTCGGGGCGGCTCTACGTGACCTCCTTCGAGGTGCACGCGCTGGACGTGGCCACCGGGCGGCGGCGGTTCAAGACCCGTGACGTGGCGTGGACGATGGCGGTCTCGGGCGGCCGGATCCACGGCTCCGACGGGCCGAGCCTGTACGCGCTGGACGCCGCGGACGGCTCCGAGCACTGGCGCACCGGGGTGGACGGCTGGATCTACTCGCTCCGCGCGGACGCCGGGACCGTGGTCACCGGCACCCGCGGCGGCGGCGTGCAGGTCTGGGACGCCGCGGCCGGACGGCTGCGCTGGGAACGCGGCGGAGCGCAGACGGAGTTCGAGACGCCCGAGTCGGGCCCGAGCGTGGTCGACGGGGTCGTGTACTTCCACGGCGGCGGCCGGCTGCACGCCCTGGACGCGACGAGCGGCGCGGAGCACTGGTCGTACCCGACCGGGGAGGGCGGCGCCATGCCGACCCGTCCGGTCGTCGCCGACGGCGCGGTCTACGTGACCGTGGGGAACCGCGTGCTCGCCCTGGACGCCCGCAGCGGTGCCGAGCGGTGGCGCTTCGACGCCCCCGCGGTGATGTTCGCGCCGCCCGCCTACGTGCCCGGACCGGGCGTGTCGGGCGGCGGCGTCTACGTCGCGGACTACCTGGGCACCGTGTACGCCCTGGACCCGGCGGACGGGCGCGACCGCTGGCGGGTCGCGACCGAGCAGCGGCAGAGCGTGGAGCCCGTGCTCGTCGCGGGCGGTTCGGTGATGCTGGGCGCGGGCGGCGCGCTGTACACGCTCGACGCGGTCTCCGGCACCCCGAAGTGGCGCTTCGCCGCCCAGGGAGAGATCGTCGGCTCCCCGGTGGTGGCCGACGGGCGGGTGCACTTCGGCTCGAAGGACCACTGCCTCTACACGGTCGACGCGAGCGGCGGTCAGCTGCGCTGGAAGCTGGAGACCGGCGGGGAGATCACCGGTTCCCCGGTGGTGTCGGACGGTGTGGTCTACGCGAGCAGCAAGGACCGCTGCGTGTACGCCCTCAACGCCGTGAAGGGCACCGAGGCGGCCACCCGGCGCGCGTGAGGACCAGGCTGACGGCCGTCGTGCCACACACGGAAGGGGCAAACGACGGCCGCCGCTGGCCAACTTACGCGGCGGGAGGCCAGGGCGCCATGCGGGGGGCCGTCAGGGTGACCCCTTGCCGGCCGTCGTGAGGCCGCCTCACCCCGCACACGAGGGGCGGCGGCCCGGACTCGGTGGCGCGCCTGCCACCACGGGTTGCTGCGGGGGTACTTCCCCGTTCGCGTGCGTTTCCCGAGCCCGCGGACGCGGGTGTCCCCCGGGTTCCGGGCGGCAGTGCCATCGGTACCCCGACGACGGTGCTTGCCCCGTGTGGTGAGGGCAGGCCGTACCGCGATTGCGCCGGCGTCCGCGGGACCGCTCCGTGCCGCGGGGGAACCGGTCAGCGCACGCGGTGCTCCCGTGTGCGGTCGGCGAAGAGCCGGGCCTGGCGCTCCGGCGGGAGGTTGCCGAGGGCGATGAGGTGCGGGGCGTGCGCGAAGGCCTGGGCCCGCGCGGCCTCGTGGGCCGACCAGACGGCGCGGATCGTGCCCTGCACGGCCTCGGTGGGGTGGGCGGCCAGGACCGCCGCCGCGCGCAGGGCCGCGTCGAGCAGCCGCGGCCCGGGCACGACCTCCGAGACCAGCCCGGTCTCGTGGGCGCGCCGGGCGCCGATCCGCTCGGCCGTGCCCATCAGGGCCATGCGCATCACCTCGCCGTACGGCATGCGCTGCGCCATGGCGATGGCCTCGTAGGCGCTGACCATGCCGTAACTGGTGTGCGGGTCGAAGAAGGTGGCGTGCTCGGCGGCGATCACGAACTCGCACTCGCCGAGCAGGTAGAAGGCGCCGCCGCAGGCCATCCCGTTGACGGCGGCGATGACCGGCTTCCACAGGTCGTTGGCCTTGGGGCCGACGGTCAGCAGCGGATCGTCGACGGCGTACGGGGAGGGCGGCTGCGGGACCTCGGCCGCGCGGTCCAGGCCGGTGCAGAAGGCACGGTCACCGGCTCCGGTGAGGACGACCGCGCGGACCTCGTCGCCGGCCCGGAACTCCCGCCAGAGCGTGCTCAGTCCGGCGGCGGTGGCCAGGTCGAGCGCGTTGTGCCGCTCGGGCCGGTCGAGGGTGACGACGGCGACGCCGTCCTTCGTCTCACAGCGCAAGCCAGCGCGGGATGCCGTCATGGAAGACCGCCTTCACGGGGGCGCCGATGCGGATGCGGGCGGGGTCGAAGGAGTCCAGCCGGGCGTCCGGGGCCTTGACCAGGTTGCCCACCAGCCGGATCCTCGGGTCCTCGGCGAGTTCGACGAGGACCACGTTGTACGGCGCCTGCTCGGCGTAGCCGGGCAGCAGCGGGGGATGGGGGACGACGTACGACCAGACGCGGCCGCGCCCGCTGGTGCGCCGCCACTCGGAGGCGAAGGAGTGGCAGTGCGGGCAGCAGGGGCGGGGCGGGAAGCGCAGCCGTCCGCAGTCCGCGCAGGCCTGGACGCGCAGTTCGCCGGCGCGGGCGTACTCCCAGAAGGGGGCGCCGTCGTCGTCGGTGACGGGGCTCAGCATGTCAGCTCCTCAGGATCAGCGCGGAGGTCGGGACGCCCTCGCCGGCCGTGACCAGGCAGGTCCGCGCGCCGGGCACCTGGGCGGTGGAGGTGCCGCGCAGCTGCCGCACGCCCTCGGTGATGAGGTTGAAGCCGTGCACGTACGCCTCGCTCAGCCCGCCCCCGGAGGTGTTCAGCGGCAGCCGGCCGCCGATCTCCAGGGCGCCGCCCTCGGTGAAGGCGCCGCCTTCGCCGCGGCCGCAGAAGCCGTAGCCCTCCAGGGAGAGCGGGACGAGAGCGGTGAAGGCGTCGTAGATCTGGGCGACGTCGATGTCCTCGGGGGTGAGGTCGGCGTGCTTCCACAGATGGCGGGCGGCGGTCCAGGCCGGGCCCGTCAGGGGGTCGTCGGTCCAGTAGTTGACCATTCCGTGGTGCTGGGCGGGCAGGCCCTGGGCCGCGGAGTGCACGTAGACGGGCCGCTGCCGGCAGTCGCGGGCGCGGTCGGCGGAGACCACGACACAGGCCAGGGCGCCGTCGGTCTCCAGGCAGTTGTCGTAGAGGCAGAGCGGCTCGCTGATCCAGCGCGAGGTCATGTACATCTCGCGGGTCAGCGGGCGGTCGTACATGATCGCGGCCGGGTTCTGGTTGGCGCGGTTGCGGCAGGCGAGGGCGACGTTGAAGAGGTGGTCGCGGGTGGCGCCGTACTCGTGCATGTAGCGGCGGGCCAGCATGCCGATCTCGTCGGCGGGCCGCAGCAGGCCGAAGGGCCGGGTCCACTGGGCGGGGGTGGGCAGTTGCGCGGTGGTGTTCGTCCACGGACGGGGGCCGCTGCCGCGTTTGCGGGACCGCCAGGCGACCCCGACGGTGGCCTGCCCGGTGGCGACGGCGGCGGCGAGGTGGGCGACGGTGGCGCAGGAACCGCCGCCGCCGAAACCCGTCTTGGAGAAGAAGGTGAGGTCGCCGAGACCGACGGTCTTGGCCAGTTCGACCTCGTCGGTCTCCTCCATCGTGTACGACGCGAGGCCGTCGACCTCGTGCGGCTCGATCCCGGCGTCGTCGAGCGCCGCCAGGATGGCGCGGCAGGCGAGCGCCTTCTCCGACTCGGGCAGGTGCTTGGCGAAGGGGGTCGCGCCTATGCCGGCGATCGCGGTGGCGTCCTTCAAGGCTGACATTCCGTCAGGTTATCGCTAATCTGACGGATAGTCAGCTCTTGGGGAGGTGCTCGGCGCATGCGCGGTGACCTGGAGTGGGGCAGTGTCCCCCGGCTCGTGCGGGAAGCCGCGCGGCGCTGGGGCGAGCGCGAGGCGGTCGTGGACGGCCGTACCCGTGTCACGTACTCCGAACTCGGCGCCCGGGTCGAGCGCGCCGCCGCGGCGGCCGTCGCGGCCGGGATCGCCCCGGGGGACCGGATCGCCGTCTGGGCCCCCAACACCCTCGACTGGATCACGGCCGCCCTGGGCTCGGTCACCGCCGGCGGGGTCCTCGTCCCGCTCAACACCCGCTTCAAGGGAGCGGAGGCCGCGTACGTGCTGCGCCGCACCCGCGCCCGGCTGCTCTTCGTCACGGGCACCTTCCTCGGCACCTCCTACGTCGCCTCGCTGCGCCGCGCGACGCGGGAGCAGCCGCTGCCGGACCTGGAACAGGTCGTCGTCCTGTCCGACGCGGCGCCGGAAGGCCACGGCTACCGGCGCTGGAAGGACTTCCTGGCGGCGGGCGACCCCGTCACCGGTGCGGCGGTACGGGCCCGTTCCGACGCGATCGACGGCTCGGCGCCCTCCGACATCACCTTCACCTCCGGGACGACCGGCCACCCCAAGGGCGCGGTGGTCACCCACGCCCAGACGCTGCGCGTCTACGACGTCTGGGCGGACCTGGCAGGACTGGAGGAGGGCGACCGCTACCTGATCGTCAACCCGTTCTTCCACACCTTCGGCTACAAGGCCGGCATCATCGCCTGCCTCATGCGCGGCGCGACGATGATCCCGCAGCCGGTGTTCGACGTGGGCACCGTCCTGGCCAACATCGCCGCCGAGCGCGTCACCGTGCTGCCCGGGCCGCCCACCCTCCACCAGTCGGTCCTCGACCACCCCGAGCGCGCCCAGCACGACCTGAGCTCACTGCGACTGGTCGTGACCGGCGCGTCCGTGATCCCGCTGCAACTGGTGGAACGGCTGCGCAGTGAGCTGAAGATCGCCACCGTGCTGACTGCGTACGGGCTGACGGAGGCGAGCGGCACCGTGACGATGTGCCGGCGCGGCGATCCCGCGGAGGTGGTGGCCGCGACCTCCGGGCGGGCCATCCCCGACACGGAGGTGCGGGTCCTCTCGGAGGGGCCGGGGCGCCCGGGGGAGGTCCTGGTGCGCGGTTACCACGTCATGTCCGGCTACTGGGAGGACCCCGCGGCCACGGCCGAGGCGGTCGACGCGGACGGCTGGCTGCACACGGGGGACGTGGGCGTGATGGACGCCGACGGCAACCTGCGCATCACCGACCGCATCAAGGACATGTTCATCGTCGGCGGGTTCAACGCCTACCCCGCGGAGATCGAGCAGGCGCTCGCCCGCCACCCGGACGTGGTGGAGGCGGCGGTGGTCGGCGTCCCCGACCCCCGGCTCGGCGAGGTGGGCCGGGCGTACGTCGTGCGGCGGGAGGGGGCCGTGGTCACCGCGGACGACCTGATCGCCTGGTCCCGGCGCGAGATGGCCAACTACAAGGTGCCGCGCGAGGTGGAGTTCCTGGCGGAGCTGCCGCGCAACGCGAGCGGGAAGGTGCTCAAGACGGCGCTGCGGGCGGGGTGAGCGACGTGCCGGGGCTCCCTCCCGCACCCTGCGGGAGGGAGCCCCGGCGGTCCGGCGAGCCGGGTGTCAGCGGGTGTGGAAGTCGTCGGGCGAGACGATCGTCCGGTGCCAGGCGTCCGTGCCGTCCCCGGCGGCGGCCGGGAGCGCGGCGGTGAGGCGGTGTCCGGCCGCCTGGGAAACGGGAGGGCAACTCCGGCTGTGAACCCACCGTGCCGGGCCCGAAGACCCGCAAGTGCCGTGCGTCGCGGAAGATGATCAGGCGCACGACGAAGACCGACTGCGGCGCCCCCTCCGCGCCGCAGTCGGTCCGTGGATCCCTCGTGCCGTCCCCCCGCTCCTGGAGGCGCTCCCCCCTTGGTGCGCCCTCAGGCCGTGCTGTCCCCCGTGGTGGTGCTGTCCCCCCGTGCCCCCCTCGGGCCGGCCGTCCCCCGTTCAGGCGCCGGTCAGGGCGAGTGCCAGTTGTCGGGCTTGACCGTGGTGTCGTCGCCCTTGACCTTGGGCTCCTCGATCTCCTCGGTCTCGACGACTTCCGGCTCTTCCTCGACGGTGGAGCCGGACTCGGGTGCCGTCTCGCTCATGCTGCCTCCCCTTGTGGGTGGAACTGGGCCGATGCAAAGCCCGCCTGGCAACGACCCCCGTGCGCTACCAGGCGGGCAGCTCTTGCAGTGATGGAATCGTGGCAGGCGTCGATAATCAACCGATAAACGGAACTGTTGATGTCCTGTATCAGCGGTGTTGCGTGGCGCGGAACCGCTACACGGCGATCGCCGGAGAGGCCGGACCGTGCAGCAGGCGCCGGACCTCGTCGGCGTCGGGGGAGCCCAGCGCGACGAAGGCCGCCAGGGCGTCCCGCCAGCAGGCGCGGGCACGGTCCACCTGGCCGACCTCGGCGAGCGCGCGCCCGAGGACGGTGAGCACCTTCGCGCGATAGAGCTCGCCCCCGAGGTCGCGCAGCGCGTTCAGCGACTGCTCGGCCAGCGCCGCCGATTGGCGGTGGGCACCGGAGGACAGGTGCACCTCCGCCATACGGAAGAGGGACATGGCCTCCCAGAAGCGCTGCCGGGCCGCTCTGAAGACGGGGAGCGCCTCGGAGAGCGCCGCCAGGGCCTCCTGACGGCGGCCGGCCGCCGTCAGCGCGATGGCGAGCGCGTACAGGCCGTTGCCGAGACGGAATCCGGCCCGCAGCTCGCGGTAGATCGACAGGGCCCGCTCCGCCGAGGCCACGGCGGCGGAGACGTCTCCGAGCTCGATCTGGGCGCGTGACAGGTTGCTCAACGCGGCGGCACCGCCGTGCCGGTTGCCGTCGGCCACGAAGGTCTCCAGGGCCTGGGAATGGTGGTCCGCGCAGTCCTGGAAGCGCCGCGAGGCGAGGGCCACCATCCCGCGCAGGTTGGGGGCGTAACTGCTGGTCAGAGGGTCGCTGACGGCACGCCCGAGCGCGAGGCTGCGCTCGGCCTCCCGGTCCGCCTCCTCCAGTCGTCCGGCCAGGCTGTACTGCTGGCCCAGCAGCACGCGGGCCCGGCCCTCCACGAGCGGCTCGCCGCAGGCGCCGGCCGTGGTGACGATGGCGCGGGTGGCCTGCTCGTACTGGCGCGCGTAGATCCCGGACTCCATCAGGTCCTGGCTCACCAGCAGCAGGTCGACGGCCCGCCGCATCGGGCCCTCGCAGCCGCCGCCCGCGGCCTGCTGGACGGCTGCGAGGAGGCTGGACGCCTCGGTGAACAGCCAGTCCAGGCCGTCCTCGCGGGAGCTGAAGGGCAGTCCGGGGCGGCCGACGGGGGCGAGGTGCGCGAGCAGGCGGTCGCCGGGGTTCTCCAACTCGTACGCGCACGCGGCCGACGCGAGGTAGAAGTCCAGCAGCCGGGACAGCGCGGCGCAGCGGGCGTCGTCCCCCTCGTGGCGTTCGGCGCAGTCGCGGGCGTAGAGGCGCACCAGGTCGTGGTAGCGGTAGCGGGCGGGAGCGGCGGACTCGATGAGACTGATGTCGACCAGCGTCTCCAGCAGTTCCTCGGCGTCGTGGACGTCCAGGTCGAGGACGGCCGCGGCCGCCTCGAGGGAGACGTCCGGGCCGTCGGCGAGGGCCAGCAGGCGGAAGGCGCGGGCCTGCTGCGGGGTGAGCTGGCCGTAACCGAGCTCGAAGGTGGCCTTGACCGCGAGGTCGCCGGCCTTGAGCTCGTCCAGGCGGCGGCGTTCGTCGCTGAGCTTGCGGGCGAGGAAGGAGACCGTCCACGTGCGGCGGGTGGCCAGGCGGGAGGCGGCGATGCGGATGGCGAGCGGCAGGAAGCCGCACGCGGCGACGACGTCGAGGGCGGCCTGGCGTTCGGCGGCGACGCGCTCCTCCCCGACGATGCGGGTGAAGAGCAGCAGGGCCTCTTCCGGGCTCATGACGTCCAGGTCGACCAGGTGGGCCCCGGCCAGGTCGACCATGCGGGTCCGGCTGGTGACCAGCGCCGCGCAGCCGGGCGTGCCCGGCAGGAGGTTGCGGACCTGGGCGGCGTCGTGGGCGTTGTCCAGCAGGGCCAGGACCCGGCGGCCCGCGAGCGTGGAGCGGTAGAGCGCGGCGCGGTCGGCGAGGGACTCGGGTATCGCGGAGTCGGTGACGCCGAGGGAGCGCAGGAAGGAGGCGAGCACCGTCTCGGGTTCGGCGGGCCGGGCGGCGGTGCCCTGGAGGTCGACGTAGAGCTGGCCGTCGGGGAAGGTGCCCGCGACCGCGTGGGCGACGTGGACGGCGAGGGTCGTCTTGCCGACGCCCCCGATGCCGGCGACTGCGGAGACCGACATGACCCCGCCCTCCGCGGAGGCCCCGGCCAGACGCTCGCCGAGCTCGCGGACGAAGGCGTCGCGGCCCGTGAAGTCGGCGACGGTGGCGGGCAGCTGGGCAGGGCGTACCGGCTCGGCGACGACCTCCGCCTGCGGAACGGGCGGCGGCAGCAGCGAAGGGTCGGCCTCCAGCACGCGCTGGTGGAGTTCGGCGAGCTCGGCACCCGGGTCGACGCCCAGCTCGTCGTCGAGGAGGCGGCGGGTGTCGGCGTAGACGCCCAGTGCCTCGGCCTGCCGCCCGCTGCGGTACAGGGCGAGCATCAGCAGGGCACGCGGCCGCTCGCGCAGCGGGTGCTCGGCGGACAGCACGGTGAGCTCGGAGACCGCCTCGGCGTGCCCGCCGGCCTGCAGGTCCAGGTCGAGGCACGTCTCGGTGAGCTGCAGCCGCCATTCCAGCAGACGGGTGCGCTGGGTCTCGGCGTACGGGCCGGGCAGCCCCGCCAGGGGTTCGCCGTCGAAGAGGGCGAGGGCACCGCGCAGTTCCTCGCGGGCCGTGGCCAGGTCCCCGGCCGCGCGGGCCTTCTCGGCCGCGGCCTGGTGGCGTTCGGCGAGGAAGAGGTCGAAGTCGTCCCCCGGGTGCAGCACGTAGCCGCCGTCGACGGTGGCCAGCGCCTCGGCGCCGAGGGCCTTGCGCAGGCGGAAGGCGTAACTGCGCAGCGCGGCGAGCGCGGTGGGCGGCGGGTCCTCGCCCCAGACGGCGTCCAGCAGCTCCTGCGCGGTGGCCGTGCGGCCGCCGCGCAGCAGCAGCGCGCCCAGCAGCGCCTTCTGCTGTGGCGAACCGGCGGAGATCGGCTCCGTGCCGTGCCAGGCCCGCACCGGGCCGAGGACCGCGAAGCGCAGCACTCCGCCCTGGTCCTTACCGCTTGCCATGCCTGCCCCCAGGTGCCGCCGAACCTTCCCGACGAGCGCGTATATCGATCGTTCATCACGAGGCGGAACAGTTTTCACAGACGGCAGGACCATCGCCATCAGTTCCGCCGCCTGTGCCAGTTTGCCGCCTCAACCTGTACGCGGTCACCTATGGGTGGCTTTCGGGAGGGGCGTTCCGAGGAGTAGCAGGGAATGTTCGGGCCATTTTCATGTGAAGTGCGGTCATATGCCGTCGGTCTGACGGGCTCCCCGTCCGGAGAGATGGAGGGGCGCCCATGTGCTCGCGTTGTGTGCCGCAGGCCGTGAGCGGACCACGGAGCCGCGCCGGCGGCGGGCCGGCGCCGTCGGTCTACCGGCTGCCCGGTCCCGCGCTGCGCCGCCGGGCCTTCCGGCAGCCGGAAGGGCGCCCGTACGAGCCGTACGACTGCGACTTCGCCGGACTCGACCGCCGCGCCCGCGCGGTCGCCGCGCGCTTGGGACGGCTGCTGCCGCCGGGCAGCCGGGTGCTGCTCGCCTACCGGCAGGGTGCGGACCTGGCCGGGGCGTTCTACGGCTGCCTGTACGCCGGGATGGCCGCGGTGCCGCTGGTCGGCGGCGGCCCGGACGGGGCGGGGACGGTCGCGGAGGCCGTCGAGCGCTGCCGTCCCGCGGCGGTGCTCACCGGTGCCGACGCGTGGACCGCGCTCGCGGTGGACCGCTCGCGCACGGAGGTCGTCGAGGCCGACGGGCACCGTGTGGGCGGTGAGCCGGTGGACCGGCTGGCGCGGGAGTGGCGCCCGGTCGGCGTCCTGCGCACGGCGCCCGGCTACGAGCGCTACGTGGCCGACGGGCTCGGCGGGGGCCGCATGGAGCCCGCGCTGCGGCACGGTGACCTGGCGGACGCGGTGGGTGAGCTGGTCGTCGCGGCGGGCCGGGGCACGTCGGAGGACAGCCTCGGGTGGATGGCCTCCGTGCGGGGGTTGGAGGACGCGGTGTGGCGCATGCTGCTGCTGGAGCCGGGGGGCGGGGTGGGGTGAGTGGCGCCCGGGGGTCGTTTCTGCGGGCCGGTTGTACGTGTGCGGCTTGTTTGCGCCTGCGGCGGGCGGTTTCCCGCCGCCCGCCCACCCGATTGCCCCGGGACGGTTGGTACGGGTCTCGCCCAGTCCGTTGGGTGGGCCGGGGGCGGGGCCTCCGGGGTGGGCATTCTGTACCGCATATTTATGTGCATGGCGGGCGGTCCGAACAGGTGCCGCTCTGCCGCACAACAAATACACGTCAGCGTCCAGAACGCCCACCCCTACGACCCCACCCCCTCCCTATCGCGAGCGACCAACGCCCGGTGGGGGGTGATGAAGCAGTCCGGGGTTGCCGCAAGTGCCCTCATCACCCCCCCCCTCCCTATCGCGAGCGACCAACGCCCGGTGGGGGGTGATGAAGCAGTCCGGGGTTGCCGCAAGTGCCCTCCTCACCCCCACTGGCCGACCCGGCCCAAGGACGGGGGAGGGCAGGCGGGCGGGAGACGGCCGGAGGGTGGGCGAGGAGGCGGTCCGGGGGTGCCGCAGGTGCGTTACTCACCCCCCACCGGCGTCAGTCGCCCATACGACAGGAGGGGGTGTGCAGGGGTGCGCCCGGAAGCGACGAGCGGCGGACCCGGGACGGAATGATCCGGCAAATCCGCGAGCGCTGAGGACGTGCGCCGGCGCGCCACCGACCCACAGACGCACGCAGCGAGGCGGTCACTGACCGACCGGGGCAACGGGAGGGCGGCGGGGAAAAGAACCCCAACCGCAACCACAAACCGCGCCGCACGCAAGCAAACGGGTCGCACCGGCACTCCTGACGGGGCGTCAGATTCGCGCTACCGTGACCCCATGGAGACCTTCCCGAGGATCATTTCGGTGGACGACCACACGGTCGAGCCCCCCGGCGTCTGGCGGGACCGGCTCCCGTCGGCGTACCGGGACAACGCGCCGCGGATCGTGCGCGCCCCCCTGAAGTCGATGACCTTCGTCGGCGGCAGGTTCGCCCCGCGCATGGGCGAGCCCGGCGACGAGGGGCCCGTCGCGGACTGGTGGGTCTACGAGCACCTGCGGCGCCCGCTGACCCGCCTGGACACCGCCGTCGGCTACAGCAGGGACGAGGTGCGGCTGGAGGCGATCACGTACGAGCAGATGCGCCCCGGCTCGTACAGCGTCCCGGAGCGGCTGGCGGACATGGACGTCAACCACGTGCAGTCCGCCCTCTGCTTCCCCACCTTCCCGCGGTTCTGCGGCCAGACCTTCACCGAGGCCAAGGACCGGGAG
The DNA here is from genome assembly GCF_042742985.1 of Streptomyces sp. NPDC058864. NCBI lineage: Bacteria > Bacillati > Actinomycetota > Actinomycetes > Kitasatosporales > Streptomycetaceae > Streptomyces > Streptomyces sp. NPDC058864. The sequence continues at coordinate 19,622 of NZ_JBHYMQ010000008.1, read as the reverse complement.
CTGGGGCTGCTGTGCGTGCGGGCCTACAACGACTGGATGGTCGAGGAGTGGTGCGGCCCGCAGGCCGGCGGCAGGCTGATCCCGCTCACCCTCATACCGTTGTGGGACGCCGAACTGGCCGCCGCCGAGGTGCGCCGCAACGCCGCGCGCGGGGTGCGGGCCGTCTGCTTCTCGGAGATTCCGCCGCACCTGGGGCTGCCGTCCGTCCACACCGACGCGTGGGACCCCTTCCTGCGCGCCTGCGACGAGACCGGCACCGTCATCGCGATGCACATCGGCTCCTCTTCGCGGATGCCGTCCACCTCGGCCGACGCGCCGCCCGCGGTCGGTTCCACGATCACCTTCGCCAACTGCTGCTTCTCCATGGTCGACTGGCTGATGTCGGGGATCTTCGACCGCTTCCCCTCCTTGCGGATCATGTACGCGGAGGGCCAGATCGGCTGGATCCCGTACATCCTGGAGCGGGCCGACGTGGTGTGGGAGGAGAACCGCGGCTGGGGCGGTGTGGCCGACAAGGTGCTGCGGCCGCCGTCGGAGCTGTTCCGGGAGCACGTGTACGGGTGCTTCTTCGACGATGCGGTGGGCCTGCGCAACATCGACGCGATCGGCGTCGGCAATGTCCTGTACGAGACCGACTACCCGCACTCCGACTCGACCTGGCCCAAGTCCCGCGAGGTCGGGGAGGCCCAGATGGGCCACCTCGCCCCGGACGTCGTCGAGCGGATCGTGCGCGGCAACGCCATCGAGCTGCTCGGGCTGACCCCGGAGGGGCTGTGGCCGGGGCAGGGCGGCGTCGCCGGCTGAGATGAGTTCGCCCGCTGTCGGCGGCCGTGTCGCACACCGTGCGCGGCCGCCCGATGGGCTTCTCCCGGCATGGCGGGGAGGGGGCGGGCGATGGGCCTGATCGCCGAGTTGTGGCTGACGGGCCGGGTCCCGGCGTGGGACGGCCTGTACCGGGTGGACGGCACGGGGTGCGTGGACTGCGGCGAAGGTTCGCACGGCTTCTTCGCCCGGCTGGACTCCGACGGCGGCCTGCTGTGGGTGGTCGCGCTCCGGGAATCCAACCCCTTCGGGCTTCGCCGCGGTCGAAGGGCGGTGGCCGCTCCGGAGTTCGGGGTGTGCCGGCCCTTGTCTGACGGTTCGTCAGGTCCGAACATGACGGCATGACCAAGACCGCGTACGGCATGCAGTTGCCGGTGCAATCCCTGAGCACCCTCTACGCGGAGCCGTGGGAGGCCGGGGCGCCGCCGGGCGACCTGGTGGACGTCGCGCGGGCGGCGGACCGGCTCGGCTTCGCGTACATCGGGTGCTGCGACCACGTGGCCATCCCGCCCCGGCTCGCCCCCGCGATGAGCCCCACCTGGTACGACCCCGTCGCCACGCTCGCCTTCCTGGCCGCCGTGACGACGCGGGTCCGGCTGCTGAGCCACGTGGCGGTGATCGGGCTGAGGCATCCGCTGCTGACCGCCAAGCAGTACGCGACCCTGGACCACCTTTCCGGGGGCCGGCTTGTCCTCGGGGTCGGGGCCGGGCACGTCCGGGAGGAGTTCGAGGCGCTCGGGGTGGACTTCGAGCGGCGGGGAGCGCTGCTGGACCGGGCGATCGACGCGGTGCGGGACTACTTCGCGGCGGGCGGGCAGAAGCCGGAGCCGGTGCAGCGGCCGGTCCCGGTGTGGGTCGGCGGGTCGTCGCCCGCGGCGGTGCGGCGCGCGGCGCTCAAGGGCGACGGCTGGCTGCCGCAGGGGGACTCGCGGGAGGCCATGCCAGGGCAGATCGCCCGGCTGCGCGGGCTGCGCGGCGGGAGGCCGATCACCGTCGGGGTGATCGCGGAGCCCCTGTACGTCGGCGAGCCGGAGTGGCCGGTGGGGCGGCGCACCCTGACCGGCAAGCCGGAGGCGCTCGCCGAGTCGCTGCGGGAGTACGGCGCTATGGGGGTGGACCAGATCCAGGTGAGGTTCCGCAGCCGTGGCGCCGCCGAACTGCTCGACCAGATGGAGGCGTTCGCCGACGGCGTGGCGCCGCACCTCGACGCGTAGGGAGTGACGGACATGGGCAAGCTGGACGGTCGGGTCGTGCTGATCACCGGCGCGGCGCGCGGGCAGGGCGAGCAGGAGGCGCTGCTCTTCGCGGCGGAGGGGGCGCGGGTCGTGCTCGGGGACGTGCTGGACGAGCGGGGCGCGGCCGTGGCGGAGGGGATCGGCGCCGACCGGGCGCGCTACGTCCACCTGGACGTGACGAGCGAGGCGGACTGGGCCGCGGCCCTGGACGCCGCCACCGAGTCCTTCGGCCGGCTGGACGGGCTGGTCAACAACGCGGGCATCCTGCGGTTCAACGCGCTGGTCGACACCCCGCTCGCGGAGTTCCAGGAGGTCGTCCAGGTCAACCAGGTGGGCGCCTTCCTGGGGATGCGCACCGCGGCCCCGCTGCTCGCGGCGGCCGGCGGCGGCACGATCGTGAACACCGCCTCCTACGTGGCGCTGACCGGCATGGCCGGGGTGGTCTCGTACGCCGCGACCAAGGCGGCCGTCGTCGGCATGACGCGGGTGGCCGCCCTGGAGCTGGCGCCCAAGGGCATCCGGGTCAACGCGATGTGCCCGGGCGCGATCGACACCCCGATGTCGAACCCGGGGGATTCCGTCCCCGCGGAGGCCCTGGACCGGCTGTACGGCAAGCTGGTGCCGCTCGCCAGGATCGGGCGCCCGGAGGAGGTCGCGCGGCTGGCGCTCTTCCTGACCTGTGACGACTCCTCGTACGTCACCGGACAGCCGTTCGTCGTGGACGGCGGCTGGCTGGCCGGGGTCCAGCTCTTCTGACGCACGATCAGGTATTGACCTCCCCCGTCGCCGGTGGAACAGTCGGAGCGGGAATCTGACGATCCGTCAGAAAAGCTAGGGACGGTGAACCCCTTGGAATTCGGGATCTTCGTACAGGGATATGTGCCCAAGTTCCGCTCGGAGGTCGACCCGCAGGCCGAGCACCACGCGCTGATGGAGGAGACCGAGTACGTCGTCCAGGCGGACCGGTCGGGCTTCAAGTACGCGTGGTTCAGCGAGCACCACTTCCTCGAGGAGTACTCGCACCTGTCGGCCAGCGACGTCTACATCGGCTACCTCACCCACGCCACCGAGCGGATCCACCTCGGGTCGGGCATCTTCAACCCCCTCCCGCAGGTCAACCACCCCGTCAAGGTCGCCGAGAAGGTCGCCATGCTCGACCACCTCTCCGACGGGCGCTTCGAGTTCGGCACCGGCCGCGGTGCCGGCAGCCACGAGATCCTCGGCTTCCTCCCCGGCGTCACGGACATGAACGCCACCAAGGAGATCTGGGAGGAGACCGTCGGCGAGTTCCCGAAGATGTGGCTCAACGAGGAGTACCCGGGCTTCCAGGGCAAGCACTGGTCCCTGCCGCCCCGCAAGGTGTTCCCCAAGCCGTACGGGAAGTCGCACCCCGCCATGTGGTACGCCGCGGGCTCCCCGCCCTCCTACGCCATGGCCGCCCGCAAGGGGCTCGGCGTGCTGGGCTTCAGCGTCCAGAAGGTCTCCGACATGGAGTGGGTCCTGGAGCAGTACAAGACCGCGGTGCGCGACGCCGAGCCCATCGGCGACTTCGTCAACGACAACGTCATGGTGACGACCACCGCGATCGTCGCCGAGACCCGCAAGGAGGCGATCCGCGTCGCGGCGAGCAGCAACCTCAACTACCTGCAGTCGCTGGTCTTCCGCTACCACGACACCTTCCCGCGCCCGGAGTACATCCCGCAGTGGCCCGAGCTGCTGCCGACGTACACCGAGGAGCTCATCGAGATGCTCCTCGACGAGGAGCTGATGATCTGCGGCGACCCCGACGACGCGCTCAAGCAGTGCAAGCGCTGGGAGTCCGCGGGGGCCGACCAGCTGTCGTTCGGACTGCCGGTGGGCGTCCCCTTCGAGGACACGATGCGCACGATCAAGCTGGTGGGGGAGCACGTCATCCCCAAGATCGACACGGACCCGGTGCACCGGACCACCCGCTTCCGCCGGGCGGTGTGACGCCGCGGGCCACCGACAGGGCGGCGCCTTCCCGGACCGCCGCCCGGCCCCCGGACCGGACCGGCACCGCGGCGGCGGCCCGCCGCGCCCGCGGCCGGCCGGGGGCCACACCGCGCGGCGGGGCGCCCGCCCGCGGCCCCAGCAGGAGGAGGGACCACGCATGCTCGACCACCTGATCCGCGGCGCGACGCTCGTCGACGGCACCGGTGCCCCGGCCCGCACGGCCGACGTCGGACTGCGGGACGGCCGCGTCGTCACGATCGCGCCGGCCGGCCGGACCGAGGAGCCCGCACGGACCACCGAGGACGCGACCGGGCTGGTCCTCACCCCGGGTTTCGTCGACCCGCACACCCACTACGACGCCCAGCTGTTCTGGGACCCCTTCGCGACCCCCTCCATGAACCACGGGGTCACCACCGTCGCCGGCGGCAACTGCGGGTTCACCCTGGCGCCGCTGAAGCCCCAGGACGCCGACTACACACGCCGGATGATGTCCAAGGTCGAGGGCATGTCGCTCAAGGCCCTGGAGTCCGGCGTCGACTGGAGCTGGCACGGCTTCGGCGACTACCTCGACGCGCTGGAGGGCCGGATCGCCGTCAACGCCGGCTTCATGGTGGGCCACTGCGCGCTGCGCCGCTACGTCATGGGGCCCGACGCCGTCGGCGGACAGCCCTCGGCCGACCAGCTCGACCGGATGCTGCGGCTCTTCCACGAGTCCATGGAGGCCGGCGGCTGGGGCCTGTCGACGACCCAGTCCGCCACCCACTCCGACGGCGACGGCCGCCCGGTCGCCTCGCGGCACGCCCGGCCCGCGGAACTGCTCGCGCTCTCCCGGGCCGTCGGCGAGCACGAGGGCACGCAGATCGAGGCGATCGTCGCCGGGTGCCTGGACACCTTCTCCGACGACGAGATCGACCTCTTCGTCGAGATGACCGTCGCCGCCGGCCGTCCGCTCAACTGGAACGTGCTGACCGTCGACTCCGCCGTCCCGGACCGGGTGCCCCGCCAGTTGCAGGCCTCCGAGCGGGCCCGCAAGGCCGGGGGCCGCGTCGTCGCGCTGACGATGCCGATCCTGACGCCGATGAACATGTCGCTCGGCACCTTCTGCGCCCTCAACCTCATCCCCGGCTGGGGCGAGATCCTCTCCCTGCCCGTCCCCGAGCGCATCGCCCGGCTCCGCGACCCCGGGGTCCGCGCCGGGATGCTCCGCCGCGCCGTCAGCCCCGAGGCGGGCGTCTTCCGCCGGCTGGCCGACTTCGGGCGGTACGTCATCGGGGACACGTACTCAGAGGAGAACCGGCGGGCCGCGGTCAGCGGCCGGGTCGTGCGGGACATCGCCGCCGAACGGGGGCAGGACCCCTTCCGCACCCTCGTCGAGATCTGTGCGGCCGACGACCTGCGGACGGTGCTGTGGCCGATGCCCACCGACAACGACCCGGACAGCTGGGAGCTGCGGCGCACCACCTGGGAGCACGAGGACGTGCTGCTCGGCGGCTCGGACGCGGGCGCCCACCTGGACCGCATGTGCGGGGCGCCGTACACCACCCGCTTCCTCGGCGACTGCCTGCGCGGCCGCCGGCTGGTCCCGCTGGAGAAGGCGGTGCGGATGCTCACCGACGACCCGGCGCGGCTGTTCGGGCTCCGCGGCCGCGGCCGGGTCGCCGAGGGACACCACGCCGACCTGGTGCTCCTCGACCCCGAGCGGATCGACGCGGGCACCGCCGTCCTCGTGCACGACCTCCCGGGCGACAGCCCGCGCCTGGACTCCAGGGCGCGGGGCGTGGTGAGCGTACGGGTCAACGGCGTGGAGACGATCCGCGACGACGGGATCACCGGGGCGGTCCCCGGCCGGGTCCTGCGTTCGGGACGGGACACCCGCACGGTCGCCACGGGGGTGTGACCACGGGTCGCCCCCGCGGCGGGACACCGTGCCGGGGGTGTCCGGGGCCCGCGGCACCGGCATACGGTTGGCCCACACCACGGGAGGTGCGACGACGCCATGCGGATCGCCACGACGATCTTCCTGACCGACCACTCCGTACCCGCCGTCCGGCTCGCCCGGGAACTGGAGGAGCGCGGCTTCGACGGCCTCTACCTCCCGGAGCACACGCACATCCCGGTCAGCCGCCGGACCCCCGCGCCCATGGGCGGCGCGCTGCCGCCGGAGTACGGCCGTACGCTCGACCCCTTCGTGGGCCTGTCCGCGGCCGCGGCCGTCACCCGCCGGCTGCGGCTGGGCACCGGCGTCTCGCTGGTCGCCCAGCACGATCCGATCGTGCTGGCCAAGCAGATCGCGAGCCTGGACTTCCTCTCCGGAGGCCGGTTCACCCTCGGTGTCGGCTTCGGCTGGAACGTGGAGGAGGCCGCCGACCACGGGGTCGACTGGCCGCGCCGCCGGGAGCTGGTGCGGGAGCGGATGGCCCTCATGAAGGCCCTGTGGGCGCCGGAACCGACCGCGTACAAGGGCGTCTCCTGCCGGGTCGAGGCCAGCCACGCCTGGCCCAAGCCCGTTTCGGGCGGCCGGCCCCGCATCCTGTGCGGCGGTGCCGGGGGCCCCGCGCTGTTCGCGCACATCGCCGAGTACGCCGACGGCTGGATGCCGATCGGCGGCGGCGGGCTGGCGGAGAGCGTCCCGCGGCTGCGCCGCGTGTGGGCGGACGCCGGCCGGGACCCGGCGGCGCTCCGGGTCGTTCCGTACGCGGTCCGTCCGAACCCGGGCAAGCTGGCCCACTACCGGGACCAGGGCCTGGACGAGATCGTGCTGCAACTGCCGTCCGCGGGGACGGCGGAGGTGCTGCGCACCCTCGACGACTACGCGCAGTACCTCTGAACCGCGCCGGCGGCCACGACGTCCGAGGCAGTGAAGGCCGCGTCGACGTCGAGCCGGCGCTCCGGCAGCGCCCGCGTCGCGGCGCGGACGCCCTCCTCGGTGAAGTCGTCGCCGTGACCGGCGCGCTGTCGTGGGCCGGCCGGGTGCCCGGAGCCCGATGGTCCGGTCGTTCCAGCCGTTGCAGCCGGCCTGCCGGCTCCCCGCCGGAGATCAGGCGGTGGGGTAGCGCTCCAGCCACGCCGCCGACGCGCCGCCGGGCCCGTGCAGCGCGGGCCCCTGCGTCGTCTCCATGGCGAAGTCGTCGGCGAGCTGGAGGATGGTGCCCCGGCCCTCCAGCTCCGCGGTCCACGCCGGGGGCAGGGCGGTCTCGCCGTGCTGCACGCCGAGCAGGTTGCCGCAGATCGAGCCGGTGGAGTCGCTGTCACCGGAGTGGTTGACCGCGAGCAGCAGCCCGTGCCGTACGTCCTCGGCGACCAGGGCGCAGTAGACGCCGATGGCGAGCGCCTCCTCGGCCGTCCGGCCCGCGCCCAGGGACTCCACCCGCTCCGCGCCGGGCAGCCCCTGGCGTACCGCGCCGAGGGCGGCCTGCAGGGCGGCGGAGGTCTCCTCGTGCCCGGGGCGTGCCGCGATCAGGGCCAGCGCGTGCTGCACGGCGCCGTCCAGGGCCTCGCCGCGGGCCAGCCCGTGGACGATGACCGCGAACGCTCCGGCGGCCAGGACGCCGGTGGGGTGACCGTGCGTCTGGGCGGCGCACTCGACGGCGAGCTGGAACACCAGGTGCGGCTCCCAGCCGACCAGCAGCCCGAAGGGGGCGGAGCGCATGACCGTGCCGCAGCCCTTGGACTGCGGGTTCTTGGGGTCGTCGAGGGTGCCCATCCGCTCGTCGCCGAGCCCGGTCAGGCAGGCCTTCCCGGGGGCGCGGCGCGCGTACAGCCACTCCTCCCGGGCCAGCCAGCCGGTGTCCTTGCGGCGCTCGTCGGGTCCCCAGTCGCTCTGGGTGGCCGCCCAGCGCAGATAGGCGCGGTGCACGTCGGTGGGCGGGTGCCAGGCCCCGACGTCGCGGCGCACCTGGGCGCGTATCAGGCCCTCGGCCGTGAACAGCGTCATCTGGGTGTCGTCGGTGACGGCGCCCCGCCGCCCGTACGCCGGGACGTAGTCGGTGATCCCGTCCTTCCCGTGCGCCTGCCGTATGGCGGCCAGCGAGTCGAACTCCACGCCCGCGCCGAGGGCGTCGCCGATCGCACCGCCCAGCAGACAACCGCGCACCCGGCTGCGGAAGTCCTGCTGCTCGGCACGCCCCCATACGGCCCCGCTCATGACCAACACCTCCCTGCTCGGCCCGACCAAGCACTGTAATCGAGCCAGATCGGCCGGCTTCCGGCCGTGAACGGAATGTGGCCGGTCACGCACGGAGGAAGGCCCCCGCTGCCGGGGCAGCGGGGGCCTTCGGGGGTTCGGGGCTCCGGGGGTCTACCAGCCCCGGCCCCCCTGCCATGCGGGCCGGGGGGCCGGGCCGCCGCGGGTCAGCGCCCAGCGGGCCGCGCTCGCGAGCAGGGAGGTGACGATCAGCCCGATGAACAGGTTCACCACGCAGGCGGCGAGCATCTCGTTCGAGCGGTGCACGGCCAGCGGGACGACCACGGCGAAGAAGGTCAGCGCGGTCATGATCCAGCCGAAGAACAGCATGGCGCGCGGCGTCGAGGTGAGCAGGACGCGCAGGAGCAGGGTCGCGACGAGCGCGACGAGCCCCGCCCCGAGGACGTACGCGGTGGCGGCGGCGTCGCGCCACAGCCCGTAGCCCTGGGGGGCGAAGAGCGGCAGCAGCAGGAATCTCTGCGCGACCAGGATGCCGGACTTGGCCAGCAGGGCGGCGAGCACCGCGGTCGCGGCTCCGACGCCCCACAGCCGCCAGGCGTTGACCCGGCGGCGGTCGCGGTCGGCGTAGCTGCTTGACACGTGTGGTTCCTTTCCGGTCAGCCGACGCAGAGCACCAGGAGGCACAGCTGCATCGGTGACTTCGTTGCCGACGGCGTTGGGGTCGCCGTCGTTGTGGGGGGTGTGGCCTGGTCGTCCGCGGGGGAGTGGGGGGCGGACGAGGGCGCGGTGGTGTGCGGGGCGGTGTCCGCGGGAGCGGGGACAGCCGGGACCGTGCGGACCCGGGGACCGGTCCCGCCCTGCGCGGCGGTGCGCTCCGGCGCCGTGGCGCTCCTGGTGGTGCTCGTGGTGGTGCTCGCGGCGGACGGTGCGGCGCCGGGCGCGTGGCCCCGCGGCGCGGCGGTGGTGGGGTGTGCGCGCTGACCGGGGCGGTGCGTGGCGTCGTCGCCGGGCTGCGCGGGGATCGAGGAGAGCGGCAGGGTACGGGCGTTGGCCGGTGTCAGCGGCTCCGCGGCAGCGGCCGTGTCGGCCCGGCCCCGGGCGCCGCCGTGCGGCAGCGCCGCGACGGTGAGACCGCCGCCGACGAGCGCCACGGCCGTGGCGGCCGCGGCGCGCCGCCGGTTCTTCTTCCAGCGCTCCAGCTGCCGCCGCCGGGCCGCGCGGCCCTGCAGGGACGGGTCGGCGTCGTCCTGCCGGGTGCCGTCGGGGTCATCGGGGTCGTCCGTGTCGCGGAGTCTCTCCCATTCGGCGGCCGAGTCCGGGCCCTGCCACATGGGCGGGGCGATGTCGGGTGCGTACGCGCCGCACCCCGGACACACGAGAGCCCCGTTGAGATGCCGACGGCAAGAGGAGCAGTAGTCCATCTCCGAGTCCTTCTGTGCTGACAGCGCCGCCGGGGGACGTCGGCGGCAGGTCCACGCGCACGTTCTCCGTGCAGGGCGGGACGGCCAGCAACGCTAACGACACCTCCCGCAGGAGGTGCGCAGCCTGTGTGACGCTTTTGGAGAGTTGCTCGGGCTCTTTTGCACAGGTCGCCGAGGGGCGCGGCCCGCGGCCGCGCCCCGGCTCAGTCCTCCAGCACGGGCAGGAGTTCGGGCAGGTGGCCGTCGGAGGCGAGACCTGCGGCGATGCGTTCGGCGGGTACCTGGCCGTAGGCGGTGGTGCGCTGGCGGGCGGGACGGCCGGCGGCGTCGGCGATGGCGACGAGGTCGCGGATGGAGCGGTGGGAGCCGTAGCTGGAGCCGGCCATGCGGGAGATGGTCTCCTCCATCAGGGTGCCGCCGAGGTCGTTGGCGCCGGAGCGGAGCATTTCGGCGGCGCCGTCGGTGCCGAGTTTGACCCAGCTCGTCTGGATGTTGCGGATGTGCGGGTGGAGGAGGAGGCGGGCCATGGCGGTGACGGCGCGGTTGTCGCGGAGGGTGGGGCCGGGGCGGGCGATGCCGGCCAGGTAGACGGGTGCGTTGGTGTGGATGAAGGGGAGGGTGACGAACTCCGTGAAGCCGCCGGTCCGCTGCTGGATCTCGGCGAGCAGCCGCAGGTGGGCGAGCCAGTGGTGGGGCTGGTCGACGTGGCCGTACATCATGGTGGAGGAGGAGGGCAGGCCCAGTTCGTGGGCGGTGGTGATGACCTCGACCCAGGTGGCGGCGGGGAGTTTGCCCTTGGTGAGGATCCAGCGGACTTCGTCGTCGAGGATCTCGGCGGCGGTGCCGGGGACGGAGTCGAGGCCGGCCTCCTTGGCGGCGGTGAGCCATTCGCGGATGGACAGGCCGGTGCGGGTGGCGCCGTTGACGACTTCCATCGGGGAGAAGGCGTGCACGTGCATGCCGGGCACGCGTTCCTTGACGGCGCGGGCGATGTCGAAGTAGGCGGTGCCGGGCAGGTCCGGGTGGATGCCGCCCTGCATGCAGACTTCGGTGGCGCCGACCTGCCAGGCCTGTTCGGCGCGGTCGGCGACCTGGGACAGGGACAGGGTGTAGGCGTCCGCGTCGGTGCGGCGCTGGGCGAAGGCGCAGAAGCGGCAGCCGGTGTAGCAGACGTTGGTGAAGTTGATGTTGCGGGTGACGACGTAGGTGACCTCGTCGCCGACCGCGTCCCTGCGGACGTCGTCGGCGATCCGGCACAGCGCGTCCAGCGCCGCGCCGTCGGCGTGCAGCAGCGCGAGCGCCTCGGCGTCGGTCAGCTTGGTGGGGTCGTCGGCGGCCACGGACAGCGCCGTGCGCACGTCGGCCTCGATGCGGTCCGGGACCAGGCCGGGCGCGGCCTGTTCGCGCAGCGCCTCCCAGTCCCCGTACACCTCGTCGAAGTCCTCGCGGCGGTCGCCGGTGCGGCCCTCGGTGTCGATGGTGCGGTGCAGGTCGGTGCGGCCCGCGGCGGTGAAGACCTCCTCGGGCTCCTGCCACGGACGGCCGGTGACCTCGGCGTCCTCACGTGCCAGGCCGGTGGCGGGGTCGGCCAGCGCGGTGACGTGCGGCAGCAGCCGCGGGTCCAGCCACGGCTCACCGCGCCGGACGAACTCCGGGTAGACGCAGAGCCGTTCGCGCAGGCTGAAACCCGCCTCCGCGGAGCGGGCCGCCAGTTCCTCGATCTGCGGCCAGGGGCGCTCGGGGTTGACGTGGTCCGGGGTCAGCGGGGAGACACCGCCCCAGTCGTCGATTCCGGCCCCGATCAGCCGGGCGTACTCCGCGTCCACCAGGTTGGGCGGCGCCTGCAGGCAGGCCGAGGGCCCCATGATGTGCCGGGCGACGGCCACCGTGGCCACCAGGTCGTCCAGTTCCGCGTCCGGCATGCCGCGCATCGCGGTGTCCGGCTTGGCGCGGAAGTTCTGGATGATCAGCTCCTGGATGCCGTGGTACGACCGGGCGACCCTCCTGAGGGCGAACAACGACTCGGCGCGCTCCTCGTACGTCTCCCCGATGCCGATGAGCAGCCCGCTGGTGAACGGTACGGAGCTGCGCCCGGCGTCCTCCAGGACCCGCAGCCGCACCGCGGGTTCCTTGTCGGGCGAGCCGTAGTGCGGGCCGCCGGGCTCGCTCCACAGCCGGGTCGCTGTCGTCTCCAGCATCATGCCCATCGAGGGCGCGACCGGCTTCAGCCGCTGGAAGTCCGTCCAGCTCATCACCCCGGGGTTGAGGTGCGGCAGCAGCCCCGTCTCCTCCAGGATCCGCACGGACATGGCCCGGACGTAGGCGATGGTGTCGTCGTAGCCGTGGGCGTCCAGCCACTCGCGCGCCTCCGGCCAGCGGTCCTCCGGCTTGTCCCCGAGCGTGATCAGGGCTTCCTTGCAGCCGAGTTCGGCACCGCGCCGGGCGATCTCCAGCACCTCGTCCGGGGACATGAACATCCCGTGCCCGGCCCGCCGCAGCTTGCCGGGGACGGTCACGAAGGTGCAGTAGTGGCACTTGTCCCGGCACAGGCGGGTGAGCGGGATGAAGACGCTCTTGGAGTAGGTGATGATCCCCGGGCGGCCCGCCGCCTCCAGACCGGCGTCCCGAACCCGGGCGGCGCTCTCCGTCAGGGCGGTGAGGTCCTCCCCCCGCGCCTGGAGCAGCACCGCGGCCTCCGCGGTGTCGAGCGCGACGCCGTCGCGGGCACGCCTGAGGGCACGGCGCATGCTGTTGGCGGTGGGCGGAGTCTGGGTCATCCTCCGAGGATAGGCGCGGTGCACGCCGGTCGGCGGTGTCGGGAGGATCACCGGGCCGCGGGCCCCCGACGGGGAATATCCGCACTGGCCTTGACGTCGGCGTCAAGGTCTACCGTCGGGGCATGCGGATCGGAGAACTCGCCGAACGGGCCGGGACCACCACCCGCGCCCTGCGCCACTACGAATCGCTCGGCTTGCTGCGCGCCCGGCGCGCGGGCAACGGCTACCGGGCCTACGACGAGCAGGACCTGCGGCTGCTCCGGCAGATCCAGGCGCTGCGCGCCTTCGGCTTCGAACTGGAGGACACCCGGCCGTTCGTGGACTGCCTGCGGGCCGGCCACCCGGAGGGTGACTCCTGCGCCGCCTCGCTCGAGGTCTACCGGCGCAAGCTCGCCGAGCTGGACGAGTGCATCGACCGCCTGACGGAGGTCCGGGAGCGGCTCGGTTCGCAGCTCGCCCACGCGGAGCTGGCCTCGGCCGGGGGCGCGTCCGAACCGCGCTGTGAGTTCAGTTGCGAGGCAAGTGAGGGGAGTACGCGATGACGACGCACATCGAGGACCTGACCGAGGTGACCGACGGGACGTTCGCCGAGGAGGTGCTGGGGGCCGAGGGGCCGGTGCTGGTGGAGTTCACCGCCGACTGGTGCGGACCCTGCCGCCAGATCGCGCCCGTCCTGGCGGAGGTCGCCCGCGAGGAGGCGGGCCGGCTGAAGGTCGTCCGGCTCGACGTGGACCACAACCCGCAGGCCGCGTCGGTGTACGGCGTCCTGTCGATGCCGACCCTGATGGTCTTCCGGTCCGGGGAGCCGGTGAAGTCCCTGGTGGGGGCGCGGCCGAAGCGGCGGCTGCTGCAGGAGCTCGCCGACGTCCTGTGAGCGGGGGCGGGCACCGCTGCTGCGGCGGACCGAGCCGCGGAACTCAGCGTCCCGGGGCGGGTGGCGGCCCGCCCCGGGACACCGGCCGTCAGGCTTTCGCGGGCTCCTCGGGCAGGGGCGCGGCGGCTGCGTCGTCCCCGTCGCCGTCGCCGTCGGAGTTGATCCGCGCCAGGACCGCGTCGCGTTCCGGGGTGTCCTCCGGCTTGACGAAGCCGATGAGCACGTACAGCACGAGGCTGACCGCCAGCGGAGTCACGATCTGGATCTGCAGCTGCACCCCGTCCAGGCCGTAGTTGGTGAGCCAGAAGGCGAACAGGCCCGCCGCCCAGGAGACCAGCGCCGCCGTCGGGCCGGACTTCCGGAACGTCCGCAGCAGTCCGAGCATGAACGGGATCGCGATCGGGCCCATCAGGCCGGCCACCCACTTGATGACGACCGTGATGATGTCCTTGAAGGTCGGCGAGTTGACCTGGGTGGCGACGGCCATCGACAGGGCGAGGAAGGCCACGGTGGTGATCCGGGCGGCGATCAGCCCGGCCCGCGCGTTCCAGCCGCGCGCCGCCTTGGACACCACCGGCGCGATGTCCCGGGTGAAGACGGCGGCGATGGCGTTGGCGTCGGAGGAGCACATCGCCATGGTGTGCGAGAAGAAGCCGACGACCACCAGGCCGAGCAGGCCGTGCGGCAGCAGCTGCTCGGTCAGCAGGGCGTACGAGTCGGACGCGTCCGGCTTCTGCGCCTTCACCAGCAGCGGGGCGACCCACATCGGGAAGAAGAGGACCAGCGGCCAGACGAACCACAGCAGGGCCGACAGCCGGGCGGAGCGGGTGGCCTCGCGGGCGTTGGCCGTGGCCATGTAGCGCTGGGCCTGGTTCCACATGCCGCCGTTGTACTCGAACGTCTTGATGAACAGGTACGCCAGCAGGAAGGTCAGGGTGTACGGGCCGGCGGTCGGCGCGGTGTGGTTGTCGGGCAGCTTGTCCCAGACCGTCCACAGCCCGCTGATCCCGCCGATCTCACCCAGCACCGCCACCAGCATGGCGAGGCCGGCCAGCAGCTGGATGACGAACTGGCCCAGCTCGGTGAGGGCGTCCGCCCACAGTCCGCCGACCGTGCAGTAGACGGCCGTGACGGCGCCGGTGATGAGGATGCCCTGGTTGAGGGAGACCCCGGTGAAGACCGACAGAAGCGTCGCGATCGCCGCCCACTTGGCGCCGACGTCCACGATCTTGAGCAGTACGCCCGAGACGGCGAGGGCCTGCTGGGTCGGCACGTTGTAGCGGTTCTTCAGGTACTCCAGCGGCGAGGCCACGTGCAGCCGCGAGCGCAGCCGGTTGAGCCGGGGCGCGAAGAGGTTGGCGCCGATGGCGATGCCGATGGCGATGGGGAAGGACCAGGTGACGTACGAGGTGACACCGTAGGTGTAGGCGATGCCGGCGTAACCGGTGAACATCACCGCGCTGTAGCCGGACATGTGGTGCGAGATGCCGGACAGCCACCAGGGCATGCGGCCGCCCGCGGTGAAGAAGTCGCTGACGTCGTCGACGCGTTTGTGGGACCACAGGCCGATGGCGACCATCACGCCGAAGTAGCCGATGAGTACGGCCCAGTCGAGACCATTCATGCGTTGTTGCCCCTTCCAGGGGTCCGCCTTGTGAACGGGAGCGCACTTCGCCGGTACGTCCGTCGCGGGGCGGCGCCCCAGATTGAACCGCCTGGAATGGGGCTGGTCAAGACCATCGGCGTTCAAGGACATGAACGCCGATCAGCGAGTAGAACGATTTTACTTGTTCTTGACCTTACTTCACGTTGTTGTGACGATGCGCGGCGCCCCACCATGAGCGGGTACTTCGCCGGAACGACCGCACGCCGGACGGAGCCCGTCCGGGCTCCGTCCGTCCCTGTCAGCGCATCAGTTCGCCCGCGTTCACCAGCAGCGACTGCCCGGTGATCGCGCGCGCCCGGTCGGAGGCCAGGAAGACCGCGGCCTCCGCCACATCGCCGTCCGTGGCCAGTTCGGGCAGCGCCATCCGTTCGGCGAGCCGGTGCAGCACCTCGTCCTCGGGCACGCCCTCGACGTGTGCGGTGAAGCCGACCCAGGCCTGGACCGGCGGGCCCCACATCCAGCCGGGGAGCACCGTGTTGACCCGGATCCGCTCCGGGCCCAGCTCGCGGGCGAGTGAGTACATCGCCGAGGTCAGCGCGCCCTTGGAGGACGCGTACGCCGCCTGGCGCACCTGGGACGGGGCGGCCACGGCGGACTGGGTGCCGATGAAGACCACCGAGCCTCCGCCGCGGCCGCGCAGGCCGGGCAGGCAGGCCCGGGTCATCCGCAGCGTGCCGAGCAGGTTGACGTCCAGCACGGTCTTCCAGGTCTCGAAGTCGGCGTCCGCGAGTCCGCCGAAGTGGCCGTCCATCGCGGCCACGTGGACGACCGCGTCGATCCCGCCGAACCTCTCCTCGGCGAGGGCGGCCAGGGCCTCGCACTGCGCGGCGTCCTTGATGTCGGTGGCGCGCCAGGCGACACGGGTGCCCGCGGGGTCGATCTCGTCCGCCGCCTTGGCGAGGTGTGCCTCGGTGCGCGCCCCGAGTACCGCGTTCCCGCCGTCGCGGACGACGGCCTGGGCGACGCGCTGCCCGAGGCCGGCCCCGACCCCGGACACCACCACGGTCTTGTCGCGCAGCAGCACGGCCCACCACCCCCACCCGGACGGATGAACTGACGGATGAACTGACGGACCGTCAGAATAGGGTCAGCCGCCCGCGATGGCCAGGGCCTTGGCGAGGCGGCGCAGCCCCTCCCCGATCTCGTCCGGGGTGTGCGTCACGAACGACAGCCGCAGCGCCGCACGGTCGGGCTCGCCCGCGAAGAAGGGCGCCCCCGGCACGTACGCCACGTCGTGCGCCACCACCCGGGGCAGCAGCTCCGTCGCGTCGTAGCCGGCGGGCATCCGGGCCCAGACGAACATGCCGCCCTCCGGCCGGTTCCACGAACTGCCCTCGGGCAGCGCGCCGGGCAGTCCGGCCAGCAGCGCGTCCCGTCGCTCCCGGTAGGCGGCGCGGACCCGGGTCAGATGGGCGTCGAGGTCGGAGTCGGCGAGGTAGCGGGCGGCGGCGGCCTGGTCCACGGTCGAGGTGTGCAGGTCGGCGGACTGCTTGGCGACCACGCACGCGCGGCGTAGTGCGGCCGGGGCACGCAGCCAGCCGAGTCGCATCCCGGGTGCCATGATCTTGGACAGGCTGCCGAGCAGGACCGTCCGGTCGGCGGCCGCCTCGTGCGAGGCGATCCACGGCTGCGCCTCGCCGTCGTAGCGCAGTTCCCCGTACGGATCGTCCTCCGCGATCCACAGCCCGTGCCGCTCGGCGACCCGGGCGATCGCCTGCCGGCGCTCGGCGGTGGTCGTGCGGCCCGTGGGGTTCTGGAAGGTGGGCACCAGGTAGAGCAGCTTGGCCTTCTCCCGGACGGCGGCCAGCTCCAGGGACATCGGGTCGATGCCGTCCGCGTCGGACGGGACCGGCACCACGCGGGCGCCCGCGAAGGCGAAGCACTGCAGCGCCGCCAGGTAGCCCGGGTCCTCCACGAGGACGACGTCCCCGGGTTCCAGCAGGGCCGTGGAGATCAGGGTGAGGGCCTGCTGGGAGCCGCCGGTGACGAGCAGGTCGTCGGAGCCGGTGGGCAGTCCCGCCCGGGTGAGCCGGCCGGCGACCGCCCCGCGCAGCGCCGGGTCCCCCTCGGTGGTGGAGTACTGCAGCACCCGCTCGGGCGCGTCGGTGAGGACGCGTTCGTACGCGGCGCGTATCGCGGCGGCGTCGAAGAGCTCGGGGGCGGGCAGTCCGCCGGCGAAGGAGATCACCTCCGGGCGGGCGGTCAGCGCGAGGATCTCCCGTACCGGCGAGCCGCCGACGGCGGTGGCACGGGTGGCGAGTCCGGGGACGGCGGCACGCATGGCGGGCTCCTTCGCGGTGGCGGGTGATTTCGCGGACCGTACACAGATATGTCGGGACCCGCCACGGGCTTCCGCATCTGACGCTTAGTCAGCTAAACCGGAGACATGACCGAAGAAGACACCCGCAGCGAGCTCTACGCCGAACTGGCCTCCGTCGGCCCCTACGGCCCCGGTCTCGGCCACGCCCTCATCACCATGGTCGAGCCGCACCCGGGCCACGAGTACGCCTACAACCGCTGGTACGAGGACGACCACTTCATCGCCGGCGCCATGGCCATGCCCTGGATGTACGCCGGACGCCGCTGGGTGGCCACCCGGGACCTGCAGTCACTGCGCTACCCGGAGAAGTCCGCGGTCGCCCAGCCGGTCACCGACGGCTGCTACATCACCGTGTACTGGATCACGGCCGGGCGCTACGCGGACCACATGAAGTGGACCGTCGCCATCAACCGGCGCCTCAACCGCGACGCCCGCGTCCACCACGACCGCACCCACGTCTTCACCGCCTTCCAGGACCACGCCGTCACCGTCTACCGCGACGGCCCGGCCGGCCCCCGGGACTTCCACGCGCTCGACCACCCCTACACCGGGCTGGTCGTCGAGGTGGTCGACACCGACACCCCGCAGCAGTGCGACGCGCTGCTCGGCCTGCTGCGCGACAGCCACCTGCCGAGGCGGCTGGCCGGCTCGCCCGCGGCGATGGTGACCGTCTTCCGCCCCACACCGCTGCCGCTGGAACGGATGTCGTACGTGAAGCAGGTGGAGGGCGTCGGCACCCGGCTCACCCTGCTCTGGTTCCTGCAGCGGGACCCGCGCGAGGTGTGGGAGGAGCACTTCACGGGGCTGGACACCGAGGTGGCCGGCACGGGGCTCGGCCGGGTCGAACTCGTCGCGCCCTTCATCCCCACGGTGCCGGGGACCGACGCCTACGTCGACGAACTGCGGGGGTAGGGCGCCCGGACGGCAGTGAGCCCCCTCGGCCAGGACGGCGTGCCGGTCGAGAGGGCCCGTACGGGTACTGCGGCGGTGCTCAGTCGAGGTCGTACGTCCCGTGGCCGACGTCCGCGACGAACGCCGACCAGGCTTCCGGTGAGAAGGCGAGCGCCGGGCCGTCGGGGTCCTTGGAGTCGCGGACGTCGACGGCGGACTTCGTACGGGAGGCCACCTCGACGCAGGCGCCATTTCCCTGGGAACGAGTGGACTTGGTCCACGCCTTGGTGTTTCCGAGCTGAATAGCCATGATCGCTCCGAGCTTTCTTTTTGTGCAGCTCTGACGTGATCGAAGCTACTCGCCAACATCACTGCCCACAGCGGCTATTACCTCCAATGGGTGGCATATTCCAGGAGGTCTTCCGCCTCACGGGGCACAGGTGTACTCTGCGGCATTTCCTGGCGCAGGGTCAGCGTGCGTACTCCTTGGCGGCGTCCGCGATGAACTGCCGGCTCTGCTCCGCGCTCAGCGCCTGCGCCCGCAGGTGCTCGTACATCACGCTGTAGCCGTGCACGTCCGTCGGCTTCTCCAGGTACAGGTCGCTCGTGACGCCCTCGATGTACACGACGCTGGAGTCGGTCGCGTCCGCGAACTCCAGGATCGCGAAGTTGCCGGACATGCCCGGGTGCGCCCCGGCGTCGTACGGCAGGACCTGGACCGTGACGTGCGCCTGGGTGCTCATCTGGGTCAGGTACTCCAGCTGTTCGCGCATCACGTCCTTGCTGCCGACGATCCGGCGCAGCGCGGACTCGTCCATCACCACCCAGAAGCGCAGTGGCGAGTCCGGGTCGGTGACGCGTTCCTGGCGGCGCAGCCGGATCTCGATCCGCTTCTCGATCTGCTCGGGCGTGGCCTCGGGGAGCGTCCCCTCGATGACGGCCGCTGCGTAGTTGCGGGTCTGCAGCAGGCCCGGCACCACCAGGGAGTCGTAGACGCGCAGGGACTCGGCCTCGGTCTCCAGGCCGATGTAGACGCTGTAGGGGACGTCGCCGAAGGCGTGCCACCAGCCCTGCTGCCGGGACTCGCGCGCCATGTTCATCAGGGAGTCCACGAGGCGGCTGTCGTCGACCCCGTAGACGCTGCACAGGTCGCGCACGTCGCGCTGGCTGATGCTGCGGCGGCCGTTCTCCAGCCTGCTGATCTTCGACTGGGAGACCAGCAGCCGGGCGGCGACCTCCTCCGCGGTCATTCCCTTCTGCTCGCGCAGCTTGCGCAGTTCCGAGCCGAGTCGGCGTCGCCTGACGGTGGGATTGACGTTGGCGGCCACGGGATGTGCACCTCCGGGTTCCGGACTGGTCCGTGTTCTCTGCAGATATGTACTGCTGGTCAGCAGAGTGCCACTATCGGTCATCCCGCCGCTGGGAATTGGTCATATGCTGCGCTCTTCAAAAGAGCGGACAAACGGCAGCGCGCGGGGCGGCGGCCGGCCTGTGCCTG
>NZ_JBHYMQ010000007.1:0-211623 GCF_042742985.1 Streptomyces sp. NPDC058864 | reverse complement strand
GGGCGGCGGCCGGCCTGTGCCGGTCGCCGCCCCGCGCGCGGCGGTTGCGGTGGGGACGCGGTCGTCACGGTGTCCGGGCCCTGCCCCCGGACACCCCGGTTCAGCGGACGCCGGCGCGGACCATGCCGTGGCCGGTCGCCCTGGCCGCCGCCGGACGCCCCTGGGCGGGGGCGCGCTTCGGCTGCGCGGCGGCACCGTTCTGCACGTCCATCACGGCGTGCGCGACGAGGCCGCCCATGGGGTCGTACCTGATCAGGTCACGGAGCCGAGATCGGGACGACCGGCCCTCGTTGCCCGGGTACAGGTGCTTGCCGAGCCCCACGGCATGGGCGATCGCGGCGAGTGCGGCGGTCCGCGGGTCCGGTGGCACCCCGGTGCGGATCGCGCTGTCCAGCCGGGCCCTGATCTCCCGGCTGACCTCGCTGTCGGTCGCCTGATAGCGCGTGGTCGGCAGCACCCCGCACATCTGCCCCGGCACGGCGTGCACCATGCCGCACCGTTCCAGATGCGCGAGATACGTCTGGCGCAGCCCCAGGCGGGGCCCGCCGATCCAGTGGACGGCGCGCACGGGGCTGCCGCGACGGCGCAGCAGTTCGAGCGCGGAGTCCAGGGTCGGATCTCCTGTCGGCCGTGGGTGCACCACGGCGATACGATCCCCGTCAGGGGCTATCCGTCCTGCGAGGGCCAGCTCCACTAGCTGTGCCCCGGCAAGACCGAGGTCGAGCGACTGCGGCTGCGCCGTGGTACCCGTGGCCGGGTCCAGGGCGAGAAGCAGTAGCTCCTCCGGAAGTGTTCTGCGGCTCCTGCCCATCCATGCCTCCCCGCGTGGATGAATGACAGGGTGACGCCTCTCACACCGGCCTGTCGAGAGCGCCTTGCCCGTTCGTGCGGGAACCGACTCATATGTCGTTCTCGTCTAGCACCGAGGGCGGTGGTGGCTCGCGAGGGGCCGGGGCGTCCCACGGCGGGTCCCGCGGCGGCTTCACGGCCGGGGCCTGGAAACTGGTGTATGGGTGAGCGGGGCGCCGCGGCGGCGCATCGCGCGAAGTGTGGAGGAGGTCCGGTGGCGGGCGAGTCCCCCGGCAGGGCGGAGCAGCAGGAGTCGTCGGGGGAGGTGACCGGAGGCGGGGCGGTTGATCCGAGGCTGACGGTCTTCCGCGGGGTCGTGGGAGCGCCTCGGGGCGCATCGGAACCGGCCACCGGTGACCCGGAGTTCGCGCCGGAGCCGCCCGAAGCGGAGGGCGCTTCGGAGCCCGAGCGGAGTGCTTCGGCTACGCCGGATGACGGAGCGGACGTGGACGGCGGGGCGCAGGACGCCACGCCGGACGCGGAGGACGCCCCTCCGGCCGATGACGCGGGGGACGGTGCGGAATCCCGTACCGACGACGCAGTCGCCGAGGAGGCCGACGCGGAGGAATCCGGTGCGGAGGAATCCGCCGGGGCCGAAGCCGAAGCCGGGGACGCGGGCGAGGATGCCGCCGCCGACGGGGAGCCCGCGGCGGAGCCCGGGTCCGAGGACGCGGTGGAAGCCGAGGACGCGGTGGAAGCCGAAGAGCCGCAGGAGTCCGCGGAGTCCGGGGACGAGCCGGAGGAACCTTCCGCCGTCGTGGAGACCGCGGGCGGCGAGGAGCCGGCCGCCGGGTCGGACGCCGAGGCGGAGCACGGGGACGCCCCCGCCGGTGACGCGGGCGATCCGGCCCCGGACGAAGTCCAGGAGGAAGCCCCGGAGCACGCGCCCGAGAACGCCTCTGCGGACACCCCGGACGAAGCCCCGGACGAAGCCCCGGAGGACTCCCCCGCGGAGTCCCGGGACGAGACCCCGCCGGACGGGTCCGCGGACGACGGCCCCGAGGGCCCCTCACAGGGCCCCGGAGGCGTCAAGGGCGGACCCGGGGCGCGCGAGGCGTCCGGGGGCGGACAGGACGCCCCCAGGGCCGGGGAGGGGACGCTCACGCTGCGCGCGCCCCGCACGGAGGGCGGCGGCCCGCCCGTCCGCGACCGCACCATGACCCTGCGCGCGCCCTCCGCCTCCGCGCCCGTCGCGACGCCTCCCCGGCCGAGCGGAACGTTTGTCCCGCTGCGGACCGACGACCGGCCGACCGTGGTCCCGCAGGCCCCGGCGCCGGCCGGGACCGCGCGGACTCCGCAGGCTCCGCAGGCTTTGCAGGCTCCGCAGGCCCCGGCGACCACGGAGCCCGGCGGCGGTTCACGGACGAAGCAGATGCCGCTGCCGCCCGACCCGGACGAGCCGCTGCGGCTGCTGGCGGAGCTGACCAACACCCCGCCGCCGCCGCAGACACCGCTGCGCACGACCGTGCGGCGGGTCAAGATCTGGACCCCGCTGGTCCTGCTGCTGGTCGCGGTCTTCTGCGTGGCGCAGGCGCTGCGCCCGCTGCCCGAGCCGGAACTGGTGGCGACCGCCGAGACCTCGTACACCTTCGAGGGCGACAAGCTGTCGCTCCCGTGGCCCAGCGAGGGCCAGGCCGTCGTCGAGGCCGAGGGCCTGGGCCGCATGGGCGAGTTCGGCGAGCAGGAGCCGACGCCGATCGCGAGCGTCGCCAAGGTGATGACGACCTACGTCATCCTGCGCGACCACCCGATCAAGAAGGGCGGCAAGGGCAAGACCGTCGAGGTCGACCAGAAGGCCCAGGACCAGTACCACAGCGGCGTGCAGGAGTCGGAGTCCGTCGTCCCCGTCACCGCCGGGCAGAAGCTGAGCGAGTACGAGGCGCTGGAGGCCGTCATGCTGCCCTCGGCCAACAACATCGCCCGTCTGCTGGCCCGTTGGGACGCGGGTTCGGAGGAGGCGTTCGTGAAGAAGATGAACGCCGCCGCCAAGGAGCTCGGGATGGACGACACGACGTACACCGACCCGAGCGGTCTGGAGGCGACCACCGTCAGCACCGCGAGCGACCAGGTCAAGCTGGGGCACGCGGCGATGAAGGACCCGGTCTTCGCGGAGATCGCCGGCAAGATCCAGTACACGGACATCAACGGCAACATCCAGAAGAACTACAACCAGTTGGCCGGCTACAACGGCATCGTCGGCATCAAGACGGGCACCAGCACCAAGGCCGGCGGCAACCTTCTCTTCGCCGCCTACCGCAAGATCGGCGGCACCAGGCAGCTGATCGTCGGCGCGATGCTCGACCAGCAGAAGGCGCCGATCATCGACACGGTCCTCGGCCGCAGCCACACCCTGATCGACGGCACGCGGGACGCGCTCGCCTCGGCCACGATCATCAAGAAGGGTGACGTCGTCGGCTACGTCGACGACGGCCTCGGCGGCCGCACCCCGGTGGTGGCCGGGGAGGACGTCACCGCGATCGGCTGGGCGGGCCTGAAGGTCGACATCTCGGTGGAGGCCGGCAAGGCGGGTCTCCCGCACACGGCGAACGCCGGTGACCAGGTCGGTCAACTCGCCGTCGGCAACGGCGACAGCACGATCCGGGTCCCGGTGCTGCTGGAGTCGGCCCTCGTCGAGCCCTCCTTCGGCTCGAAGCTGACCCGGGTCGCCTGACCCGGGCCGGCCCCGCCCGCGGCGCGCGGGCGTTCGGGAGGACGGGCCGGCCGGACCGCTACACGTGGTCCAGCCGGCCCGCCTTCGCCTCCTCGACCAGTGAGCGGAACTGCTCGGCGCTCATCCGCACCCGCTGCCCGAAGTCGTCGGTCAGCACGACCCGCTGGTCGGCCGGCGCCGCCTCGTCCACGTACAGCGTGGGACAGCCGCAGTCGCAGTTGCCGCAGAACACGGCCACCTGTTCCATCGGTCCACCTCCGCCCGGTCCTCGCCCGGCCGGTCACCGGGCGTCATGGGCGACATACCCGTGGTGACGGTGTTTCAGGCAGGCGCAGCCGGCGTCGCGGACAACTCCCGTTCCAGTGGCGTCCGGAAGCGGGGCGTGACGCGGACGCCGTCCAGCCACCCGCGCAGCCGTGCGGCCTCGGCCCCGATCGCGGCGACGGCCTCGCGGCCGGGGTCGTCGAAGAGGCGGTGGACTATCTCGCCGTCGGCGCGCTGCGCCCAGCCGCCGACCACCCGGCCGTTCCACCACACGGTGGGGCCGATGTTGCCCGACCGGTCGAAGAGCGCCGCCCGCTCTCGCCCGTCCTGCGGCAGGTACCAGTCGCGTCGCTGCCAGCCCATCGGCGTCGGGTCCAGCGCGGGCAGCAGCGCCGCCCACGGCGGCGTCTCCGGGACCGGCCCGCCGTCGTCCGGCAGCACATGGCCGGTCTCCCCGTCGAGCAGCACCTGTTCGGTGCCGAGCGCCGCGAGGGCCTTGCGGACCTCGGTCAGCGTCCAGCCCGTCCACCACTTCAGGTCGGCCTCCGTGCCGGGCCCGTAGGCGGCCAGCCAGCGGCGCACCAGTCCGGCGCGCGCCTCCGCGACCGGGGGAGCCTGTGCCGGTGTGCCCGGGGCCCAGCGGTACTGACTGCTCGTCCAGCCGCCCAGCGGCCGCCTGCGGACGATCCGGCCCTCCGCCGCCAGCACCCGCAGGACGCGCGACGACACCGCCTGGGTCGCCTCGTACGGCTTGCCGCGCGCGACCGTCACCCGCTCGCGCAGCCGGGGCACGTCGGAGGCGAGCTGCGCGGCCGTCGCCTCGCCGCGTCCGGCCAGCGCGGCGAGCACCGACTCCTCCAGCTCCGCCAGCCACCGCTCGTCCCACCCGCCGCCGTCGGCCAGGTGTCCGAGCAGCTTCCGCCGCTCCTGCGCGGCGATCGCCCGGGCCGCGGCGGAGAGCACCACCGGAGCCGAGGCGGCCGCGACCACGAACATCGTCCGGCGCATCGCGAGCAGCCGCGTCAGGCTCCCGTCCTCGTACAGCGCCCGGTCCAGGGCCGCGGCGCCGGGCTCGCTCATCCTGGCCGCGGCCGACAGGTACACCGTCGCCGGGTCCGTGCCGTGCAGCGCCACGAGCGACTCGGCCACCTCCTCGGGGGTCGCCGCCCGCCGCTCCGCCGTCAGCCGGTGCCGCACCGCCATGCGCCGGCGCCGCTCCTCCGCCCCCACCGTCCGTCGTGCGTCCATGCCTCATCGTGGCACGGCCCACCGACAACGGCCCCGGCTCCTTGTGACGCGCATCACACAATCGGAGCCGCAAGTCGCGTAAGGACGGCGGCCGTCGGCGCTCTCCCGGTGCACCGGAACGCATCCGGAGCGCACCGCCCGCCTGCCGAGGAAGGCCATGCTGACCGACATCGACCACATCGTCAGGGCCCGTCTGCACAGCCCGCGCTCGGGGCCCGGGGGCCGGGAGATCACCGCGACCCTGCGCTACCGCCGCGACGACCCGCTCGCCGCCCGGATCACCTTCCCCGCCGAGGTCTCCCTCGACGGCGCCGAGGTGACCTGGGTGTTCGCCCGCGGCCTGCTCACCACCGGCCTGTACGAGCCCGCCGGGGAGGGCGACGTGCACATCCGGCCGAGCGGGCCGGAGCACACCGCGATCGAGTTCCGCACCGACGAGGGCACCGCCCTCGTCGAGGTGCGCACCTCCGGTCTGCGGAGCTTCCTGGCCCGGGTGTACGAGGCCGTGCCACCCGGGCAGGAACTGCGCCACCTGGACATGGACGCCGTCGTCGCCGCCCTCCTGGACGAGGAGTGACCGCCCCCACGGCCCGGGGGGCGGCCGTGCGGGTCAGCGTGCGAGCGGCCGGAAACCGCGCAGCCGCAGGGAGTTGCCGACCACGAAGACCGAGGAGAAGGCCATCGCGGCGCCCGCGATCATCGGGTTGAGGAGCCCGGCCGCGGCGAGCGGCAGTGCCGCCACGTTGTAGCCGAAGGCCCAGAAGAGGTTGCCCTTGATGATGCCGAGGGTGCGCCGCGACAACCGGATGGCGTCGGCGGCGACCCTCAGGTCCCCCCGGACCAGCGTGAGGTCGCTCGCCTCGATCGCGGCGTCCGTGCCGGTGCCCATGGCGAGTCCGAGGTCGGCGCGGGCCAGCGCGGCGGCGTCGTTGATGCCGTCGCCGACCATGGCGACGGACCTGCCCTCCCGCTGGAGCCGGGCCACGACGGCGACCTTGTCCTCCGGCATGACGTCCGCGATCACATCGGCGGCGTCGATGCCGACCTCGGCGGCGACGGCCCGGGCCACCGTCCCGTGGTCCCCGGTCAGCAGCACCGGGGTGAGGCCGAGGCCGCGCAGCATGCGGACGGCGTCGGCGCTGGTCGGCTTCACGGCGTCGGCGACGACGAGCACGGCGCGGGCGCGGCCGTCCCAGGCGGCCGTGACCACCGTGCTGCCACGCGCCTCGGCCTCCGCCTTGGCGCGGGCCAGCCCCGCCGGCAGCGGCTCGGGCAGTTCCTGGCGCCCGACGGTGACCTCGTGGCCGTCGACGGTGCCGAGGACGCCGAGTCCGGGCAGCGCGCGGAAGTCCGTGACGCCGGGCAGGGCGCCGGTGCGATCCTCCGCCGCCCGGGCGATCGCGCGGGCGATGGGGTGCTCGGAGGCGTGCTCCAGGGCTCCGGCCAGGCGCAGCACCTCGTCCTCCCGTTCGCCCTCGGCCGGGTGGACGGCGGTCAGCGTCATGGCGCCGGTGGTCACCGTGCCGGTCTTGTCGAGCACGATGGTGTCGACCCGGCGGGTGGTCTCCAGGACCTCGGGCCCCTTGATGAGGATGCCGAGCTGCGCGCCACGTCCGGTTCCGACCAACAGCGCCGTGGGGGTGGCCAGACCGAGCGCGCACGGGCAGGCGATGATCAGCACGGCGACGGCCGCGGTGAAGGCGGCGGCCGGGCCCGAGCCGTTGCCGAGCCAGAAGCCGAGGGTCGCCAGCGCGAGCCCGATCACGACGGGGACGAACACCGCGGAGATCCGGTCGGCGAGGCGCTGCGCCGCCGCCTTGCCGTTCTGGGCGTCCTCCACCAGACGCGCCATGCGGGCCAGCTGGGTGTCGGCGCCGACCCGGGCGGCCTCCACGACCAGTCGGCCGCCGGCGTTCACGGTGGCTCCGGTGACGGCTTCGCCCGGCCCCACCTCGACGGGGACGGACTCGCCGGTGAGCATCGAGGCGTCGACCGCGGAGGTGCCCTCCCGTACGACGCCGTCGGTGGCGACCCTCTCGCCCGGCCGCACCACGAACAGGTCGCCGACGGCCAGTTCGGCCGTGGGGACGCGTACCTCGCGCCCGCCGCGCAGCACGCCGACGTCCCTGGCGCCCAGCTCCATCAGGGCGCGCAGCGCGGCGCCTGCCCGGCGCTTGGAACGGGCCTCGAAGTAGCGCCCGGCCAGGATGAAGGCGGTGACACCGGAGGCCACTTCCAGGTACAGGTTGGCGGATCCGTGGCCGGGGGCGACGGTCAGCTCGAAGGGGTGCGTCAGACCGGGCACGCCCGCGTCGCCGAGGAAGAGAGCCCACACGGACCAGCCGAAGGCGGCCAGCGTTCCCATGGAGATCAGCGTGTCCATGGTGGTGGCGCCGTGCCGCAGGTTCGTCCACGCCGCGCGGTGGAAGGGCCACGCCGCGTACGCCACGACCGGCGCGGCCAGGGTCAGCGACAGCCACTGCCAGTTGCGGAACTGCAGGGCCGGGACCATGGCCATCGCGATGACGGGAACGGCGAGCACGACGGCGGTCAGCAGCCGCTGCCGCAGCGTCGTGAGCTCGCCCGGCTCGGACTCCGGCTCCTCCTGGGGCGCGGCGGTGACCGGCGGGGCGGGGAGCGCGGCGGTGTAACCGGTGGCCTCGACGGTGGCGATCAGGTCGCCGACGCCGATCCCGTCGCCGAACGCCACCTTGGCCTTCTCGGTGGCGTAGTTGACGGTGGCGGTGACGCCGTCCATCCGGTTGAGCTTCTTCTCGATCCGCGCCGCGCACGAGGCGCAGGTCATCCCGCCGATCGCGAGTTCGAGCTCGGTGACGCCCGCAGGGGCGGCCTGCGCGGCGATCCGCGGGGTGACCTGCTGCTGATCCGGGAGGGTCATGCCCGGCCGACCAGTTCGTAGCCCGCCTCGTCGACGGCCGCGCGGACGACCGCCTCCTCCAGGGGCGCGTCGGAGTCGATGGTGAGCAGACCGGTCTTGGCGTCCACCGTGATGCCGGTCACACCGGGGAGCGCCGCGACCTCCTTGCTGACCGCGGACTCGCAGTGACCGCAGCTCATCCCGGAGACGCTGTAGCTGACAGACATGGGTTCTCCTCGTGCGTTCTGTGCGTGTTCCGGTGTACGGCGTCGGGCACCGTGCCGTCCACCCATGACCAAACTATACCCCCTAGGGGTATCGGGGAAGGGGAGGGTGGGGGAGCGGGGGGTGGTGTGGCGGGGGTTCCGCGCGCCCGTGGACGCGTGCCGCGCCGCCGGCCATGGCAACTCGGCCCGACCCGGAGTGCCTTGACCCCTCGGCCGCGACCGGCCGGCGGAAGGGGCGGCCGCGTGCGATCTCGGAGCGGTCGTGCGCGTCGCGTCCTTCCGCCCGGGCCGCCACGCGTCGCGACCCGCCGCGGGAAGCGCGGCGGGTAGCCCGGCGGAGCCGTGTACGACCGGTGCCCCGGCCCCTCCGCTCACCGGAGAGCGGCGCCGCTCCGCCGCAGGGCACTGCAGGGCGCGCCGCCACCCTCGACCCGGTCGTCAACGCCGTGCGGGAGCCCCGCCCGGCCGGACCTGGGTCGGCGGCCGCGGAGGCCCGGGGCGCCGCCCGCTCAGGACCAGAAGCGGTTGGTGGCCTCGAGGTCGCAGACGCACTCGTCCAGGTCCGTGATCCGGTCGCCGACGATCCGGAACACGATGCCGCCCGGCTGGTCGAGGTACCCGCTCCCGCGCTCGGCGGTGAGGTGGTGGAGGGACATGGCATGTCCGCGGCCGTCGACGAGCACCTGCCGCAACTGGACCCGCATGCTGCCGTCGGTCTCCTCGGCGAGCCTGCGGTAGTAGCCGATGATCTCGTCCCGGCCCTTGTAGTGCCCGGCGAGCGGATGGTCGCCGGGGGAGTGGTGCGCCGCGTCCCCGGCCAGCAGGCCGGCCAGCGCGTCCATGTCGCCCCGGGTGAACGCCGCGTACGCCTTCTCGACCAGCATGGCGTGCGGGTGTGCCGCCATGGCCATCGCCGCCTTTCCCTGCCGTCCGCCCCCGGACCGACACAAGCCACCCTGACACCGGTCCCCGGCGGGCGCACCTGCTGCGGCCGCGGCGTGCCCGACGCGCCCGCGGACGATCCGGAGCGCAGCGGTCCCACGGTCCTCGGTGGCCCATCGGATAGGGATTCGATCGCGTGCACGATCGAATCACGTGCCAGGGGGTGACTGAACAGCGGAATCGCGCGTATGGTCGGAGCCGCCCGTAGCCGAGGAGGCCCTCATGTCCGTCGACCGCACCCGCCTGAAGGTACTGCTCGCGCGGGAGACCGCCGAGGCCGCCGCCCGCAACCCCAGGTCGCGCGCCGCGTACGAGGCGGCCGACCACCTCTTCGGCCGGGTGCCGATGACCTGGATGAACAAGAACGCGGGCGCCTTCCCCCGCTACCTGGCCGGTGCGCGCGGCGCCCGCGTGACCGACATCGACGGCCACGAGTACGTGGACTTCTGCCTCGGCGACACCGGCGCCATGGCCGGGCACTCCCCGGAACCCGTGGCGGAGGCGATCGAACGCCGCTACCGCGAGCAGGGCGGTGCCACCGCGATGCTCCCCACCGAGGACGCCGAGTGGGTCGGCGCCGAACTGGCCCGCCGCTTCGGGCTGCCCCGCTGGTCGTACTCGCTGACCGCGACCGACGCCAACCGGTGGGCGATCCGGCTCGCCCGCGCCGTCACCGGGCGGCAGAAGATCCTCTTCAACAGCTACTGCTACCACGGCAGCGTCGACGAGTCCCTGATCGTCACCGGCCCCGGCGGCCGCGGCGGGGCGAGCCGCCCGGGCAACGTCGGAGCGCCCTGCGACGTCACGCTGACCAGCCGCGTCGCGGAGTTCAACGACCTGGAGGGACTGGAGCGGGAGCTCGCGCACGGGGACGTGGCCGCCGTCCTGATGGAGCCCGCCCTCACCAACATCGGGATCGTGCTGCCCGAGCCCGGCTATCTGGAGGGTGTCCGCGAGATCACCCGCCGGCACGGCGTCCTGCTGATCAACGACGAGACCCACACCTTCTCCGCCGGGCCCGGCGGCGCCACCGCCGCGTGGTCCCTGGAACCCGACGTCCTCACCATCGGCAAGGCCATCGCCGGCGGTGTGCCGGCCGGTGCCTACGGACTGTCCGCCGACCTCGCCGACCGCCTCCTGTCCCGGGGCGACCTGGACCTGGTCGACATGGGCGGCGTCGGCGGCACCCTGGCGGGCAACGCCCTGTCCGTCGCCGCCATGCGCGCCACCCTCGAACACGTCCTCACCGACGACGCGTTCACCGCCATGTCCGCCCTCGCCGCCCGCTTCGAGCGGGGCGTCGCCGACGCCGTCGCCGCCCACGGCCTGCCCTGGTCCGTCAGCCGCCTCGGCGCCCGCACGGAGTACCGCTTCGCCTCACCCGCGCCGCGCGACGGCAGCGAGTCGGCGGCCGTCTCCGACCCCGAACTGGAGGACTTCCTGCACCTGTGGCTGGCCAACCGGGGCATCCTCATGACGCCGTTCCACAACATGGCACTGATGTGCCCGGCCACCACCGAGGCCGACGTCGACACCCACACCGCCCTCTTCGCCGCGGCCCTGGCCGAACTGGCAGGCTGAGCAACGTGGACGACATCGACCGCGCCATCCTCCGCGAGCTCCAGACCGACGGCCGCATCCCGTACGCGGACCTCGGCCCCAAGGTCGGGCTCTCCCCGTCCGCCGCCCGCCAGCGCCTGCAGAGGCTGATCGACGGCAAGGTCGTGCAGGTGGTGGGCGTCACCGACCCCATGGCCATGGGCGGTCAGGCGATGGCGCTGCTCGGGGTCCGGGTGGACGGCGACCCGCGTGCGGTCGCGGACACGCTCGCCGCCCGGGACGAGGTCGTCTACGCGGTCCTCACCGCCGGGCCCTACGCCCTCTTCGCCGAGGTCGTCTGCCCGGGTCCGTCCGACCTGCTGGACTTCGTCAACGACGTCGTCAGGGCCGCCGAGGGAGTCGCGGGCGTGGACACCTTCCCGTACTTCGGCATCCACACCCACCGCTTCCTGTGGGACGTGGGCTGAGCGGGGACGTGCGCCGGACCCGCCCGGTCAGCCCTTCGGCACGACGCGCAGGGCGCGGTACTCGTACCCGTCCTGCGCGAAGCCCGGCGCCTCCCACTCCAGGGCCACCGACTGGCCGGCGGACAGCGTGCGGAAGCCGTTCATCTCGATGTCGCTGTAGTGGGCGAAGCATCCACCGGGCGTCTCCGGGCAGTCCAGCACGCCCCAGCCCTCTTCCTCGTACCACTCGCGTACGGTCGCATGCGCCATGCCCGCAGCCTAAGCGCGTCCGCGCCGCGCGGCGCGTCCACGACGGTCGACGGAGGTCACCAGCCCTGCCGGCCGTCCCACGGTGCGGCGTCCGCCGGAGGGTGGGCCTCCGGCAGGTAGGACCCGTGCAGATGAGGGACATCCACGTCACGGGAGGTCCGGGCCTCCTCGATCCAGGAGTCGGCCAGCGGCGTGGGCGATCCCGCCGTCCCGGCCGGCGCCTGCGGACCTGGTCCCGGCGCCGGGACGGACAGACTGCCGTAGCGCTCCATCCGCTGCCAGCGCAACCGTGACCCGGCGAGGGCGGTGGCCACCGACTGGATCACCACGAGGTACATCAGCTGCCGGTAGACGAACTGCTGCAGGGGCAGGCTCCACAGAGGGCCCGCCCGCTCGCCGTCCAGCCGGAAGGCGTACAGGCCCATCACGGCCTGCAGCGCCAGGAACCCCAGCCACAGCCCGATGATGCGGACGGGGTCGAGGAAGACCAGCCCGTACACGGCGAAGACGTCGACCACCGGGGCCAGCAGCGGCAGCAGGACCTGGAAGAGCATCAGGTACAGCAGGCCGCGGCGGCCGAGCTTGCCGGCCGCACCGGACTGCAGGAGCGCGCCGCGGTGCTTCCACATCGCCTGCAGCGTGCCGTAGCACCAGCGGTACCGCTGGCGCCACAACGCCCCCAGCGAGGCCGGGGCCTCGGTCCAGGCGATCGCGTCCTCCTGGTACACCACCCGCCAGCCGGCACGGCAGAGTGACATGGTCAGGTCGGTGTCCTCGGCGAGCGTGTCGTCGCTCACCCCGCCGGCCCTCACCAGTGCGTCGCGACGGAACGCGCCCACGGCGCCGGGGACGGTGGGCATGCACTCCGCGAGGTCGAACAGGCGGCGGTCGAGGTTGAAACCCACCACGTACTCGATGTGCTGCCAGCGGCCCAGCAGGCCCCGGCGGTTGATGACCTTGGCGTTGCCGGACACCGCGCCGATACCCGGATCGGCGAAGGGCTGCACGAGTCTGCGCACCGCGTCGGGTTCGAAGACCGTGTCGCCGTCGACCATTACGAGCAGGTCGTACGAGGCCGCGGCGATCCCGGTGTTGAGCGCCGCGGGCTTGCCCGCATTGGTCTGCCGGATGACACGCACGGACGGCAGCCGCAGCGACTCGACGAGGTCGGCCGTGCCGTCGGTGGAGCCGTCGTCGACGACGACGACCTCGACAGGGTGGTCGGAGGCCAGGAGCGAACGGACCGCCGCCTCGATACCGGCGCTCTCGTTGTACGCGGGCACGATGACGGAGACCGGAGCCGTCACCGGCGGCCCCCACGGGATCCCGCGCCTGCGGACGTGCCGTCGTGCCGCGACCATGACGGCTGCGGCGCGCAGCAGGGCGAGTGCGCCTGCCGCGTACAGCAGCCAGCCGAGGATCCGCAGGGCCCACTCGCTTGCGGTGAGTGCGCCGATGAGCCCCAGACCCAGCCAGTGGTCACCGGTTGCGGCGGGCCGGGTGGACTGCGTCAGCCGTACCGCTCCGCTCACCGTGGTGACGGAGAAGCCCCGGTCGGCGAGCGTCGAGAGCAGCGGGTCCAGGGCCTCCAGCGTCTGCGAGCGGTCTCCGCCGCCGTCGTGCATCAGGAGGATCTGCCCGGCCGTGCCGCGCGGGACCGAGTCGGCGACGATCCGGTCCGCACCCGGCCGCCGCCAGTCACCGCTGTCGAGCGTGCTGAGCACGGTCAGGTAGCCATCCCCGGCGGCCGCCCGGATCGCGGACCAGTCCTGGTTCGTCACCGCCGCGTTCCCGGACGAGTACGGCGGGCGCAGCAGCGAGCTGGTCGTCCCGGTGGCACCCGCCAGTGCCAGTTGGGTCTCGCGCAGTTCGAGCGAGCGCTGCCACTCCGGGAGCGTGCCCAGATCGGTGTGGGTGAAGGTGTGGACGCCGATCTCGTGCCCCTCGGCGAGGATGCGCCGCACCAGTTCCGGATGGGCGGCGACCTGGGTGCCGACCACGAAGAACGTGGCGTGCACGTGATGGCGGCGCAGAACGTCGAGGATCTTCGGCGTCCACTCCGGGTCCGGCCCGTCATCGAAAGTGAGGGCGACGGTGCGCGCCCTGGGACCGGCGGTACGGACGGCGTCCTGGGAGCCGTCGACGACCGGGCCGCCGCGGGTCACGGTGGACGGCACCTGATCGGAGGCACCGAGCGGCGTGGCGGCGTCGTCGCCGATCCCGGACATGTGGTGGGTGTAGCCCTGGATGACCAGTGCCGCGCTCAACGTCAGGACCAGCGTTGTCAGCAGGAGCCAGTGCGTACGCAGCGGCACGTTGCGCACGATGCCGCGGTGGCCGCGTCTGCGGGGGCGGCGGGTCTGGGCACGGCTCATCGGGGTCGCTCTCCTCGGCGGTGGGACACGGCCGTCCCTAGTCGCGGGCGCGACCGGTGCCGTGGGCGGGGGCGGGGTGGGATGCCGTACTCCTGCCCCGGACCACGGCGGATGCCGGGGTCGTCTTCGCGGTCCCCGGCACGGTGCTCGCGGCCGGGCCCGGTCCGGTGGTGGTCCGGGCCGCGGCCGTCGGCCCGGGGGCGGATCCAGGTGTCCGGGAGGCCTGGCCGGGCAGACCCTCCGGTGTCCCGGACGGTGCCGACGCCGGACGGGGCGTGCCGCCTCCGCCGGGCTGCGGTGCCCCGGACTCCGGACCGCCGGAGTGGCGCTCGGCGGACTCCGGCAACGGAAGGTACGGCGAAGAGGCCCCGGGCCCACCCAGCACGGCGCTCACCAAAAGGGCCACGTATGCGACCGCGGGCACGGCGAGCAGCAGCCCGAGCCTGCGGACGCGCCGCTGACGGCGCCCGGAGGCGTCCACGAAGACGGGACCGGCGACGGCATGGCGGGCGCGCGCGACGGGGCGCTCTTGCTGCGGCCGGGTCGTTTCGGGGCCAGGGGTTCGGTGCACGGCGGCGCACCCTACAAGCGACCCCGCCTCCTTGGCGACCGGCACCATATTCCGCTCAAGAGCGGCATGTGGTGGCTTCCTGGGCTTTGATCTCTTCGTCGTAGTTGTTCCTGAGCCCCGGTGCCGGGGGTGTAACGCTTTCACGGCCCGCCGCGCCCCACTCAGTAGCCACACGCGTCACACGCGGACGGGGACGACGAGCGAAGGGGCACGATGAAGCAGGACGTGAGAAATCCACCGGCGACGGTTCTGGGTCCTCGTCTCGCCGCGGATGTCGTGTCCATGGCCAGGGAGGGCTCCCGTGTCAGGCTCGACTACTCCTCGGCCAGCCTCGGCCTGGTCGACCGCGTCATCGAGGCGATCCGCGGCGAGCAACCGCCCATCGAGGCCGTCGCCCCCATGCTCCGCGGGTTCGGCGCCTACGCGGGAGAGGTGCTGGTCCGCACCGCCGGAGCGGCCTGGGTGGACTTCGACGAGGAGCAGCGCGATACATTCGGCCAGCCGTTCGGTATCCGGACGCCCGACGGAAGGGTGTGGAACCCGCTGGGCAAGGCGGTCAAGCGGTACGAGAACGGTCCGGCGGACAGCCTGCGCCTCTTCTGCCTCTCGGTGGTGGGCCGGGCCGAGGTGTGACGCCCGCCGCACCGCGGCGCGGCGGCCGGCGGCACGGGCCCGACGACACGAAGAGGACGCAGTGGGCAAGGCGGAGGTCCGCCGGCGCGACCGGATGGGCGAGGACGAACTGGGCGACGCGGTCCAGCGGGCCCGTACCGGGGACGAGTCCGCGTTCGGCGTCCTGTACCGGGAGGTCCATCCGATGCTGCTGGGCTACCTGCACGGCCTGGTGGGCAATGACGCCGAGGACGTGGCCTCCGAGACCTGGCACGACGTCGTACGGGACCTGCGCGGCTTCCGCGGCGGCGGCCAGGCCTTCCGGGGCTGGGCGGCCACCATCGCCCGGCACCGCGCGCTGGACCACCTGCGCCGCATCAAGGCCCGGCCGCGCACCGCGCCCCTGGAGGAGCGCACCGCCGAGCCCGCGACGCCGGAGGACGCCGGGGGCAGCGCCCTGGAGAACCTGTCCACGCGGCGCGCGCTCGAACTGATCGCGGGTCTGCCGCAGGACCAGGCCGAGGCCGTCCTGCTGCGGGTCGTGGTCGGGCTCGACGCCCCCGCCGCGGCCAAGGTCCTCGGCAAGCGCCCGGGCGCGGTGCGGACCGCCGCCCACCGGGGCCTGAAACGCCTCGCCGAGCGCCTCGACGGCGCCATGGAGAAGTGACGGACTGACGGATGAAGGACAGCCGAGCACACGACGACCGGATGGACGCGTCCCTGGCCGAACGCCTCCTCGACGCGGACCCCACCGCGGCCGGCGACGGCCGGACGGACGCCCTCGCACGCCTCCTCGCGGTCGCCGCGGCACCCCTGCCGGGCGACCCCGAGCGCGAGCGCGCCGCGCTGGCGGCATTCCGGGAGGCCCGGGTCGCCGCGAGCGGCGGCCACGGCCGCGGACGGGCCCGCGGCGTCCGGTCCGCCCGGCGCACCAGGGCGGCGCTCGGCGGACTCGTCGCGGTCTTCGCCCTCGGCGGCGTGGCCGTGGCGGCGCAGTCGGGTTCGCTCCCCGGCCCCTTCCACTCGGGCACGGCCGGATCCCGGCCTGTGTCGCCCGCCCCCTCGTCCTCCGCGCCCGCGGGGTCGGGCGGCGGTACGCGCAGCGCCTCCCCACGGGGCCCGCAGGGCACCACCGCCACGCCCGCGGCCCCGGCAGTCACCTCACGCGGCCCGCACGCCTCCGTGCCCCCGTTCGCCGCGCCCACGGACGCCGGGCTGAAGGGGCTGTGCCAGACGTACGTCAAGGCCGCCGAGCACCACAAGAGCGTCAACGCCTCCACCCTGGCCCGGCTCGAACGAGCCGCCGCCGGTGCCGCCGCCGTGCCCGCCTACTGCGCCCGGCTCACCGGCGCCCCCGAGGTCACGGCGCCGCCGGCCCGCCCGGAGACCCCGGAGGGCGGCCGCCACCGCTGACCGGACGGGTCCGACGGGCCCTCAGCTCCACATCGAGCGGAAGCCGTTGACCAGGTTGACCACCGTCCCCAGCACCAGGAACCAGCCGAAGCAGAGGTAGACCCGCCCCACGGTCCGGTTGCCCTGTGCCCGCGAGGACGCCGGGATCGGCGCCGGCGCCGACTCCATCCGCACCGGCTCGTCGGGCGCGAGCAGTCCCCGGGCCGCGCGGCGCCACACGCGGCCCGCCCGTATGAGCACGACCGCCACCAGGCAGCAGAACGCCGCCGTCTGGAAGTAGGTAACAGGTGATGCCAATTGCGCCGAGGCGTAGCTCTGCATGAACGCGTGACCTTCCAGGATTCCGGACGCGCCGGACCGCACACCGGCCTGCCCGTGCCGGCGGGCGAAGCGGTCGAGGACGGCCCGGCCGGCGATCTCGGCAGAGAGCCGTACGCGGTCATCTTGTGATGATCCGCAACGCAGGTCAACACCTCGAGCCCGCGGGGAGGCCGGTGGCCCGCACGGCGAAGCGGTACGTGGTGAATTGCCCTATTCGCGCGGCCCCCTGAGGGCTCCTCGGAGGGTCGTAGCAGAGGCTCTTCAGAGACACCCGACGCAGTACAGCGTGGTGCCCGCCGCCCGTGCCCGCCGGGCCAGGCCGACGAACACCCGCGCGCATTCCTGGGCCTCCCGGCGGTCCTTGAAACGCACCTCCTCGATGCCCTCCCAGCACGCGGCGATCCCCGGCAGCTCCTCGTCGTCGACGGCCGCGAGAGTGTCCCGCCAGGACACCG
This sequence comes from Streptomyces sp. NPDC058864, assembly GCF_042742985.1. Taxonomy (NCBI): domain Bacteria; kingdom Bacillati; phylum Actinomycetota; class Actinomycetes; order Kitasatosporales; family Streptomycetaceae; genus Streptomyces; species Streptomyces sp. NPDC058864. The sequence continues at coordinate 194,521 of NZ_JBHYMQ010000007.1, read as the reverse complement.
GTATCTCCTCGATCAGCAGCCCCGACTCCTCGTGCCACTCGGCCGCGTCGGGCCAGTCCACGTCGGGCCAGACCACGTCCGGCCCGTCGTCCCCGACCTGGAACCCGACTCCCCGCGCGTAGGCGACCAACTGCCCGAGCACGACGTCCGGATCGAGGCCCTTCAGTTCCACCCGGTCGGCCCCGACCTCCTCCAGCCTCGACCAGGGATGTTCGCGCCGGTCCGGCCCGACCGCCCAGTCCGTCGCCGTGTCGCGGTCGGTGGTGTGGAAGTAGTTGTAGCGCACGCCCATCGGGCAGCCCCCCGCCGTGTCGGCCATGTCCTCGTGCCACCACGACCAGTGGAGCAGACGCCACTGACAACCGGCCCGTTCGCCGACTCCTGGGAGGAGACGGCGGTCGACCGCACTCGTGCGGGACGCCGCGGCCCCCGCGGCCCCGCTTCCCGGCCGGCAGTGCGCCGTCTCAGCCGGAGGCCTTGGCGATGATGCCCTCGACCTCGTCCCGCCCGAACGCCCGCATGGTCGTGCTGCGGATGTTGCCGACCGCGCCGAGCCGCAGAAGTGCCGCGGCGGCGGTCTCGTCGTCGGGGGCCTCGACGACCGCGACGAGGTCGTAGGGTCCGACGGTCCAGTAGATGTCCACCAGCCTCCCCCCGACATCCCGCAGCGCGGTACCGAACGCGTCGGCCCGCTTCGCCGTGTCGGCGTACGCGCGGATCCCCTGGTCGGTCCAGGTCAGCAGCGTGATGTAGAGCGGCACGATCTCTCACCTCGACAAAGAGAGGAGGGCCCACTCACAGCGTATGTGCGCCCATGACGGGTCGCATCCGGCGCGGTGCGCCGGCCCGATCCCGGGGCGTCGGCCCGATCCCGGGGCGTCGAGTCGCGACCGGCTCCCCTCTTGGCCTTCATCCGAGAGCGCGAGCGCTGGTCAGGTGGTCGAGGTCGGGGTCCGGGGCGCCGCAGCGCAGGATCCTGCCCACGGCAGCCCACTTGTCGGCGGGTACGGGGTGGCAGAGGAGCGTCCACAGGTCGTCCGGATCCGGCTCGATCAGTGCGCGAAGCCGGAGGAACTGCTCGCGGCTGATGGGTGATTCGCTGACGAGGAAGCCGTCGATCTTGCTGTAACCCTCAAGGCCCAGACGCAACGGGGTTCTTCTGTCGACACGTGGCCGATCGTAGGGGCCGCCGCCGCCCCGGGTTCCGTTGACTTGTCGCAACCCTTGTCGCATCATGTTGCGACAAGCCTTGAGACATAAGGGGGCGCCGTGCCGAAGGGAGGGTTGCCGGATGCCTGAGCAGTCGGTGCGTCCGACGGACATCGAGCAGGCCGGCGTGTGGCTGGCCGGGCACGGCCTGGCCGATGTCCGGCCGACACCGTTGCTGGCCACGCGTCTGGCGATCCGGCGACGTACCCGTCTGGCCGGTCAAATCCTGCTGGCCGCGTTCATCATCGCGGTCGCCCTCGTCTACACCGGCGCCCGCACCGCCGACGCGGCGACAGACGGCACCGGGTCGTACCGGTCCTGGTCGCTGCTGGTCCTGACGGCGGTGGTGGTGGCACTGGTGCTGGCCCAGTCGCTGCTGGACCGGCGGGTGCGGCAGGCCGACCGGCGGGCCGCAGCGATGTTGCCGCGACGGGCGGCCCACCCGGTCCGGCTCGGCTGGCGCACCGTGCTCGGGCGGCCGCGTGCCGCGTTCGCCGCCGCCACGTTCGCGGGCGCGATGCTGATGGCGCTCGGCGCCCTGACCACGCAGGACTCCACCGCGCGCTGGGCGGCACTCCTCCTGCTCATCGGGCTGGGCGGGGTCGCGGTCGGCATGGTCGTCCAGCTGCGCCACGTTCTGACGCACCCGGTCGTGGCCGACGACGAGGCCTCGCTGACCGCCGACGTCATCATGCGGGTCGAGGACGCCCGCGAGGTCGCCACGCCCACCGTGGTGTGGTCGCTGCCGGTCGTGTCGGTCTTCGAGACCGCCCTCGGCTGGTGGAACGTCGCGTGGCTCGTCTTCATCGTCCTGAGCGCGGTCGCGTTCGCCCTGATCACCGCGCGGACCGCGCAGAGCGGCACGGTGGCCAGGCACGCCACGGGGCGCCCGGTGAACCGATGATCGTCATCGACTCGGCCTCGCCCGTGCCGCCGTTCGAGCAGCTCCGTGCCCAGCTCGCCCGGCAGATCCAGGACCGCACGCTGGCCGTGGGCACCCAACTGCCGACCATCCGCCGCCTGGCCGCGGACCTCGGCCTGGCCGTCAACACCGTCGGTCGTGCCTACCGGGCGCTGGAGGAAGCGGGGCTGATCGAGACCCGCGGACGGGCCGGCTCGTTCGTCACCGCGGCCGGTGAGGAAGGACGTGAACGGGCACGCCGCGCCGCGGCCGAGTACGCCGCCGTCGTCGCCGGCCTGGGCATCGACGCCAACGAGGCCGTCCGCATCGTCCAAGCGGCGCTGTCCAACGGCGTCGCAGCGTCGCCATAGCCATGTGCGATCACGGTCGAGGGACCGCCCGCGGGCGAACCGGACCAGCACGTCCACCAGCGTGAAGCTCCCACTCGGGGGAGGCGGACCGCACGAAGATCCCCTCAGTCCGGCCGCCGGTAACCTGCCCGGATGAACGAACAGTTCGCCGAGATCTTGCAGGGCCTGATGGGCAATCGCCGCCTGACGCCCAGGGCTGTCAGCAGGGCGTCAGGGCGGGCCGAATCGACCATCCGTCAACTGCTCTCCGGCAAGGTCCTGCCGACAGTGGAGATGATCCAGGACATCAGTCCTGTGCTGGGAATGCCGGTGGCCGACCTGCGAGTTATCGCAGGGCTCCCCCACGAGCCGGCACGCGACCATTCCGCCCCCTACGCGGCTGCGACGGAGATCGGCCGGCTCGTTGCCGCCGCCAGCCGGCTCACCCCGGCGCAGGTGGCGAATCTGGTCGAGGTCGCCCGCAGCTACCCGGCGACGAAAGCTGATTGACACCCGTACGGACCACCACTGACGGATCACCGACGGCTGGGCCAGCGCGCAAGCGGAGGGCTCTGCCGGACTCCGGCCGCGGTATTCTCCGGCGATGTCGAATCAGCCGGTGACAGCGGGAGTCGGTCTCGCCAGGGTGATGGCGCACTGCGGCGGCAGCCCGATCGGTGCCGTCGGGTTTCTGGTGCGGGCGATAGCCTCCGCGCCGGCGGCCCCGGAGCCGTACGCGGTCCTGGGCGAGTTGTGGCGGGACCGGCGCCCGGAGCTGAGGGAAGGGCTCGAAGGGGCCGGGTCCTTGAGCGCCGTGCTGGCGCAGGCGTACTTCCAGTTCCTCGACGGGGACATGGACAACGCGGTGATGACCCTCGGTTCGGTCACGGGCGTGCGGCCCGACGTGGCATGGGGCGCGGCACCCTGGTTCGGCGACGAGCGCTTTCTCGGCTCGGTAAGTGCCGAGGCGCTGGCCGAGGCGTGTCTGCGGACGCTGGACTACGGCCACGACCTGGACACCGACGAGATGCGGGAGCGGTTCGAGCCCTGGTTCCACGCCGTCGACGTGGTGTCCGAACGCAGTCCCGTACCGGAGTCGCTGGCCGCCATGGCCCGGCTGCCCCGGGCCTGCGGTCGCCACGAGCTGTCCTTCGCGCTGTGCGACCGCGCCGACGCCGTCGAACGGGTCATGTGGACCGCGGTCGCACGAGCGGCCACATGGCGCGTGACGGGCGACCTGGACCGGGCCGCGGCCGCCTTCGAGGACGCCCTGGCCCTGGACCCCGCCAACTGGTCCGTCCACCTGGACCTGGCCGACCTGCGTGCCGAGCAGGGCGACTTCGCCGCGGCCGTGAGCCTCGTCGAGCGAGGCCTGGACCACGAACCGCACGAAGTCTCCCTGCGCGCGGCGGGCGCCGCCTATCGCACGCGCCTGTCCGGCTCGTCCGACGCCCTGCGGGCCCTGATCGCCCTGGCGCCGCAACTCGCGAACACCGGCTACCGGAACCTGCTGATCGACTACGCGTGCGCAGGACCGGGCCTGCCCCGGACCCTCCTGGCCGAAGCCGATCGCGTCCGCAGGAACTGAACGACCTGTCCGGCTGATCCGCGAGGCGCCGGACGACGTGGACCGGCCAGGCCTCTCAACCGGGCCTTTGCAGTGTGCCCCACCGTACGGACGGTCATCCCGTGCCGTCGGCGATCGTCAGCTTCCGGCTCGCCGCCGGCTCCGACAGCCGTCGCAGCCCCGTGTACCGACCACCGTCCGCGCGCGGACCCACGGCGGCGGGGCCGTCGGTGGGGACGCCGGCGAAGGGGTGGCCACTCGCGGCCATGCGACCGTCACATCTCCCGCGTCGGTGAGGTAGGCGACGGGACCGCCGAACCGGTCCACGGCCCAGAACCGCCCGCGCCGGTCGGCGGGGGCGCCCACCTGATCCTTCAACGGGCCCAGTACGGCGGTGCCCACGCGATCGGCGGGAACCGCGCCGGGGAGGTAGGTGATCTCCAGCTCGGCCGCCGCCTCGTTCTGGCTGACGAGGTAGCCGTCGGCCAGCTCCGCGTAGCCGGACGGCACCGGGATCACGTGTTTCGTGGTGCGGTCGTAGACGCCGGCTTTCCCGCCGGGGCCGCAGGACCAGTAGATCCACCGACCCACCACCTGGATCTCCTCGGGTACGCAAGGGGCGCCCACGGACACCGCGGAGCCGGCCGGCCTCCTCGACGGCAGGGACACCGCGGAGACGGTGCCCCTCTTGCCGCCCGCGCTCCACAGCTGGTCGCCCCACAGGGAGGCGGCGTGCCACCTGTCGGTGTGGCTCAGCTCCTTGGTTCCGTCGCGGACGTACTGGAACCGTGCGTCGGGGCGCTGAACGCTGTACCTGCCGGACGCCGAGAGCGTGGGTACCCAATGGCCCTCGGGAAACCGGACGACATCGCCTTCCCCGGTGCCGACCAGCCGCAGGCACTCCCCGGTGCACTGCCGGTTCTCCGCGCGTTCTCCGTCCGGCGGGTGCCACCCGAAGTCGCCGACGTTCCGCGGGGGCGTGGCCTTCAGCCTGCCTGCCGTGGTGAGCGACAGGGAAGAGCCGGAGAGATACGTGGTCGCCCGGGAGGCGGCACGCGGTAGGTGCAGTGTGCCGACCCGGAGTTGTCCCCGGTCGACCGCGACACCGCCGACGTCGTACAGCGTCTGCCGGGGCAGCGGTACGAGCAGGCCGACGGCCGGGGTCCCGTCGGCACCGAGCGTGATGCGCCGAACCGCCCAGTCGTCCGGGCCCGAACCGCCCGCGACGTAGACGGCGCCGTCCGCACCCCTGACGGGTTTGCCGTCGGACTTCGGCAGCAGGGTGCGGACCGCGCCGCCGGCGGCGGGCTGGGCCAGGATCGCGCCGTCGGCACCGGGGTAGACCGCCCAGTCGCCCAGCAATCGCAAATTCACCATGGAATCCACATCGAGGGGGATCCGGGGTCCGGCCGGACGGCCGCGGTCGACCAGGTAGTAGTGATCGGGGTAGGAGTAGTACAGAACCGTGGTGGCGCTGAGTGACACCAGCTGTATCGCGGCGGCGCCGTCGTCGGGCCCCACGGTCAGGCGGCCGGTCCCGAAGTCCAGGATCGCCTGGACGCCGTACGGGCCCCCGAAGCCGATGGCGGCTCCCCGGGAGTCCACCAGCGCGCTGGTGACGGTTCCCGGCAAGGTGTCCGGGACGCCGGACACCGGCCGGTCGACCGCCCGGCCACCGGCCGCGGGGATCTCCAGCAGGTGCAGCGACCACTTGCCGGCCGTCTTCCGGAGCGTCATCAGGCGATGCGCGTCGAACACCGTCGTGGCGGTGTCCCCGGCCGGCAGGTCGAACTGGACGGCCCTGCCGGTGTCGTAGTTCCGGATCCGGTGGGTTCGGGTGGTGCCGACGCGCTCCAGGCCGAAGCGACCGTCGACGCCCCACATGTCGTCGAGGTGGAGGGGCTCGGGCAGGCCGTTCACGTACGTGCCGTCCCGCCGCTCCCACGTGAACTGCGCCCCCCTGGCAGTCATGACGTCGACGGAGAGGAAGCCGGCATCGTCGGCGGTGATCGGGACCGCGGGCTTCGTCAGTGGCCCGGGCTGCCCCTTGAGGGTGACCGACGGCGTTCCCGCACCGTCCGCGACCGCGGATCCCGCTTCCGCCGACGGCGCCGGCCCCGCCCCGAGCACCAGGACCGCCGCGACCGAGGCCGCCCCCGCCCTGGTCCTCCGCCATCCTCGCCAACGTCTTTCCCACCCCATGCGCCCGCCCCGCCCCTGATCCGTGAACACGATGTGTGATCGTTGAACTCCGTGGACGACGTCCAGCCGCTGCTCCGATCTGTCCGACGCGCGAGACCGGCGGAACGGTGTACGGCGACGGGTCGGGCTTCCCGCCGGATCCGGCGGCGGTCAGTCGGCATCCGAGAGCCAGGTCCGTGCGTCCTCAAGTGCGGCTGCCGTGAGGGCGGGGGACAGTCCCGCGGATGCCCAGACCTCCAGTCGGTCATCCGGTGCTTCGAACGAGCGCGACACGGCAATCTCCAGATCGCCGTCCAGCTCCGCGTACTCCATGGTCCAGCAGTCATCGACGATGTTGGTGAATCGAGTGACAGCAAAGCGTCTTCCGGCGAGTGTCACGTCGCGCATGGCCCCTTCTTCTCCTTCCGGTATCGATCGGTTCATCTGGCGGTGAGCCGGCTTTCCCGCTCGGGCGGGCTCATGAGGTCTGACGATTCATTCCGGGGTGTGCGAAGATCCCGGCCATGACGTGCATCCGAAGGGGCCGTGCCGCGTAGAAGACCAGCTTCGCTTCGACCGCGGGTTCGCGGATGGGGAAGTCCCTGGATCCGCTATCGCGATGTCCAGGGTCTGTCGGGGGCGGCGAATGCCGCCATCCGCGTCCTCGAACGGGAGCGGTTGTCGCCGGGCATCGTGTCCGTGGCGCTGAGCGTGTGGTCTGTGCGCGTCCACGGCACCAAGCGCCGGTGGAGGCGTTGGGAGGCCGAGTTCACGTGCCTGTGCTGCGGCGAGGGCTGGGCCCGGGACAAGCTGCAAGAGGCCCTGCTTCTGCTTCCGCCGCGAGCCGCCACGGAACTCCGGGTGCAGGTCCGACGCTTGGACGCGGTCCTTCTCCGGCGAACGCACCACGAGCCCCTGGCGGACCCGGATGCGGCGTGGTGGCATCGCAGGTGCTGACCCGTCCGTACCCACTGACTGACCGGGCAGGTACCGCACCGCGGCCCGGGACGACGAGGCTTCGGCGCTTGTGCACTCGGTCGCGCGAGGGCCAACGGCGGCAAATCCCTTGCCGAGTACGTGGGCACAGGACGAACATCGCCGAATGACCGCAGAAGCGGAACGGTTGCTGGCGCGGGTCGTACAGACCTGTCACGGCTACCCGTCACAGTGGGACGCCTGGACTGTCGGCGGCCACTACCTGTACTTGCACTACCGCCACGGTCAGGGCAGCGTCGAGCGGCATCCCGGGCCTGACACCGACACCTGGACCGACGAATCCTGGAACGAAGGCCGCTCGGAGCTGCTGGCCCAGTGGGACGACGAAACGGACGACGGCATCATCAGCCTCTCCGACTTCCTGCGCGCCGCCGGACTCGAACTGGCACCGGGGGCGTCGATCGCCTCGTAAGTCCGCTCAGGTTCCCGGAGCACCTGCGGAAACCACGTGGCCCGCCGGTGAAGTGGGATCCCCGGCAGTCGACCTGATCCGAAGTCGTCCGTGGTCAGACGCGCCGCTTGGTGCACCTGTACGGCGACTGCGTGTACGTCCGCCGCTGTTCGCCGGCGTTGTCACGGACCTGGCTCAATCGGGCACACGGTGAATACGACGGAGCCGCCAGGCGTGCATCTCGCCGTAGAGCACGGATGCCGCAAGCAAGAAGATCACGGTCTCTATGCTCGCCGACCACGGTTCGGGCACCCACCAGTGACCTATGACCGCCATCCCCGCGCCGATCGGTATGGCGAGGAGGTAGCCGCGCAGACGGTCACGCAGCTGACGCCCATTGTGCCGTGGTTCAACCGCCATGATGGCCCCGTGTCATCGCGGGATGCTGTCTGATCACCGGCGTATGGTGCTCACTTTTGGCCGGGAGGTCAATGGCCCGGCAGCGACTGGATCGCGTGCCGGCCCGTTCCTCTTCTGGAAGTGATCGGGCTTCCGTCGTCGACCTGGGATCACCTCGGCGCCCGGCTCTCCGGGGTTGTCAGGGTTGGCCACCCCTGGGCGCTCTCGGGCGGCTCACAGACGGCCCCGGCCACGCGCCGGCGCCGCCTCCGGTGTGGACGACCACGTATACGGATGGCTGCTGCGCTGCGAAGACGATGACCTGCGTGTGTTCTCCGGTGGTCGCCCCCTCACCGGGCATGCCAGGGGGTGCACGTCAATCCGCCGCCTCGCCGCCAATCAGCACCCACTCCAGCAGTGCAAGCAGGTAGGGCAACGCCAGAGTGATGATCATCGCGGCAGCGAGCGCTATGACCACGAGGATCAGGCATCCGAATCCATGGGCGCCCCGGGATGCGTCGGCGATCGGGTCTTGGTCGGACATGGATCCTCCCCGCTGGAACTCTAGCGCGCGGGCGGTGCAGCGGCTTTGGGCGGGAGCAGCCACGGGGCGATGGAACGGGGCCCGCCCTGCGCCGCCGTCGCACGCAAGCCTGACCCCGGAAGCAACGCAGGCACCGCCCGTCCAACCAGGACGGGCGGCGCGACTACCGACGTATCCAGCAGTACAGGCCGTGTTCCTGCGCGACGGCTTGCCTCGCGAGGGCCGCCAACTGCTCGAGGAAATCGGCGAGGTGTGCTGTGTCGGGGGGTGTCGTGAAGCGGGTCGAGCGTGCCCAGCCGTGGGCAAGGTCGCCAAGAAACGCTTGGTCGATGGTCGCGAGTGCGTCACGGAAGGCATCGGTGAGCGACACGCTGACAACCTCACCGTCCCCCACCGTTGCGACCACGTGGCCGTGCCGGGAGTCGGACTTGATCACGCCTGCGGGTCGTCCTGTGATGACGAACTCGACAGCCAGCAGATCGACAGTGGGGTCAATGCCCTTCACCACGAGTCGGTCGTACCCGCTGCCGCCAGGGTCGCCGTCCACACGCAGGACCGCTCGGCCGGCATCGTGATCGTCGGCCGCGGTGTAGTAACCGAAAAGCGTTCCCATGCACCGGATCATGGCACTCTCCGGCAGGAGTTGGACCACGTCATGCCAGTCCAAAACCGTCGTGGCAGCGAGTGGTGATGGCGATCCTCGGCCGCAGCCAGAGGCGCGTCGACCGGTGACCGGCCACCCCGTGCCGTGAATGTGACGGAGACTCCGGGCTACGGCAGCCCGGGGTCTCCTCGATGAACGCGGCTCATTGCCTCGAGGCTGACGGCGCTTGGTGCCGCAGCAGTTCGTGAACAGCGCGGACGACATCGCTGGTGATCGCTTCCCACGGCGTCGACCAGTCTTCGTTCCAGTCGTCGAGTGCGATGGCGCACGAGACGATGGGCGCCAACTCAGACGGGTACCGGAGTTCACTGGCTGCTTCGGTCCAGATCATGTCAGCGCCGGTCGCGGGGTCGAGCGACCCGTCGGCGATCTGCTCGGCAAGCCAGTAAGCCAGTTCCCAACGAGCGGCAGTCGGATCCGCCGGTGGTTCGAAGACGAATCCGAGCTCTTCCATCACCTGATCGAACAGCTCGGACGCTTCGGGTTCCTCGCGCCGCCCGAGGCCGGCGAGCAGTGGCAGTGAGGGAGTTTCCACATCGGCCAGGAGGGCGTCGAGAGCCGCGGCGATGAGCTGATCAGAGCCCACGTGCCGTCCGAACGCACGCGACCGCGCGAGCATCCTCAGCTGCCGGACGGCTTCGTCTATGGTCACGTCTGCACCCCCTTGTCGACCAGGCCGGACCGGCATCGTGTCACGTCAGCAGCGCTCGGCCGCAAGTGGTTATGGGGCCCGACACGGCAGGCGGAGAGTTCATATCCAGAGGCGGCAGACCGGCGCGATGGCTGCCGTCGACCACCGCGGTTGATGTCGAAAGTGGATGTCAAAGGCCGGTTGGGTGATCTGTGGCGTGGCCGGCGGATTCCCCACCTTGGACGGAGCGGGCGGCGCCTCCCCTGCGAACCGCGATTCCCCCTGACTCCCACCCTGTTCTGGCACGAGAGTGGCACGGGCTCCGCGGTGGCGCCCCACTCGATACGACTCGGCGCTCTGTGCTTGGTCCCTATTCCTGGAAAGGATCTTCCAGGGCAGGAACGCACGGGGACAGCAACGGCTCCGTGTGCTCGGTCACCGTGCCGCGGACCAGCCTGAGTACGGTGACCTCATTTTCGCGCATGGGGTCTTCGTCGTCACGGATGTGCAGTAGACCGTAGGAACCTGGCGCCCGCTCGCCCACTTCGGTGAAGAGTCCGACGATGTCCTCGTCACGGTGGTTCGGATGGCCACCAAGGTGAAGGAATACCTCCCCGTTCATCCACCGCAGATCCAGGAGGTACGGGCTGTCGATTTCGCGGATGCGGGACTGGATACCCTCGATGATCTCCCGCAGACGATCGCTGTTGCACTCGTCATCGTCTGCGTCTGCGCTCTCTCGAACGCTGATCCAACCGTGGTACTCGAACATGACCGCAGCGTACTCACCAGGCGCGGGCTCTGGCGGATCAGTTCTTCTGGAGATGATTTGGTGCCGCCCCGACCTGCGCTTTCTTCGATGGCCCATCTTCTGACCTGCGGGTTGTCGGTCGACTGCGGTCGTCGTTTGTCACCGTTGGCCACCCGTTGACGGCCCGGCAACGGCCCGGGAGCTTGCGATGGTGACGCGTCTTCTGCAGCTGAGACAATCCCGAGGTGAGCTACCCCGCAACAGACGAGCTGTCGTCAGCAGAGCGCGCATTCATGATCAATGCGACGGAGATTGACATCCTGCCGGGCGTCCGGGGAGATCTGGATGAACCGTTAGCATCCGCCGGTCCCACCGAGCTTGCGGCAATCCTTCTGCCGTTGATCGACAAGGGGTGGATTGAAGTCTCCCGCTACATCCCCTGGACCACGGTTGACGGCACACCGGGAGTTCAGCCTGGACCATCCATCCCCCGGCACGACCTTCCTGCCTTGCTGGCCGATGTTGACAACTGGGAGTACCCGGATGACTTCGAGTGGTTGGGTCGCCTCACGCTCGTCCTTACCGAGGCCGGGCAGCAGATTCCCCGGTGACCTCCGCTCGCCCGGCGTCAAGGTTGGCGTAGCGGCTTTGGGCGGGAACTGCCACGGGGCGATGGAACGGGGCCCGTACGCTGGCCGATCGGGCTGGCTCCTCGCCTGCCCGCTAAAGCCCGATGTGGGCCCCGATTTTCGAGGCTCGCCCCATGGTGGCTGCGCAAAGCCGCGGAGCCGACCGCCCCAGCCACAGCCGGTTTCCCCCTCGGCAACCGTTCGCCGTCCGGCGGGCGGCCGGCGGCCGGGCCGGAACGGGGCGAAGACTGGAGCGTCGGGCCGAGGCGCCGGGCCGCGCGCCGCCGCGCTCTGCGCGGCGGGAGCGTCTTGATGAAGTAGAGAAAGTCTTACCGCACCGTCGTGTTCAGGCGCTGGTCACCATCCGAACTGTGGCTCGTCCAAGACCATGCTGCCGATGTGTGCGGCCAGCTCTTGTGCCCGGGGCAGGTCACCGAACTTGTCCACGTGGACGAAGACGGTGTGGTGCCCGGTCCACCGGCCCCACTGGGCGTGATCGCCATGGAACACGACTTGGACCCCGTCGTATTTCGCCGATCTGTAGAGGTCGGCCTCCGGTTCATCCGGCCACGAGCCGTGCCACTCGATGCTGGCCATGCCCTGGCCGAGAGCCGCCACGAAGTGCTCTTCCACGCTGCCTCTCGGAACGTCCACCATGACCTCCAGTGGCAGATGCGGTTCCAGTACGGCGTCATCCACTGTCGTAACGTCGAGGTCGAACGACTCCTCACCTGCTGGTCCGGTACGTCGTTCCGAGTACTCGAAGCTCGCCTCGGGCAAGACTGCAGCCATCTGCCGTACGTCTGCGATCGCCCGCAGCTCGGCGAAGAGTTCAACCTCGCTATCGCACTCTGTCAACAGCTCGCACAGGCGCTTGGCCTGCGCGTACGCCACGGTCGCGTCGGTGGTCTGGAGAACGGGGTATGCCTTGGAGTTACCCATGTATCGCACCGTGACATGCATTCACGAGCCTGCGCCATGGCATTTCGGTAGCTTCCGCTTAGGCAAGCCCGTGGACACTCGACGAGACGCTGACCTTCCTCGTCGCTGCGCGCAAGGACCCGCTCTACGCGGCCTTCGTGCTCGCCATCGCCATGGCTCTGCGCCGGGGCGAAATCGTCGGGCTCCGTTGGGCGGACGTCGACCTGGACAAGCGCGTCCTCTACGTCCGGCAGCAGACGCAGCGCCGACGCGGAGTGCTCTACGACGACGACCCCAAGGGCCGCCGCCGTCGAGCGGTTCCGATGCCCGCGCTGTGCATCGCGCCGCTGCGCCGGCACTGGATGCGGCAGGCCACCGCCCAGCAGCGTGCGGGAGAGAAGTGGCAAGGGTACGGCGGCCAAGTCTTCACCACCCGGACCGGTCGGCCGGTCGAGCCCCGCAACCTCTACCGCTCGTTCCCCGGGTCGCAGATAGCGCCCAACTCCGCGTCATCCGGCTGTACGACGCTCGGCACGGCTACGCCACGCTGCTGACCGCGGCCGGCGTGGCTCCCCGCGTGGTGATGGAGCTCCTCGGCCACAGCCAGATCAGCATCACCATGGACGTCTACACGCACGTCGTGCAGGACACGCAGCGGGAGGCCATCAGCCACATGGACCGGCTGCTGAGGAGGCGGATCGACCGTGGCCGACCGTCACCGTTGATGTCGGATATGGATGTCAAAGGCCACCTACCAAGATCGGTAGGTGGCCCTTTCCCTTGTGCCCCAGGCAGGATTCGAACCTGCGACACCCGCTTTAGGAGAGCGGTGCTCTATCCCCTGAGCTACTGAGGCGGAAGCGTGGGACAGCCTAGCGGATGCGGGTCAGGGGTGTGCCGGCGATTGCTCCGGGCCCCGGGGGTGTGGCGCCGCACGCGATGGAGGCGTCAGCCGCAGGGCGGGCCGTCGTCGAGGTCGGCCGCGGTGAGGGCGGCGGTGAGGCGGTCGACGCGGGTGCGCAGGTCGTTGATCTCCTCCAGGGCGAGGCCGGTGGCCGCGGAGATGCGGCGCGGGATCTGGAGGGCCTTCTCGTGCAGCGCCGTGCCGGCCTCGGTGAGGTGGACCGTGACGGAGCGCTCGTCGTCGGCGGAGCGCTCGCGGCGCACGAGTCCGGTGGCCTCCAGGCGCTTGAGGAGCGGGGAGAGGGTGCCGGAGTCGAGGCGCAGGTGCTCGCCGATCTTCTTGACCGGCAGGGCGCCGTGCTCCCAGAGCACGAGCATCACCAGGTACTGGGGGTAGGTGAGGCCGAGGTCCTTGAGCACGACGCGGTAGACGCCGCCGAAGGCGCGCGAGGCGGCGTGCAGGGAGAAGCAGATCTGGTTCTCGAGCCGGAGGTGGTCCCCGGCACGGGCGGGCGCGGTGGCGGTCATGGGTACAGGGTAGCTCTACCGTCCACGTTTTAGTTGTGCGCAACTGAGTTGTGTGCTCTACTTGTCGTCAACGAGATCGCAACCGATCGAAAGAGGACGTTCCATGGACCCGCTCTACACCGCCGTCGCCACCGCCAACGGCCGCGACGGGCGTGCCGTCAGCTCCGACGGTCAGCTCGACCTCGCGCTCGCCATGCCGCCGGCGCTCGGCGGCAACGGTCAGGGCACCAACCCCGAGCAGCTCTTCGCGGCCGGCTACGCCGCCTGCTTCGCCAGCGCCCTCGCCCTGGTCGGGCGGCAGGCCAAGGTCGACACCAGCGAGATCTCCGTGACCGCCGAGGTGACCATCGGCAAGGACGACACCAGCTTCGGCCTGGCGGTCGTGCTCCGCGCCGAGCTGCCGTCGGAGCTCGAGAACGAGGCGGGCCGCGCTCTGATCGAGCAGGCCCACCAGGTGTGCCCCTACTCCAAGGCGACCCGGGGCAACATCCCGGTCGAGCTCGTCGTGGAGTAAGCAGGGCAGGGAAGTGCGGGAGGGCCCCGGGCGCGCGGTAGCGTCCGGGGCCCTTTCCGTACGCGCGGGGCCGGTGCGCGCGGGGCCGGGTGCGGGAGGCCGGTGCGGGAGGCCGCCCAAGCGCTGCCGCACCCGCCCTCGTTGATTGTGACTCAGCTCACAAGCGGCATCGAAATATCCGGGGAACGGCTCCCCGTTTACACATACGTCGCACAAGCGGGGACTCGCTCCCCGGAACGAGCACAACGAGGGACAGAGAGGAGTGCCCGTCATGGCAGTGGCCGCCGCCGTGAAGCTTCGCGCGGACGCAACGCGCAACCGGGAGCGGATCATCGTCGCCGCCCGCGAGGCACTCCTCGAGCACGGTGTCGACGCTCCGCTCGACGAGATCGCCAAGCGGGCCGGCGTGGGCAACGCCACGGTCTACCGGCACTTCGCCGACCGCCAGGAGCTCGCGCTCCAGGTGGCCCTGTCGGTGATGGACCGGATCACCCGGCGGGCCGAGGAAGCACTGGCCCAGGAGCCGGACGCCTTCGACGCGCTGCGCCGCTTCGTGCACGAGGCGGCCGACGAGCGTGTGGGCGCGCTGTGTCCGATGCTCTCCACCGGATTCGGCAAGGGGGACCCGCGGCTCGAGGAGAGCCGCATACGCTTGGAGCACGCGATCGAGGAGCTGATGGCCGCCGGGCGGCGGTCCGGACGGCTCCGTACCGACATCGACGTCGGCGACGTGATGGTGGCCGTCAGCCAGCTGACGCGGCCGCTGCCCGGTAAGCACTGCGGCAGCATGGAGCGCTTCATCCGCCGTCATCTGCAGCTGTTCGTGGACGGCCTGGAGGCGCCGGCGCGCTCGGAACTCCCGGGTGACTCCGCCACTTTCGAGGATCTGCGGCAATGTCGCTGAGTTCCGTCTGCCGTACGGGCGCCCCCGCGTAATTCACTCGCCCACAACATTTCCGTTACGTACCGTAAGCCCTCTTCGTCTTCAATGTCGTCATCTCTTCGTACCGTTAGTGAGTCCACCCATGCCTGATCTGGCACACGCCCAGCGCTGGAAGGCGCTGGCCTTCATCGCGATAGCCCAGCTGATGGTCGTCCTCGACGGCACCATCGTGAACATCGCCCTTCCCTCCGCCCAGACCGACCTGGGCATCTCCGACGCCAACAAGCAGTGGGTCATCACGGCCTACGCGCTCGTCTTCGGTGGCCTGCTGCTCTTCGGCGGTCGCATCGCCGACCTGTGGGGCCGCCGCCGCACCTTCGTCACGGGCCTGATCGGCTTCGCGGCCGCCTCCGCGATCGGCGGCGCCGCGGCCAACGAGGGGGTGCTCTTCGGCGCCCGCGCGCTGCAGGGTGCCTTCGGCGCGCTGCTCGCGCCGGCCGCGCTGTCGCTCCTCGCGGTGATGTTCACCGAGGCCAAGGAGCGCGCCAAGGCGTTCGGCATCTACGGTGCCATCGCCGGTGGTGGCGGTGCCGTCGGTCTGATCCTCGGCGGTGTGCTCACCGAGTACCTGGACTGGCGCTGGACGTTCTTCGTCAACATCCCCTTCGCCGCCGTCGCCGCCTTCGGTGCCATGCGCTTCGTCCACGAGCCGGAAGGCAGCCGCAACAGCAGCGGCCTGGACATCCCCGGTGTCGTGCTCGCCACCGCGGGCCTGGTCTCCCTGGTCTACGGCTTCACCCGTGCCGAGACCCACGGCTGGAGCGAGGGCACCACGATCGGCCTGTTCGTGGCCTCGGTCGTGCTGCTCGTCGCGTTTGTGGTCGTCGAGGCCCGCGTGAAGGCCCCGCTGCTGCCGCTGCGCGTGGTGACCGACCGCAACCGCGGTGGCGTCTACCTCTCGCTGGGTCTGGCCATCATCGCGATGTTCGGCCTGTTCCTCTTCCTCACCTACTACCTGCAGGTCGTCCAGGGCTACTCCGCGCTGAAGACCGGCTTCGCCTTCCTCCCGATGATCGCGGGCATGATCACCGGCTCGACGCAGATCGGCGCGCGCCTGATGACCCGCGTCCGTCCGCGCCTGCTGATGGCCCCGGGCTTCCTGGTGGCGGGCCTGGGCATGCTGATCCTGACCCAGCTGTCGGTCGACAGCTCGTACGCGGGCCTGGTCCTGCCGGCGGAGATCCTGCTCGGCCTCGGCATGGGTACGGCCTTCATGCCGGCCATGAGCCTGGCCACGCACGGGGTCGAGCCGCGTGACGCGGGTGTCGCCTCGGCCATGGTCAACACCTCGCAGCAGGTCGGCGGTGCCATCGGTACGGCGCTGCTGAACACCATCGCGGCCAGCGCGACCACCTCGTGGGTCGCGGCGCACGCGGCCGAGGCCCGCACGCTCGGCAAGCAGGGCTTCGTCAACGCCGCGGCCGTGCACGGCTACTCCACCGCGATCTGGTGGGCGGTCGGCATCCTGGCCCTCTCCGCGATCATCGCCTTCACCTTCGTCAACACCACCGGTGGCGGCGGTGTGGTGGCGGCCTCCGGCAACAAGGACGCCGAGGGCGCCGAGGACGTCGCCGTCCCGGTGATCGCCCACTGACGGACACGTCGACGACGACGGCACGCCGGACGGCGAGCACGGCGAAGGGCCCCGCTTCATGGGAGGAAGCGGGGCCCTTCCCGTTGCGTTGCGGAGACTACCGGCCGAACTGCACGGACCGCTTGGCCAGGCCCATCCAGAAGCCGTCGATGACGCTGCGCTGGTCGCCGAGGTCGTCCTCGGCCGCGCCCATCGTGACGAAGAGCGGCGCGAAGTGCTCGGTCCGCGGGTGGGCGAGCCGCCCGGCGGGGGACTTGTGCTCGAAGTCCAGCAGCGCGTCCACGTCGTGCGCGTCCAGCGCGCGGTGCCCCCAGTCGTCGAACTCCGCCGACCAGCCGGGCACCCCGCCGGCGTGGCGCAGCGCGGCGAGGTTGTGGGTGAAGAAGCCGCTGCCGACGATCAGCACGCCTTCGTCGCGCAGCGGGGCGAGCCTGCGGCCGATGTCCATGAGCTTCTGCGGGTCGAGGGTGGGCATCGAGACCTGCAGCACGGGGATGCCGGCGTCCGGGTACATCTCCACGAGCGGGACGTACGCCCCGTGGTCCAGGCCCCGGTCCGGGATGTCCTGGACGGGGGTCCCCGCGGCGCGCAGCAGCTTGCGCACCGATTCGGCCAGCGCGGGCGCGCCCAGGGCCGCGTACTGCACCTCGTAGTAGTGGCGGGGGAAGCCCCAGAAGTCGTACACCAGCGGGACCGTGGTGGTGGCGCCGAGCGCGAGCGGGGCCTCCTCCCAGTGCGCGGAGATCATCAGGATCGCCGTGGGGCGCGGGAGCCCGGCGGACCAGGCGGCCAGTTCGCCGGGCCACACCGGGTCGTCGGCGAGCGGCGGGGCGCCGTGCGAGAGGTACAGGGCGGGCATGCGCATGGGGCCTCCTCAGGCCGGGAGGTCGAGGGTGTGGTGGGTGTGCTCGGCCTTGGCACGCAGGTAGCGCACGTTGTCCTCGGACAGGTGGACCCCGGTCGGCACCCGCTCGCTGATCGTGACACCGAGGGCGGTCAGCTGCTCCGCCTTGTCGGGGTTGTTGCTGAGCAGACGGATGGAGCCGACGCCGAGGGCGCCGAGCATCTGGGCGGCGGCGGTGTAGTCGCGTTCGTCGTCGAGGCGGCCGAGGGCGCGGTTGGCGGCGTAGGTGTCCAGGCCCCCGTCCTGGAGGGCGTACGCGTCGAGCTTGGCGTACAGGCCGATGCCCCGGCCCTCCTGGCGCAGGTAGAGCAGGTAGCCACCCGTCCCGGCGATGCGCTGCACGGCCTCGCGCAGCTGGGGGCCGCAGTCGCAGCGCGCGGACCCGAAGACGTCGCCCGTCAGGCACTCGGAGTGCGGGCGGACCAGCGGGGACGTCGTGCCCTCGTGGGCGCCGAGGCCGAGCGCGATGTGCTCCTTGCCGTCGGCGAGGCCGGTGAAGGTGTAGACGTCGGCCGGGGTGGTCCAGCCGTCGGGGAAGCGCAGTGGGATCCGCACCCGGGTGCGGACCGCCGCGGGCGGTGGGGCGGGGACTGGGTTCGGGGCGTCCGGGGTATCCGGGGCGGTCGGGGCTGTCGGCATACGGGTCCCTCGCCTGCATTCCTTGAAGTTTCAAGCTGGCAGAGGGGAAGCTACCGGCAATTGCTTGAAAGTTCAAGGTCGAATTCGTAGAGTGGGGGCATGACCACGAGAGTCCCCGAACCCCGCTGGCTGAGCGAGGGCGAGCAGCACGCCTGGCGCGCGTACATGGCGTCCACCCAGTTGGTCTCGGACGCCCTCGACCGGCAGCTGCAGCGCGACGCGCGGATGCCGCACGCGTACTACTCGCTGCTGGTGTGGCTCTCGGAGACCCCCGACCGCCGGATGCGCATGACGGAGCTTGCCGAACGCTCGAAGATTACGCGCAGCCGGCTCTCCCACGCCATCTCCCGCCTGGAGGAGAACGGCTGGGTCCGCCGCGAGAACTGCCCCTCGGACCGGCGCGGCCAGCTCGCGGTCCTCACCGACGAGGGCTTCGCCGCACTCGCCGAAGCCGCCCCCGGCCATGTGGAGGCGGTGCGCGGGGCGATCTTCGACCGGCTCTCGGAGGAGCAGGTGCGCCAGCTCGGCGAGATCTGCCGGGTCATCGCCGAAGGGCTCCAGCCGCAGAACGGCGTGGCCGGGGACCTTCCCTGGCTGCGCTGAGCGCGCCGGGTCAGGCCAGGTCCTTCTCGTACCAGGCGACGTCCCAGTAACGGCCGAACTTCCGGCCGACCTCGCGGTAGACGCCCAGCGGGCGGAAGCCGAAGCGGGTGTGCAGGCGGACGGACGCCTCGTTGGGCTGCGCGATGCCCGCGTACGCGCGGTGCAGGTCCTCGCCCCGCAGGGCCTCGAAGAGCGCCGCGTAGAGCAGGGTGCCGACGCCGCGGCCGGCGGCCTCCGGGGCGCAGTACACGGAGGTCTCCACGGAGGTGGAGTACGCGGCCTTCGGGCGGAACGGGCTGCTCGTGGCGTATCCGAGCAGGCCGTTCGAGCCGTCCGGTTTCGTCCCGTGGGCAACCAAAAGGCGGTGCGGTCCGTCTTCCGGGTGGGAGAGCAGCCAGGGGCGGCGCTGTTCCGGTGACAAGGGCTCCAGGTCGAAGGTGATCGGGGTCTCACGGACGTAGTGGTTGTACAGGTCGGCGAGGGCCTGCAGGTCCTCCTCCCCACCCGGCCTGACCTGCACTTCGACGGACTCGGACAATGATCCACCTCCGGCTGTGGCCCGACAGGGTACTGCAAGATCGTAAAAAACGGGGCGGTGCCTGGGAATTGTGTCCGGATTCCAGTCGTTATCTCTTTTCGAGTGGGCAGCCGAAAGGCACGCGTGAAGCTGCTGGAGGGGCAGCTCACTCGATCCGACACCCGACCGAACCTTCGCAAGGGAGCACGCATGGCAACCCGTGCCGTCGCCCGCAGCACCGCAGGCGGGAAAAGCAGCGCTCGCGCAGGCCACGGCGAGATGGCGGACCGTGACCTCGTCGGCATGTACCTCGACGAGATTGCGCGTACGCCGCTGCTCGACGCCGCGCAGGAAGTCGAGCTTTCCAGGGCGATCGAGGCAGGCGTCTACGCCGAACAGCTCCTCGCGGGCGAGGAGCTGGGTCAGGGAGCGGACGCCGGCCGAGAGGAACTGGAGGCGATAGCCGCCGCGGGTGCGCGGGCCAAGGACGTCTTCATCCGTTCCAACCTGCGCCTGGTCGTCGCCGTCGCGCGACGCTACCCGCGCAGCGGCCTGCCGCTGCTCGACCTGATCCAGGAGGGCAACGCAGGCCTGGTACGCGCCGTCGAGAAGTTCGACTACACCAAGGGCTTCAAGTTCTCCACGTACGCGACGTGGTGGATCCGTCAGGCGATCACCCGGTCCATCGCGGACCAGTCGCGCACCATCCGGCTCCCCGTCCACCTGGTGGAGGAGCTGGGGCGGGTGCGCCGGGTGCAGCGCGAGTTCAACCGTGAGCACGGGCGTGACCCGGAGCCAGCGGAGATCGCGGCCGAGCTCGGCTCCACCCCGGAACGGATCTCCGACGTACTGGACTGGGCGCGCGACCCCGTGAGCCTGAACATGTCGGTGGACGACGAGGGCGAGACCCAGTTCGGCGATCTCGTCGAGGACACCTCGGCGGCCTCGCCGGAGGACTCCGTACTCGTCATGCTGCGGCGTGAGGAACTGGAGGATCTGATCGACCGGCTCGACGACCGGACGGCGTCCATCATCCGGGCGCGGTACGGGATCGTGGACGGCCGTGAGCGCACGCTGACCGAGGTCGGCAAGCAGCACGGGCTGACGCGTGAGCGGATCCGGCAGATCGAGAAGCACGCGCTGGCGGACCTCAAGCGCATGGCGCGCGCGACGGGGCTGTCCATCGAGGCGGCCTGACCCAAGCGGGCGCCGCTGACGGCACCCGCGCCACCACCCAAAGACTCGAGCCCCGGTGCCACCCCCCTGCGCCGGGGCTCGACCCCCTCCCGGCCGGCCCGGTCGCGCGTCGCCCGCGTGCGTGCGGCCGGGTCTTCACCGGGGCCGGACGCCGCAGACCGCCCCGTACCCTGGACGGCATGAGCAGCACCCCCGACCCCGCCACCGGGCCCGCCACCGGGCCCGCCGAGGCCCCCGCCCCGCGCGACCCCGCGGCGACGCTGGTCTTCGACGACCCGCTGGACCGGCAGTCGTCCGACGACACCGACACCGGGTGGGGCGAAAGCCCCGCCCAGGGTGGTGCGGGAGATCTCGCGCGCTTCCTCGACGAGAAGCCCCCGCACCACATCTGAGGCGGACGGTCGCTACGGATGCGTCCGGTTGGTGCCGCCGTGGCTGTAGGGGGAGGGGATGCCGGGAGCGCCGCCCTGACCCTGCTGCTGGCGGGCGAGCAGGTCGCGTATCTCGGTCAGCAGCTCCAGCTCCGTCGGGCCGGTCACCGCCTCCTCCTTGCCCGCCTTGCGCCGCTCGTTGAGCTTGTTCATCGGCAGGATCAGCAGGAAGTACACGACCGCGGCCGTGATGAGGAACGTCAGCGCCGCGCCGGCGACCGCGCCCCACAGGAGGCCCACACCCTTCGTGAGCTCGCCGTTGACGACGGTGCAGGGCGGCTCGATGCAGAGGGTGTAGCCGTCGAGGTTCTTGGTGCCGATGGCACCGATCACCGGATTGATGAGGCCCTTCACGAACGCGTCGACGATCTTGCTGAACGCGGCGCCGACGACGACCGCCACAGCGAGCTCGACGACGTTGCCACGCAGCAGGAAGGCTTTGAAGCCCTTCAAGGGACGATTTCCTTTCGAAGAACGACCGTGCAGTTCGGCCCGGGGGACCCGTGGGGCCCGGTGGTGTCCGCCGGGCGCCGCCGACGCGAGGGCCGGCGGTGACGGAGGTGGGTGAGCGGTTCGGCCTCCGAGGGTAAGGGGTGCGCGCCACGGCCCTCCCCGCCGGTTGCCTTTCCCGCGGCGCACGGCTAGCGCAGCGCCACCGCCAGGGGCGAGGAGGCCGCGGCGCCGGACAGGGCGGCTGCCGTCCCGCGCGGGACCGACAGCACGATCAGCGCCCCGTCCCCGCTCCCGTCCCCGATTCCGTTCCCGCTCCCGCCCGTGCCGGCCGTACCGAGGCCCTGGGCCCCGGCGGCGGGGGAGGGCACCGCGACCACGGGTGCCCCGCGGGCCACCACGCGTGCCGCCGCGAGGATGTCGACGCGGTCGCCGGGCCGCACCAGCGCGGCGGCGGCCGCGTCCGCGATGCGCACCGGCGCCCGCACCATGTCCCGCCCTGCGGGGGCGGAGGCGGGCGCCCGGCCTTCCCGGCCCGACCGACCGGACTGCGGATCCGTCCGGGGCACCGCGGCGGCCAGCGCGGCCGCGGTCATCGCCAAGCCCGCGGCCATCATCCGCCGCCGTCGGCGCAGCGCACGGCGCAACCGGTGCCGCCCGCCGCCCGCCCTGATCGGCGCGAACACCGGGACCACGCACGGTGCGGGCGCACCCGCCCCCGCACCCGCCGGCGGCACCGGAGCGCCGCCGCCGTCCGTCCACAACGTGGCTCCACAACCGTCCACCATCTCGACCACCCCCGTCATCGGGCCCTCGTCACCGGCGCATCCGGCCTGGCAGGACCACCATGACGCATCGCGCCGCGGCCCCTCTGCGGCCTGTGGAGTACCGACCGGTTGTGGATAACTCGGTCGCCCGTTCGAGGGGATGGGCCGGACGGGTCTGGCGGTGCGGCGTCCGCGGTGGTGTGCTTGCTGGTAGCGAATCGAAGCGTCCGAGCCCGAGAGCGGGAGGTGGTCGACGTGCCCAGCAGTCAGTCATTGCGCGACGGCCCGTCCGAAAGGTCGAGAGCCCATCCGGGGGACGTCAGCCGTCGCGTCGCGCAGCGGCGTGAACAACTGGGGCTCAGCCGCGAGGAAGTGGCCGCCAAGGCCGGCATGACGCCGAGCTACGTGCGGTACGTGGAGGAGCAGTGCCACCACACCATCGGTACCAACGCCCTGCTCCGGCTCGCGGGTGCGTTGCGGACCACCGCGAGCCATCTGCTGGGGGGTGACGCCGAGCATGTGCCCGGTGAGACGGAGGCCGTCGGTCCGCCGGTGATGGAGGAGATGTCGTCGGAGGAGTGCTGGACCCGGCTGTCCGGCCAGGATGTCGGCAGGATCGCGCTCACCACCGGAGGCGGCCACCCCGCGGTCGTCCCGGTGAACTACGCGGTCGTCGACGGGGCCGTCGTCTACCGCACGGCCGCGGACGCGCCTCCGTCCCTGGCCAAGGGCAGCGAGGTCGCCTTCGAGGTCGATCAGCTCGACGCCTGCCTCAGCGCGGGATGGAGCGTGCTCGTCCTCGGGGTTGCCGAGCACGTCGTCGATCCCGAGGACGCTCGCATGCTGGAGGCACACCCTGGCCCATGGTCCGGGGGTGAGGACGACCTGTGGATACGCATCGTCCCCACCCATGTCACCGGCAGCCTCATACGCACCTCGTAGCCCGCCGTGGCCACCCGCCCACACCGCCGCTGTCGTGGCCGTCAGCGGTACCGCAGGGTTGGCCGGGCGCGGGATGGGTCAGGCCCGGTGGAAGACCGCCACGGGGCAGTGTGCGTGGTGCAGCACGGCATGGGTCACATGGGCCAGCCTGCCGCCGGCGCGCTCGTGCCGCCGGGGACCCGCGACGAGCAGATCGGCATGGGCCGAGGCATCCACGAGGGCACCGCTCGCGGAAGAGGCCTTGACCAGGTCGACGGTCACGGTGAGGTCCGGGTACTCCTCGCTGATCGTGTCGGCGACGTGCTGTTCCGCGGCCGCCTCCCGGTCACCGACCGACGTGGCGTCGTCCAGCCCGGGCACCATCTCACCCACCGCCCCGAGCAGGCTCCACGCGGTCAGCAGGCGCAGGGTGGCCTTCCGCAACCGGGCCTCGTCGGCGGCGAAGCGCACGGTGGGCAGATCGGTCTCGTCCCGGAGCCCGACCAGGACGACACCGGTGGAGGGCTGCTCGCCGCCCCGCACGACGACCACGGGTCCTTGCGCGTGGGTCGCCACCTGCAACCCGACCGAGCCCAGCAGCAGGGCATGGAAGCCGCCGCGTCCACGGCAGCCGACAACGGTCAGGACCTCGGGCCCGGACTGGTCGAGCAAGGTGTCGGCGGGCTTGCCCTTGCCGAGTGAGGTGGAGACGGCCAGGTCCGGGTAGCGGGTGTTGGCGGAGGCCGCCGCTTCATCCAGAAGCGCGCGGCCGCCGTCGAGGACCAACTGTGCGGTCTCGGGGGACAGGTTCCTGCCGGAACGGGTCTCGAGGCCGGTCGCGTGCAGGATGTGGAGCGGGCGATCGCGCAGCACGGCTTCACCGGCGGCCCACATCACCGCGGCGGTGGCGCGGGGCGAGCCGTCCGTGCCGACCACGACCGGTCCGTGGCTGGTGTTCATGGCGGTGCCTCCTTGTCGCTTTCGCTCCGCTCGGCTCCGTTCCCCGCCCCGCCCCGTTCGGTCCCTCCTGCCCCGTCTGGCCCCTCCCGCCCCGTCCGGCCCCTCCCGCCCCGTCCCGTGCCTCTGCCCTCTCCGTCGCTCCGCCGTCGCTCCCGTGCCGGTCGATCCTGGCCGTCCCCTCCGCGTCTCAGTCCGGCACCAGCACCGCCGCCCCGTTGACGCGGTCCGCGGCCAGGTCGGACAGTGCCCGGTCAGCGTGGTCCAGGGGATACGGGGTGGCGGTGACCCGGATCCCGATCCTGGCGGCCAGGGCCAGGAATTCCTGTCCGTCCTGTCGCGTGTTGGAGGTGACGCTGCGCAGATTGCGCTCCTGGAACAGATGGCGCTGGTAGTTCAGTGCCGGGATGTCGGTGAGGTGGATGCCTGCGATCGCCAGGGTCCCGCCCCGGTCCAGGGCCTGCAGGGCCGGCGGTACCAGGTCGCCGACCGGCGCGAAGAGGATGGCCGCGTCCAGCGGCTCCGGCGGCCGGTCCGCCGCCGCCCCCGCCGAGGCGGCACCGAGCTCCAGCGCGAGGTCCCGCGCCCGTTCCGACCGGGTCAGCACGTGCACGGTGGCCCCTTCGGCCAGTGCGACCTGGGCGGCGATGTGTGCGGAGGCGCCGAAGCCGTAGATGCCCAGCCGACCGCCGGCCGGCAGGTCGCTGCGGCGCAGGGCACGGTAGCCGATGATGCCCGCGCACAGCAGGGGCGCCAGGTGCACGGCGTCGCGGCCGTCGGCGTCCTCGGGAAGGGCGTACGCGTAGTCCTCGGGCACGGAGGTGAAGTCGGCGAAGCCCCCGTCGGCGTCCCAGCCGGTGTAGAGCGAGTACGGGCACAGGTTCTCGCGGCCGGTCAGGCAGTAGGCGCAGTTCCCGCAGGTGCCGCGGAGCCAGGCGACGCCCACCCGGTCCCCCTCGGCGAAGCGGCCGACGAGCTCGCCGGTGCCGATGACCCGCCCGACCACCTCGTGCCCGGGGACGGTCTCGCGGCGGTGCGGCGGCAGGTCCCCCTCCGCCAGGTGCAGGTCGGTACGGCACACGCCGCACGCCTCCACGCGCAGCAGCAGTTCACGCGGTCCGGGCACCGGTTTGGGGCGCCCGACGCGCACCAGAGGCTCCGTGATCATGGGCCCGGGCCGGTCGACGACCCAACCACTCAGCATGTCTCCAGTCTGCGACCGGAGGCCTCGGCACTGCAGCACGAAACCGGTCGCGCCGGTACGCCGAAGGCCCCCGTCGCCCGCGACGGGGGCCTTCACCAGGTGAGGGTGCCGTGGGTTCCGCTCAGGCGGCCGAGGTGCTCGCCGAGCTGGAGGACCCGCTGGTGGTGCCGCTGGAGGAACCGGCGGAACCGCTGCTGCTCTTGGAGTCCGAAGAGGACTTCGACTCCGAGCTGCCGCTCTTGGCGGCCGGCGTGCTGCTGGACGACGAGCCGCGGCTGTCCGTCCGGTAGAAGCCGGATCCCTTGAAGACGACGCCGACCGCGGAGAAGACCTTGCGGAGCCGGCCGTTGCACGCCGGGCACTCGGTCAGCGGGTCGTCGGTGAACTTCTGCACCGCCTCGAGGCCCTCGCCGCAGGCGGTGCACTGGTACTGGTACGTCGGCACTTGCTCCTCCTGGCACTCTGACTCAGTGAGTGCTAACGACGGTCAATAGTGCAGTATTCCGCGGCGTCAGTCCACCGTGACCGGCTCTCGGTGACCGATGACACTGCCGGGGCCGGTCCCGCCGCCGCGTGCCGCGACCACTTCGGACGGCCTCGGCGCGAGCCGTTCGCGCAGTGCCAGCAGCGTGACGAGCGCCAGCCCGGTGCCCACCAGCGGCACGGTGAACCCGGCGCTCGCCCCGAGTCCGTCGGCCAGCCGTCCGGCGGCCGTGGCGGCCGCCGCCTGGCCCAGCGCGACCGCGCCGGTCAGCCAGGTGAACGCCTCCGTGCGGATCCCCGCGGGCACCAGCGACTCGACCAGCGTGTAGCCGGTGATCAGGGCCGGGGCGATGGTGAGCCCGACCAGGAGCCCGAGAGCGCCCAGCAGAGGCACGGCGTGCGCCGCCCACAGCATCGAGGTGGCCAGGGTCAGCGCCGTGTAGCCGACGACCATGCGCCGCTTGGGCCCGGACTTCCAGGCGACGGCGCCGCACGCGATGCCCGCGAGCATGTTGCCGGCCGCGAAGGTCCCGTAGAGCAGGCCGTTGATGCCGGGCCGCCCGATCTCCTCCGTGAAGGCCGTCATGGAGACCTGCATGCCGCCGAAGACGGCGCCGATCCCGAGGAAGGCCACGGCCAGCACCCGCACACCAGGCACGCTCAGCGCCGAGGCCTCGCGCTTCCGGGACCCCGCGACGGCGCGCGACGGGGCGGGCGCGGTCCGCCGCTGGGCGGCGAAGAGCAGGCCGCCGGCCAGCGTCAGCACGGCCTCGGAGAGCAACCCGGCCGCCGGGTGCACCCCGGTGGCCAGCGCCGTGGCCAGCACCGGCCCGATCACGAAGGTGAACTCGTCGGTGACCGACTCGAAGGCCGCCGCCGTCTGCAGCAGCGGCGACCCGGCCGGCAGCGTGGCCGCCCAGCGGGCCCGCACCATGGGGCCGACCTGCGGCACCGAGGCGCCGGTGGGCACCGCCACCGCCAGCAGTGCCCACAGCGGCGCGTGCGCGAGTGCGAGCACGGCCAGCAGCGTCCCGGACGCCGAGTGGACGACCACCCCGGGCAGCAGCACGGAGCCCTGGCCGAAGCGGTCGGAGAGCTTGCCGCTCTGCGGGGCGAACAGCGCCATGGAGACGCCGGTGACGGCCGAGACGGCACCGGCGGTGCCGTAGGAGCCGGTGGTGTGCTGCACCAGCAGCACGATGCCGATGGTCAGCATCGCGAAGGGCTGGCGCGCGGCGAACCCGGGCAGCAGGAAGGCCCACGCGCCCGGCGTGCGCAGCAGCTGCCCGTATCCCGGGCGCGCCGCGGCACGCGCACGACGGGAGGCACCCGAAGGGCGCGACGAGCGGGGCGATCCGGTGGATCGGGATGAACGGGATGAACGGGACGTACGAGTGACCGTGGATCCCACGGCCGGGCCTTTCCGCCGCCTGGTAGCGCACCCTGGACGCCTGGTCGCGTTCCTGTGCGCCGAGAGCTGTCCTCTCGCGCATGACCGAGGTAGATACCGGGTCTGTCCGGCCGCCGGGCGGTCGCGCCAGCTCTGCATCAGACAGAGTTGGTGGTGACTGTCGTCAGCCATGTTAACGGCCGGCCCCACCGCCCGATTCCAGCCATCCGGCCAGCTTGCCGCCGCGTCCCACCGCCCGCAGCCGCGCCTCCGCCCTGTCCCGCACCGGGTCGGTGGCGACGACGAGGAGTTCGTCACCGTGCCGCAGCACCGTCGTCGGCAGCGGGACGAAGCTCCGGTCCTCACGGACGACCAGGGTGACCGCCGCACCCGGCGGCAGCCGCAGTTCGCTGACCTCCACGCCGTGCATGCGCGAGCGCGGCGGGATCCGCACCGACAACAGATGCCCGCGCAGCCGCTCCAGGGGCGCCGACTCGATCCCCAGGTCCTCCGCGGCCCCCGGGTCGCCGAGGTTCAGTCTGCGGGCGACCCAGGGCAGCGTCGGACCCTGCACGAGGGTGTAGACGATCACCAGGACGAAGACGATGTTGAAGATGCGCTCGCTCTGCCGGACCCCCGCCACCATCGGGATCGTGGCGAGGACGATGGGCACCGCCCCGCGCAGCCCGGCCCAGGAGAGCAACACCTGGTCGCGGAAGGGCGTGCGGAACGGCAGCAGGCTCGCCGTCACCGACAGCGGTCGCGCCACCACCGTCAGGACCAGGCCGACCACGAGCGCGGGCACGATGTCGTCGCCGAGTTCGTGCGGGGTCACCAGCAGGCCCAGCAGCACGAACAGGCCGATCTGCGCCAGCCACGCCAGCCCCTCCGCGAAGCCCCGGGTGGCCGGGCGGTGCGGGAGCTTGGCGTTGCCCAGCACGACGGAGGCGACGTACACGGCGAGGAAGCCCGAGCCGTGCGCCAGCGCCCCGCCCGCGTAGGCGAGGACGGCGATCGCCAGGACCGCGATCGGGTAGAGGCCGGAGGCGGGCAGCGCGACGCGGCGCATCGCGAACGCCCCGAGCATGCCGACGGCCAGGCCGACCGCGGCGCCGATGGCCAGTTCCAGGGCGATCTCGCCCAGCAGCACGCCCCAGTTGTGCACCGGCCAGTGCTGGGAGAAGGCGACGACCAGGATGACCACCGGGGCGTCGTTGAACCCGGACTCCGCTTCGAGCACACCGGTCACCCGGCTCGGCAGCGGCACCCTGCGCAGCACCGAGAAGACGGCCGCCGCGTCGGTGGACGAGACGACCGCGCCGATGAGGAGCGCCTGCCGCCAGTCCAACCCGACGAGGTAGTGCCCCGCCGAGGCCGTGATGCCCACGCTGACCGCGATGCCGAGGGTCGCGAGGACCGCCGCCGCCGGGACCGCCGGTTTGATCTCCCGCCACTGGGTGCCGAGACCACCTTCGGCCAAAATCACCACAAGTGCGGCATATCCCAACACCTGGGTCAATTCGGCGTTGTCGAAGGCGACTCCCAGTCCGTCCTGTCCTATCGCGACCCCAATGCCCAGGTAGAGGAGCAGGCTGGGGAGGCCGCTGCGCGAGGAGAGGCGCACGGCGACCACCGCTATGAGCAGCACGAGGGCGCACACCAGCAGGAGTTCATTGAGGCGGTCGACAGTCAGGAGCCGGTCCTTCCAACGAAGTTCATTGCCTTACCTAATATTTTACCTGTGCTTGGGGTTGTGGCGATCTCCGTCCACAGGACTGGACACCGCCTGGGGGGCTACGGGTCGGTACGCCTAAGGTGGCCCCTAGCAATCGGTCCACCCTGCCTTTCGAAGGACATCGATGCCCGCCAAGAAGAAGTCCCGCCGCACGCGCCTCATCGTGATCGGGGTCGTGCTCGTGCTCGTGGCGGGCATCGTCTACGGGTCGTACTGGAGTGTCGCCACCGTTCGCGCCTCCCTCCCGCAGACCACCGGAACCCTGCAGCTCAAGGGCCTGACCAGCGCCGTCCAAGTGAAGCGCGACGGCAACGGGATCCCGCAGATCTACGCCGACACGGCCGAGGACCTGTTCCGCGCCCAGGGCTACGTCCAGGCCCAGGACCGCTTCTACGAGATGGACGTGCGCCGGCACCTGACCGCCGGCCGGCTGTCGGAGATGTTCGGCAGCGGCCAGGTCGAGACGGACGCCTTCCTGCGCACGCTCGGCTGGCGCCGGGTCGCGCAGCAGGAGTACGACACCAAGCTGTCGGCCACCACGAAGAAGTACCTCGAGGCCTACTCCGACGGGGTCAACGCCTACCTGGACGGCCACTCCGGCGCCGACCTGTCCGTCGAGTACGCGGCGCTGAAGTTCAGCAACGACTACGTGCCCGAGAAGTGGACCCCGGTCGACTCCGTCTCCTGGCTCAAGGCCATGGCCTGGGACCTGCGCGGCAACATGCAGGACGAGATCGACCGCTCGCTGATGTCGAGCCGGCTGAGCCCCGGGCAGATCGCCGACCTCTACCCCGCGTACCCGTACGACCGGCACAAGCCGATCGTCGAGGGCGGGAAGGTCGACGACCTCACCGGCGAGTACGAACCGCAGGGAACCGCCACGGAGGGCACGAACCTCGGTACCGGCACCGGGACGGGGTCCGACGGCACCGGTACAGGCACCGGTACAGGCATCGGCACGGGCACCGGTACAGGCACCGGCACCGACGGCACCTCCACCTCCCAGGCGACGTCGAACGTCCAGTCCCAGCTGTCGTCGCTCTCCGACACCCTCGACCAGATCCCCGCGCTGCTCGGCCCCAACGGCAACGGCATCGGGTCCAACTCCTGGGTCGTCTCCGGCCAGCACACCACCACCGGCAAACCGCTGCTGGCCAACGACCCGCACCTGGCCCCGCAGATGCCCTCGCTCTGGTACCAGATGGGCCTGCACTGCAACAGCGTCGGAAAGGCCTGCCCCTTCGACGTGGCCGGCTACACCTTCTCCGGCATGCCCGGTGTGATCATCGGCCACAACCAGTCGATCGCCTGGGGCATGACCAACCTCGGTGCCGACGTGACCGACCTCTACCTGGAGAAGGTCACCGCCGACACGTACCTCTACGACGGCAAGCAGCAGCCCTTCACGACCCGCAAGGAGACCATCCGGGTCGCCGGCGGCGACGACCGCACGATCACCGTGCGCAGCACGAAGGACGGCCGCCCGGTCATCTCCGACCGGAGCGCCGAGCTGCGCACCGTCGGCGACCGCGCGCCGGTGTCGAACTCCGCGCCCGACCGCGGCGACGGCTACGCGGTCTCCCTGCGCTGGACCGCGCTGGACGCGTCCAACACCATGGACGCGGTCTTCGAGCTCGACACGGCGACCGGCTGGGAGCAGTTCCGGGCCGCCGCCCGCGACTTCGCCGTCCCGTCCCAGAACCTGATCTACGCCGACAACAAGGGCCAGTACGGCCACATCGGCTACCAGGCCCCCGGCCGGATCCCGGTCCGCGCCAAGGGCGACGGCACGCGCCCGGCCCCGGGCTGGGACCCCCAGTACCGGTGGAAGGGCTGGATCCCCTTCTCCGCGATGCCGTACGAGCAGGACCCGACGCGCGGCTACATCGTCACCGCCAACCAGGCCGTGGTCGACAAGAGCGAGTACCCCTACCTGCTCACCGAGGACTGGGGCTACGGCACCCGCAGCCAGCGGATCAACGACCTGATCCAGTCCAAGATCAAGGACAGCGGCCTGATCTCCATGGACGACATGCAGGCGATGCAGGGCGACAACAGCAGCGAGATCGCCAAGACCCTGGTGCCGTACCTGCTGAAGATCGACATAAAGAACGACAAGGACGACTACGTCCGCAACGCCCAGAAGCTGCTGGAGGGCTGGGACTACAACCAGGACTCCGACTCGGCGCCCGCCGCCTACTTCAACGCCGTCTGGCGCAACATCCTCAAGCTGGCCTTCGGCAACAAGCTGCCCAAGGAGCTGCGCCCCGAGGGCCAGTGCCTGACCGTTCCGGCCGCCGACCGGTCCGGCCCGGTCGACGACCTCGACGGCAAGTCCCAGCTGGTGCGCGAGTGCGGGCGGCGTGCCGCCGACGAGGCCCAGCCGGACGGCGGCGACCGCTGGTTCGAGGTCGTGCGCACGATCCTGGCGGACGACGACAACCCGTGGTGGACGGACTCCCCCTCGGCCTTCTACGACAAGGACAGCGACCGGACCCGCACCACCCGCGACGAGCTGTTCGCCCGGGCCATGAAGGACGCCCGCTACGAGCTGACCGCGAAGCTCGGCAAGAACATCGACACCTGGAGCTGGGGCCGCCTCCACACGCTGGAGCTGCGCAACCAGACCCTGGGCACCGGTGGTCCGGCCGTCGTCCGCTGGCTGCTCAACCGCGGCCCGTGGCAGGTCGGCGGCGGCGAGGCCGCGGTCAACGCGACCGGGTGGAACGCGGCCGGCGGCTACCAGGTCGTCTGGGTGCCGTCGATGCGGATGGTCGTCTCGCTCGACGACTTCGACAAGTCCCGGTGGATCAACCTGACGGGAGCCTCCGGCCACGCCTACAGCTCCCACTACACGGATCAGACCACCAAGTGGGCCAAGGGCGAACTGCTCCCGTGGGTCTTCACCAAGCAGCCGGTCTCGGGGGCCACGGAGGACACCCTCGCGCTGACGCCGTAGTCCGCGCGGCGGCGCGTGACGACAGGGGGTGGGCCTTCGGGCCCGCCCCCTGTCGTTCTCAGCCCGGCGGCCGTCCCCGGCCGTTCCCGAAGCGCCGTACGCCCTCCGGGGTGACCACCGCGTCGACGGGCCGGTCGTGCGGCTCGTCGGGCACCCGGTCCAGCACCTCGTGCGCGTACAGGAGCACCACCAGCGCCGGCGTCGCCCCCGCCGCGTCCAGCCGGGCCAGGACCCGGTCGTACGAGCCCCCGCCGCGGCCCAGCCGCAGCCCCCGGCCGTCGACGGCGAGTCCGGGGAGCAGGACCGCGTCCGCCGCGGTGACCGCGTCCGGGCCGAGGCGGGGGCCTGTGGGCTCGTACAGGCCGCGGGCGGCCCGCCGCAGGCCGCCGGGGCCCTCGTAGGCGGCCCAGTCCAGGTCGTTGCCGGGGAGCAGGACGGGCAGCAGCACCCGTTCCCCACGCTCGCGCAGCACGTCGAGCAGCGCACGGGTGCCCGGCTCGCCGCCCATCGACACGTAGGCCGCCACGGTCCTGGCCTGCGACAACTCGTCCAGTTCCAGGGCGTGTTGCGCGATCGCCCGTTCGGACTCCGCCCGGTCACCCGGCGTCAACCCGCGCCTCACCTGGAGGAGGCGTTCTCGCAATTCCCTCTTGCTAACCTTGTCGTCACTCATTTGACGCCCAACCGCTGCCTATCGTCATCAAGCAACCGGAACTTCATCTTCACCTCATATGCAGCGGTTATCGTTGGCATCATGACTCACGCGCGTACCCGGATCAGCAAGGCTGTCATCCCTGCCGCCGGCCTTGGCACCCGTTTCCTGCCCGCCACGAAGGCGACTCCCAAGGAAATGCTGCCGGTGGTCGACAAGCCCGCCATCCAGTACGTCGTGGAGGAGGCCGTCGCCGCGAACCTCTCCGACGTCCTCATGATCACCGGCCGGAACAAGCGGCCGCTCGAGGACCACTTCGACCGCAACTACGAACTCGAGTCGGCGCTGACCGCCAAGGGCGACGAGGCGCGCCTGGCGCGGGTCCAGGAGTCCAGCGACCTCGCCACCATGCACTACGTCCGCCAGGGCGACCCCCGCGGCCTCGGGCACGCCGTGCTCTGCGCCGAGCCGCACGTCGGCGACCAGCCCTTCGCGGTGCTGCTCGGCGACGACCTGATCGACCCCCGCGACCCGCTGCTCGGCCGCATGATCGAGGTGCAGGAGCAGCACGGCGGCAGCGTCGTCGCGCTGATGGAGGTCGACCCGAGCCAGATCCACCTGTACGGCTGTGCCGCCGTGGTCCCCACCGGTGACGACGACGTGGTCCGCGTGACCGACCTCGTCGAGAAGCCCGCGCCGGACGAGGCCCCCTCCGCGTACGCGGTCATCGGGCGCTACGTGCTGGACCCGTCGGTCTTCGCGGTGCTCAGCAAGACCGAGCCCGGCCGCGGCGGCGAGATCCAGCTGACCGACGCGCTGCGCGAACTGGCCCAGGAGGACGGCCCGGACGGGCCCGTGCACGGTGTCATCTTCACCGGCCGGCGTTACGACACCGGAGATCGAGGCGACTACCTGCGTGCGATTGTCCGACTGGCATGCGAACGTGATGACCTGGGGCCGGACTTCCGGTCCTGGCTGCGCACGTATGTCAGCGAGGAGATCCAAGATTGAGCAGTGGCACGGCCGACCGCGTCTGGTCCGTCTCGGAGCATCTCGAAAACATCCTGCGGCAGCTGAAGCCGCTGGAACCCATCGAGCTGCAACTCCTCGACGCCCAGGGGTGCGTCCTCGTCGAGGACGTCATGGTGCCGGTGGCGCTGCCGCCCTTCGAGAACAGCTCGATGGACGGCTACGCGGTCCGCACCACCGACACCCAGGGCGCCGACGCATCACATCCGGCCGTGCTCACCGTCATCGGTGACGTCGCCGCCGGCAGTGGGGAACTGCCCACCGTGGGGCCCGGGCAGACCGCCCGGATCATGACCGGTGCCCCGCTGCCGCCCGGCGCCGAGGCCGTCGTCCCCGTCGAGTGGACCGACGGCGGCACCGGCGGCGCCCCGGTCGTGGGCATGCCGGCCGCGAGCCGTAGCCCCGACGCCGTGGGCGGCGAGGTCCGGGTCTACCGGCCCGTCGGACGGGGCGACCACGTCCGCGCCCGGGGCAGCGACGTCGCGGCGGGCGAGCTGGCGCTGGGCGCCGGCACGGTGCTGGGCCCGCCGCAGATCGCCCTGCTCGCCGCCGTCGGCCGGGCCACCGTACGGGTGCGGCCCCGGCCGCGGGTGGTCGTGGTCTCCACCGGCAGCGAGCTGGTCCCGCCCGGCGAGGAGCTGGGCCCGGGCCGTATCCACGACTCCAACAGCTTCATGCTCACCGCCGCCGCCCGCGAGGCCGGCGCCCAGGCCTACCGGGTGGGCGCGGTCGCGGACGACGCCGAGACCTTCCGGGCCACCGTCGAGGACCAGCTGATCCGGGCGGACCTCGTGGTCACCAGCGGCGGGGTCAGCGTCGGCGCGTACGACGTGGTGAAGGAGGCCCTCGGCGAGGAGATCGAGTTCCGCAAGCTGGCGATGCAGCCCGGCAAGCCGCAGGGCTTCGGCTTCGTCGACGTCGGGGCCCGCGCCGAGGCGGAGGGCGACGGCGAGGACGCGGATGCCGCGCCGCCGGAGCCCGAGCGCACCCCGCTGCTCGCCCTGCCCGGCAACCCGGTCAGCGCCTACGTCTCCTTCGAGCTGTTCGTCCGGCCCGCCATCCGGACCCTCATGGGCGTGGAGCCGGTGTTCCGGACGACCGTGCGGGCCGTGTGCGACGGCGAGCTGACCTCCTCGCCGAAGGGCAGGCGGCAGTTCCTGCGCGGCCGCCACGAACCCTCCTCCGGCCGGGTCACCCCTGTGGGCGGCGCCGGATCGCACCTGGTCAAGGCGCTCGCCCACGCGAACGCGCTGATCGTGGTGCCGGAGGACACGACGGAGGTCGCGGCGGGCTCGGAGGTCGAGGTCGTGCTGCTCGACTGAGCGGGTACCGTTACTGCCCACGCGAGCACGCGGCGAGCAGTGGGAGTGCCGTACCGATGACAGAACAGCAGCATCTGACGCACATCGACGACGCGGGGGCGGCCCGCATGGTCGACGTCTCGGAGAAGGACGTCACCGCCCGAACCGCCCGTGCCACCGGCCGGGTCCTGGTGTCGCCGCGCGTCATCGAGCTGCTGCGGGGCGAGGGCGTGCCCAAGGGCGACGCCCTCGCCACCGCGCGGATCGCAGGGATCATGGGCGCCAAGCGCACCCCCGACCTCATCCCGCTCTGCCACCCGCTGGCGGTCTCCGGGGTGAAGGTCGACCTCGCCGTGGGCGACTCCTCCGTGGACATCACCGCCACCGTGAAGACCACCGACCGGACGGGCGTCGAGATGGAGGCCCTCACCGCGGTGACCGTCGCCGCGCTCACGGTCGTCGACATGGTCAAGGCCGTCGACAAGGCCGCGGTCATCACGGACGTACGGGTCGAGGAGAAGACCGGCGGCAAGTCGGGGGACTGGAGCCGCACCCGATGAGGGCGCTCGCGATCACCGCCTCCAACCGCGCGGCCGCCGGGGTCTACGAGGACCGGGGCGGCCCGTTGGTCGTCGCCGGGCTGCGGGAGATGGGCTTCACCGTCGACGGCCCGCGCGTCGTCCCTGACGGCGAGCCCGTCGGCAGCGCGCTGCGGGAGGCCGTGGCCGAGGGCTACGACGTGGTGGTCACCACCGGCGGCACCGGCATCTCGCCCACCGACCGCACCCCGGAGGTCACCCGCGCCGTCCTCGACTACGAGGTCCCCGGAGTCGCCGAGGCGGTGCGCGCCGCGGGCCGCGAGAAGGTGCCCACGGCCGCGCTGTCGCGTGGCGTCTGCGGTGTCGCCGGGCGCACCCTGGTGGTGAACCTCCCCGGGTCGACCGGCGGTGTCAAGGACGGCCTGGCCGTCCTGGCCCCGATCCTCGTCCATGCCGTCGAGCAGATCCACGGCGGCGACCACCCTACGTCTGGGAGACCGAGCTGAACGGGTCCTGGCCGGCCGAGCTGGCGGACGGGGACGTCCTCCTCCGCCCGATAAGGATGCGCGACCAGCGGGCCTGGCGTGAGGTCAACCGCCGCAACCGTGAATGGCTGCGGCCGTGGGAGGCCACCGTGCCCCCGGCGCCGCCCGGGCACCTCACCCAGCGGCCCACCTACCGGCAGATGGTCCGGCATCTGCGCCACGAGGCCGTCGCCGGCCGCATGATGCCGTTCGTCATCGAGTACCAGGGGCGGCTCGCCGGGCAGCTCACCGTCGCCGGGATCACCTGGGGCTCCATGTGCAGCGCCCACGTCGGCTACTGGGTCGACGAGGCCGTCGCCGGCCGCGGGGTCATGCCCACCGCGGTCGCGCTCGCCGTCGACCACTGCTTCCGCGCGGTGGGGCTGCACCGCGTCGAGGTCTGCATCCGGCCGGAGAACATGCCGAGCCGGCGGGTTGTGGAGAAACTCGGCTTCCGCGAGGAAGGGCTGCGCCCCCGCTATCTCCATATCGACGGAGCCTGGCGTGACCACCTGGTCTTCGCGTTGACGGCGGAGGAGGTGCCGGAGGGAATGCTCCACCGCTGGCACCAGGCCCGACCTGGCACGGCTCACAAATAAAATATCTGTTCGAAAATGGCCGCCGATCCGACTCCGACTTGAACGCAATCAGAAAAAAATTTCGGAGTATCAGCCAGATCGTGCGACACACCGCGCCAAATTGCGTATGCCCTCGTGTGAACCCCCCTACCGTGTGATGCGTGAGCAGCAGCGGCCTCATCTACGCAGTCATCGTCGGGGCCTGGGCTGCCTACTTGGTGCCGATGTGGCTCCGTAGGCAGGACGAGCTCAACGAAGCGCGCCCGACGGAACGCTTCAGCACCGCCATCCGGCTGTTGTCGGGACGGGCGGCACTGGAGCGCAGGTACGCCAAGACGGCGGACCCGGAATCGGAGGCCGAGGCGGAGCCCGCGGTCGACGTCCGGGCCCTTGCCGTGCCCGCGACGGAGGTGAAGCCGAAGTCCCGGCAGAGCGTGAAGGCGGCCAAGCCGGGCGGCCAGGCGAGTCCCTGGAAGGCGAAGAAGCCCAATCCGCGGGCCAAGGTGCTCGCCGCGCGCCGCCGCACCATCACGCTGCTCTTCCTGGGCTTCACCGCGTGCATGATCGTCGCCGCCGTCGGAGGCGTCGCCTTCCTCTGGGCCCCGGCCGCGCCCGCCGTGCTGCTCACGTTCTACATCGCCTACCTGCGCGTGCAGGAACGCCGCCGCTTCGAGGTCAAGCTCGACCAGCGCCGCGCGGCCGACGCCGCCAAGCGCCTGCGCGAGGCCCGTACGACCCGCGAGCCGGCCCCCGACGTGCCCGACGTGAGCGAGCCCACACCGCCCGCCGAGGAGCCCGCGACGGCCGACCGGCGGGCCCTCGTGGAGCAGACCGACCACGCCGAGTGGGTCGACCAGCAGCGCGTCCCCACCGAGGACACCTGGGAAGTCCCGGCCCCCCGGCCCACCTTCTCCACCGCCCCGGTCACCCCGCGCCGCTCCCGCGACCGCACCCGCACCCCGCTGTTCGACCAGCACGCGGACCGGGACCGCCCCCGCGCCGCCAACGAGTGACCTCCCGGCGCCGGGGGCGCGGAGCACCCCTGCCGGGATGCTAGAGTTTTCCTCGTTGCAAGGGCCTGTGGCGCAGTCCGGTAGCGCACCTCGTTCGCATCGAGGGGGTCAGGGGTTCGAATCCCCTCAGGTCCACAGCAGCTCAAAGCCCCTGTCGGAGAGATCCGGCAGGGGCTTTGTCATGCCGTACAGCAGCGAAGTACAGCAACTACGGTCGATCTTGCTTGTCGAGGTGCTTGCCGAGCCTGCGCAGAGCCTTGCGCGTCGCCTCGGACGGGACATGCGTGTAGATCTCCATCGTCACCGCGATCTTGCTGTGCCGGAGGATCTGCATCGCGATCCGGGGGTGCACATCGAGCGCGGCCAGCAGCGACCCGCAGGTGTGCCGCGTGTCGTGGAGACGGATGCGCCGGACGCCGGCCTTCGCCGATCGGCCCTCGAACGAGCGGTTGAAGTTGCGCGGCTCAATAGGGGTGCCGTAGCGCGTAGTGAACACGAAGTCGGAGGCGGTCCAGAGGTCCCTGGCGGCCCGCTGGGCGGCTTCCTGTTCTTTCCGCCGGAGCTCCAACGCAGCGACGCAGATCTGCGGCAGTGGCAGCGTCGCGGTTGATGCCTCGGTCTTGGTCTCGTCGTGCACCAGGCGGCGGCGGATGCGCTGGAGTTGGAGCTGCACCGTGATCTCCCCGGCATCCAGGTTCACGTTCTCCCAGGTGAGGCCCAGCACTTCACCGCGCCGGAAGCCGAGTACCAGGATCAGCACGTAGGCGGGATAGAGCGGATCGCGGGCGGCGCGGGCCGTTTCGAGGAACTTCCGGGCCTCCTCCACCGACCACGGATCGCGCCTGGTCTTCCGACCCGACCGGACCTTGACCAGAGCCGCCACGTTCTTCGAGAGCAGCTCCTCCGTCATGGCGTTGGTCAGCGCCGACCGCAACACGGCACGAGCGTCCTGGACCGTCCGGCGGGACGGGACTTGCCGGCAGCAGCGGCCGGCGGCGCAGCACCGCGGCGAGGTCCGTTCGGCGTCCTTGCCCTGAGCACAGCACTGGCACTGGTTCAGGAGGTTGTTCACCCACCTTCGGACGTCTTGCACGGTGAGCTTGTCGAGCCTCTTCGAGCCGAGGCCGGGGATGATGTAGAGCCGGACGTGCATCGCGTACGTGTCTGCCGTCTTGGGCTTGAGGTCGGGATCCACGACTTCGGCCAGCCACCGCGTGAGGTACTGCGCCATCGTCGGCGTGGAAGTCGCCACCGGCCCGCTCGCGGCCTCCGCATGCAGCTTGACCCACTTGCCGTGGACTTCTTCGCGGGTCTTGCCGTAGGCGTACTTGCGGGCGCGCTTGCCGTCCGGCCTGGTGACCCAGACGTAGGCCGCGTAGCCGTTCTTGTAGGGGTAGATGGACCCTTCGCCATTGCTGCGCTTGCCGCTCATGCCGACCACCCCGCAGCAGAACAGCGGTTCACGTATTCGTCCACCCAGGCCGGAAGGATGCGCCGGTTGCGACCGACCTTCACGGAGCGGATCTCGCCCGTGAGCACAAGCATCTTGGTCTTGGACAGGCCGAAGCCGAGCATCTCGGCGACCTCCGCCGTTGTGTACCACTTGCGCTCGATCACGGCAGCAGCCAGGCGCTCCCGCCGCGCAGAGCGCGGCGGCGCGCGGCCCGGCGCCTCGGGCCGACGCTCCTGTCTGCGCCCCGCTCCGGCCCGGCCGCCGGCCGCCCGCCAAACGGCGAAGGGTTGCTGAGGAGAAACCCGCTGTGGCTGGGGCGGTCGGCTCCGCGGCTTTACGCAGCCGCCATGGGGCGAGCCTCGAAGATCGGGGGCCCACTTCGGGCTATTGCGGGCAGGCAAGGAGCCAGCCCGATTCGCGGCCAGCGTACGGGCTCCGGTCTAATAGCTCATCGG
Source organism: Streptomyces sp. NPDC058864 (assembly GCF_042742985.1). NCBI lineage: Bacteria > Bacillati > Actinomycetota > Actinomycetes > Kitasatosporales > Streptomycetaceae > Streptomyces > Streptomyces sp. NPDC058864. The sequence continues at coordinate 155,204 of NZ_JBHYMQ010000007.1, read as the reverse complement.
GCGGGCTTTGAACGCACTTGCAAGTCGTCCGGCTACATGTGGGCCTTTGCCGCCCTCCGCCAAACCGCACCACGAACCCACTACGACCGCCGCCGCGCCGGCGGGGAACGTCATACCGCCGCTCTGCGCAACCTGTTCAACAAGCTCCTCGGCTGCCTCTATCACTGCCTACAAAGCCACACGAAGTACGACCCCAACCGAGCCTTCCCCGCCTCGCCAACCCCCACAGCCTGACGTTCAGACTTGACCTGCCACGAGATGAGATGTCTCTCGCCCCATGGCAGTTCCCGCCCAAAGCCGCTACGCCGACCTCGGCACGGGTATGCCAGCATGCCTGCATGAGCGTCGAAAGCCCCGACCACGCCGGCCACTGCCACGTCTCCCTCCAGGCGGGCCGCACGAGTTCCGGCAAACCTGCGTTCGAGACCCTTCCGGCCAAGGCTGTCAGTCCGGGGTTGTTCGAATTGGCAGGCAGTCCGGGGTTGGTCGAAGGCTGCGCAGCTGGTGACTTGCTGAAGATCGACGCCGAGGGAATGTTCCAAGTTGAGCAGCGAGGCCCGAACCTTTGCATCCAAGCGTTCGGCGATCCTGCCTTCGACGCTGACTCCTTGGAAGCCCTGACTGAGGGATTTGCGCCGTTGAATGGCCTGGTCGAGGCTCCTGCCGATCGCAGGTTCATCGTGGTGACAGTGCCCGCTTCTGCCGGATTCCCCGCCGTCGAAGCAGTGATGGGCGCTTGGTCCACCTCAGTGGGCGAGCAGCTCGAATGGGGATTTAGCAACGTATTCGGTGCTGACGGGCAACCGCTCAACTGGTGGCAGCCTGCGTAGGAGACGGACAGGGCCGTCGCTGGGCCGTCCGAGGCGGGCCACCGGTGGCAGACGCTGACAGCCAACCACGGCGTCGGCACAGGTCAGGAAGCGGGAGCGTTGCTCTGACCTCAGCCGGAGGCCCCGGCGCACCACTTCTAGAAGAACTGGTCCTCCAAGCCCGCGCACTCGCCGCGCCTATCCTGCCTTGAGTGCGTATACGTACACCGTCACCTTTTCCCCTTCACTTGCTGCCAAAATTGTGAATTCGCAACCGCACTCCGGTCTTCCATGGAGAAACGCCCCCCGGTAGTCGGCAGATTCCGGAATGCTCCAACCTGCCCTGTCTGCTTGATCGGAAGTGATCATGTTCAGGCCGATTTCCAGGTGCTGACCCGACTCGATGTCCTCCACGAAGCCCTCCGCCCCACTTTCGTCGGTGGAAAACTCCAAGGCCATCTCGTCGCCCTGATATTTTCCGAAGTCTCGATACGAGACATCCTTCACTCCAGGCGGCAAATTTACTTGGAATTCCTTCAGGATTACATCAAGCGGTCTAGTGTGAAAACTAATCGATGGAGACATGAAAAAGTAGGTGACTGCGGCCAGCGGCCCTCCACAGAGAAGCAGTGAGAGAATTCCGGCAACGATTGCGCAATTTCCCGGCCGGCGACGGATCACACGACCAGGAAGGTCCGGATTATCGCGGCTATCCACCGTAAGCCAGCAGTCCTGTGGTTCCGTACACAACAAACCCCCTAGCTAGACCTGCTTCGTGCAGCCGCGCGAACGGCGCGAAGTCGATTCCGGTGAAAGTGTCGGATTAGCCGAAGTTCCAGTCCTCGTACGCCTGGACACAGTAACTGATCGCCGCTTTCCGCTGCACGGCAACGGTGACTTCCTGGCGTTCGCATAGTGGAGGTACTCGTCGTCGGTCCACTCGTGTGTGCCGATCTCACGGCACACTGGGACCCGCCGCCTCAGCCGCACTGAGCACGAGGCATCGTCGGTGAACGCGGCTACGGCTATACCGCAGGGAAGTACAGCAACCGCCACGCCCACTGCCGACCGTCACCAGCCCTCAGCGGCCAACCGACGTGCCCGGCAGACCTCAGCGACCGTCACGCCCCATAGTTCGCATCGAGGGGGTCAGGGGTTCGAATCCCCTCAGGTCCACAGCAGCTCAAAGCCCCCGCCGGGGAGATCCGGCGGGGGCTTTGGCGTTCCGGAGGATCCGCAGCGCGGGACGCCCGGCGCTCGGGCCGTGAGTCTGCGTACGGAGCCGCGGGAGCCGGCCGCCCGCAAGGGCGTCCCCGCGGTTCGGGCGCGCCCGGCCCCCCCCGCCGGGATGAGTGATCCGCCGGCCCGGGATGCGGACGTCTTCGTACGCGACGCCGTCGCGGCCCGCCCTGACACCCCGCCGTCCCCGCGGGAGGCCCTGGTCGCGACGCTCACGTCGGACGATCCGGACGGGGAGTTGCTGATGGACCTCATCCGCCGCCCCCACGCCTGCCCGCCTCCGGCTCCCGCCCCGGCGCCGTGCGCGCCGGTGCGGGCAGTGGGCGCTCAAGGCCCAAGTCGGTGGTCCCGGCGGCACGTTGGCGGGACGCGCGGTCGCGTCCGGCGTTGGCCAGGGCGAACATACTTGGTATACATACTCGGTATGTCGATCCGTCACGGGCTGCTCGCCCTGCTTGAACACGGACCCCGTTACGGGTCCCGGCTGCGCTCCGAGTTCGAGAGCCGCACCGGTGCCACCTGGTCCCTCAACGTCGGGCAGGTCTACACGACCCTGAACCGGCTGGAGCGCGACGGACTGGTCGTGCAGGACGGGGAGGACGGCTCGGGGCACGCGCTCTACCGCATCACCGAGGAAGGGCGGTCCGAGCTCGACTCCTGGTTCCGCAGCCCCGTCGACCGCAGCAACCCGCCGCGCGACGAACTCGCGATCAAACTCGCCATGGCGGTGAGCGCGCCGGGAGTCGAGGTGCGGGACGTCATCCAGCTGCAGCGGCTCCACACCCTGCGGGCGATGCAGGACTACACCCGGCTCAAGGCCCGGACCCCGGAGCCGCCGTCGGACCGGCCGGAGGAGATGGCCTGGGTGCTCGTCCTCGAACAGCTCATCTTCCAGACCGAGGCCGAGGCCCGCTGGCTCGACCACTGCGAGGCACGGCTGGTCAGGGTGGCGGCCGCCGCCGCGGCCCGGCGGGCGGAGGCGGACACCCGGCAGGAGCCCGCCGACGACGGCACGCCCCGGTCCGGACGCCGCCGCGCCTCGCGTTCCTAGTGCCGTTCCCGGCCTTCTCCCGGCCGACCTTCCGGCCCCCCACCCTCACCCCGTACGCCTTCCGAAGAGGACCGTCTTGTCCCCACTCACCACCGAACCCGTCCTGCGCATACGCGAACTGACGCGGACGCACGGCAGCGGAGCCACCGAGGTGCACGCACTGCGGGGCGTCGACCTCGACGTCCACGCGGGCGAACTCGTCGCCGTCATGGGGCCGTCCGGCTCCGGCAAGTCCACGCTGCTCGCGATCGCGGGCGGTCTGGACACCCCGACGTCCGGCACCGTGACGGTCGAGGACACCGAGCTCACCACCGCCGGCCGCAGGGAACTCGCGGCACTGCGCCGGCGCCGCGTGGGCTACGTCTTCCAGGACTACAACCTCATCCCCGCCCTCACGGCCGCCGAGAACATCGCCCTCCCCCGGGAACTGGACGGCGTCCCGGCGCGCCGGGCGCGCAGGGAGGCCGTCGACGCGCTGGGCGACGTCGGGCTGGAGCACCTGGCGGACCGTTTCCCCGACGAGATGTCCGGAGGCCAGCAGCAACGCGTCGCCATCGCCAGGGCGCTCGTCGGCGAGCGCCGTCTGCTGCTCGCCGACGAGCCGACGGGAGCGCTCGACTCGGAGACCGGCGAGTCCGTGCTCGCCCTGCTCCGCAGGAGGTGCGAGGCTGGCGCGGCCGGGGTGCTGGTGACCCACGAACCGCGGCTCGCCGCGTGGGCGGACCGGATCGTCTTCCTGCGCGACGGCGTCGTCGTCGACGAGAGCGGGAGGACGTCCGCGGAGGCGCTGCTCACCGGGACGGCAGGCCGGTGACCGCCCGCTTCCACGCCTGGCGGGCGGCGCTGCGGATCGCCGGCCGCGACGCCAGGCGGGCCCCGGGGCGCACCCTGCTCGTCGTCGGCATGCTCGCCCTGCCCGTGCTCGGGGCGTCGGCGGCCGACGTGACGCTGCGCAGCGCACAGCTCTCCCCGGAGCAGCAGCTGGAGCGCGCCCTCGGACAGGCGGACGCCGAGATCCGCTACCCGGGTTTCGGCCCCATCCTCCAGGACCCCGCGGCCTCGGTCACGTACGCGGACCGCACCTCCGCCGAGGGGCAGGCGGACGACGCCGAGGAGAGGAACGGCCCACCGCCCCCGACGTCCGCCGCGGCCGTCCTCGCGCAGGCGGTGCCGCCGCACGCCCGGAAGCTCGAACGTCTCGCCGGTACGGCCGAAGTGCGCACCCGCCACGGCGCGCTCGACGTCGACGTCCTCGAACTCGAGACCGCCGACCCGATGACCCGCGGCATCACCACGCTGAAGCAGGGCCGCCACCCGGTCCGGCGGGACGAAGTGGCGGTGACGACCCACTTCCTGACGGTGAGCGGCCTGCGGGTGGGGTCACGGCTCACCGTGCGGGACCTCAGCACCTCCTACCGCATCGTCGGCGCCTACGAGCGCCCCGGGGAGCTGACCGCGGACGAGGTCAACGCGCTGCCGGGCGCGCTGCTGGCGCCTTACGGCCGGGTCCTCGACGCCACCCACAGGACGCCGTCCGAGCCGCCGACCGAGACATTCCTGGTGTCGGTGCCGGGCGGCTTCGGCTGGCCCATGGTGGTGGAGGCCAACACCCTCGGCGTGGCGGTGGTCTCGCGTGATGTGACGCTGCGTCCGCCGGCCCGCTCCGACGTGCCGCTCTACCGGGAGCACCCGGAGGAGCCGACCCTGGTCCGGCCGGTCTCCGCGCGGGCCACGGCGGCGGTGACCGTCGTCGTCCTGGCGCTCGCGGAGGTCTGCCTGCTCGCGGGGCCCGCGTTCGCCGTCGGGGCCCAGCGCTCGCGCCGGCAGTTCGGCCTCATCGGTGCGGGCGGCGGCGAGGGCCGGGACATCAGGGCCGTCGTCCTCTCCGGCGGTCTGATCGCCGGGGCGGTCGCGGCCGTGGTGGGAACCGTCCTCGGCATCGGTCTGGCCGCGGCCCTGCGTCCGCTGTTCGAGGAGCGGAGCGGGGCGCGGTTCGCGGGACTCGACCCGCACCCGGTCGACCTCCTCGGCATCGCGCTGCTGGCCGTGGTCGCGGGCCTCGCGGCCGCGGCCCTGCCCGCCCTCACGGCGGCCCGGCAGCCGGTCCTGGCCGCGCTGGGCGGCCGCAAGGGGGTGCGGCGCGCCGGACGGCGACTGCCCGTCGTGGGCCTGGCAGCGTTCCTGCTGGGCACCGCCATCGCGGTGTACGGGGCGATGAGGACCGAATGGAAGGCCGTCGTCGCGGTCGGCAGCGTCATCGCCGAGACCGGCGTCGTCGCGATGACCCCGGCGTTCATGGGGATCGCCGGCCGGCTCGGGCGCCGTTGGGGCCTGTCGCCGCGTCTGGCGCTGCGGGACGCCGCACGCAACCGGGCCCGTACCGCCCCCGCCGTGGCGGCCGTGCTCGCCGCCGTCGCCGGCACCGTGACCGTCGCGGCCTACACCGGCAGCACGGCCGCCCAGGAGCGCGACGGGTACGAGGCGTTGCTGCCCAACGGAGCGGTCTCGGTGATGGCGGACGACGACCGCGGCCGCGACGTCCCGGCCGCCAGAACGGCCGTCGACCGCAACCTGCCCATCGGCGTGGAGGCGGACGTGGACCAGTTGTTCACCGGCAGTGCCGGCTGCGACCGGGACGGGATGTGCGGATACGTGGAGGTCGTGAGGCCCGCGGACAGGGTGTGCCCGCTGGACGAGACGGGGCCGGGCAACCCGCTGTTCGCGATGCCCCGTGCCGAACTCAGGGCGCTGGCCCGCGACTCGCGCTGCACGTCCGACAAGGTCGGCCTCACGGCCCCCAGCGGAGTCCTGGTCGGCGACGCCAACCTGCTGAAGGTGCTCGGCATCGACGACCCGGGGGCGGTGGCCGCCCTGGCGCGGGGGCGGGCCGTCTCCCTCGACCGCCGCAACGTGGACGCCCGGGGCCGGGTCGCCGTCCGGCTGGTCACCGACGACCTGGAGGCGAGCGCCGCCGAGGCACGGGGGGAGCAGCCGCCGAGCAGGGTCGTCGAATTCCCCACGTACCAAGTGCCGCGCGAGCCGGCCGCGTACGGCATCCTCCTGGTCGTACCCCCGGCGGCGGCCGAGGCCGCCCACATCGGGACACTGCCGCTCGGCGCCTACTTCACCACCACGCAGCCGCCGAGTGACGCGCAGAAGCAGAAGACGCAGCAGGCCCTCGGCGACACCGGGGCCGACGTCCTGTTCCACCTGGAGGAGGGACCCGGGGACCCGGATGACGTCGTGCCGCTCGCGCTGGCGATCTTCGCGGCGGTGGTCACACTCGGCGCCGCCGGGACCGCGACCGGCCTGGCACGCTCCGACGCGGAGACGGACCTCGCCACCCTCGCCGCGATCGGGGCGCCGCCCGGGACCCGTCGGCTGCTCAGCGCGTTCCAGTGCGCCGTGGTGGCCGCCACGGGCGTGGTGCTGGGCGCCGTGACCGGGATCATCCCCGCCATCGGACTGCGTCTGGTCGACCGGCGCATCGTCGAGGCATTCAACGAGCGGCAACTCGACGAGGGCGGTTCGAGCCTGATCATCAAGCACGTGCCGATCGTGGCGCCCTGGGGGCTGCTGGCGGTCCTGCTGGTCGCGGTGCCGGTGGGCGCCGCCTGTCTGGCGGCACTGGCCACCTCGTCGAGGCCGACGACGACGCGCAGGGCGGCGTAGGGAGGGGCCCGGGCACTCCGGCCCGCGGAAACGGCCGGCCCTGCGCCGGGTTCGGGGGGAGGATGCGGCGGTGGAGATTTCGGGGCCGCCGGACGGCGAGGTGGAGGTGCCCGCGCGGATCGGGGCGCTGGCGGGGGAGCGGACGCCGCTGCCCGTGTGGCGCAACGAGGCGGGCGGGCTGACGTTCCGGCTCGGGGCGGGGGAGGACCTGCTGTTCGCCAAGTGGGCGCCGGCGGGTTCGGGGCTGGACCTGGCGGCCGAGGCCGAACGCCTTCAGTGGGCGGGCCGCTTCACGCCCGTGCCGCCCGTCCTGGAGCACGGGACGGACGGCGACGGGGCCTGGCTGGTGACGCGAGGGCTGCCCGGCGAGAGCGCCGTCAGCCCGCGCTGGACGGCGGACCCCGGCACGGCGGTACGTGCGCTGGGCGCCGGCCTGCGCGCGCTGCACGAGCGGCTGCCGGTGGCCGGCTGCCCGTACGACTGGTCCGTCGGCACCCGTCTCGAACGCGCCCGGCGGGCCGGCAGGCAGGTGCCGCGGGACCTGCCGCCGGCGCCGCCCGTCGAGCGGCTCGTCGTGTGCCACGGCGACCCCTGCGCGCCCAACACCCTGCTGGGCGACGACGGCACCTGGTCGGGCCACGTCGACATGGGCGCCCTCGGCGTCGCCGACCGCTGGGCCGATCTGGCCGTCGCCACCTGGAGCACCGAGTGGAACTACGGCCCCGGCTGGGAGGGCGCGCTCCTCGACGCGTACGGCATCGCCCCGGACCCGGAACGGACCGCCTTCTACCGGCGCCTGTGGAGCGTCACCTGACGGGTGACCGCGCGCGGGCGGAGGTGGCACGATCGGGGCGGAAGCTGCGAGTGCGAGTGCGAGCGCGAGGGGGCGGGGCGGAATGGCCATCGATCTGGAGAAGGTGCGGGCGGCCGCGCCGGGCCTGGTGAGCCTGTACAAGGGTGCCCGGGTCTCGCTGGAGAAGGCCGGGGTCGCGGGGGAACGGGCCGCGGTGTACCTGGTGCTGGACCGGTCCGGCAGCATGCGGCGGCACTACCGGGACGGCACGGTGCAGCGCCTGGCCGAGCAGGCCCTCGGGCTCGCGGCGAACCTCGACGACGACGGGGTCGTGCCGGTGGTCTTCTTCTCCACCGAGGTGGACGGCGTCGCCGAGATCGGCCTCGACGGGTACGAGGGCCGCATCAACGCCCTCCACGAGGGCTACGGCCACATGGGCCGCACCAACTACCACCTGGCGATGCAGGCGGTGATCGACCACTACCGGGCGTCCGGCGCGGCGCAGCCCGCGTTCGTGATCTTCCAGACGGACGGCGGCCCCTCTTCGCGCACCGCCGCCGAGAGGCTGCTCTGCTCCGCGTCCGGGCTACCGATCTTCTGGCAGTTCGTCGGCTTCGGCGATCCGGGGAGCAAGGACTTCGACTTCCTGCGCAAGCTCGACGAACTCCCGGTGCCCGCCAAGCGGTTGGTGGACAACGCCGGTTTCCACGCCGCCGGGGAGGAGCCCGCGGCGGCGTCGGACGCCGAGTTGTACGCGGCGCTGATGGAGGAGTTCCCGCAGTGGCTGACGGCGGCGCGGGCGGCGGGCGTCATCCGGGGCTGACGGGCGGCGCGGCGGCCGCGGCTGCCGTGGCGGCCGCGTCGACGAGGCGGTCGAGTTCGGCGGCCGACTCGGGCGCGAGCCGGTAGACGCCCTGGAGGCCGATCGACCGCATCAGCCGGCCGTCCTCGACGAACCGCAGCCGGCGTTCGGCGCGGCGCGAGCGGTACGTGAGCCGTTCCAGCAGCTCGCCGGGGACGGTCGTGCCGAAGTCGAGCGGCGTGCCGGGCGGGCCCACCAGCACCTCGGACGCGCAACCGCCCTCCAGCGGCGACCAGTCGGGCAGCTTCGCCAGCTCGTCCGCGGCCCCCTCGTACGGGATGATCCGCGCCACCTGCAGGCGGCCCAGCACATGGAGCCGGGTGTGGTGGACGCGGACCGGGAAGACGCGGTCGCCGGGCTTGACCCCCGCGAGCCGGAAGCTGGGCAGCGACTGGTGCGGGCCACCGAACAGGACGCGGAGCGGTCGTCCGGCGTAGCCGTTGCGCGTCAGGTGGCGGCAGAGGTCGTTGGTCCACAACGTCGTGTAGGACTGCGGGGCGTCGGCCGGTTCGGACATGCCCGCCACCGTAGGGGCCCCCACTGACAACGGTCGCGGACGGGGCAGGGCCACGGGCGCCCGGGCGCGCCTGCTTCGGCTCGGGCCGCGAGGACTGGTACGCACACCGATGAGCCGCAGCGGTTTTGTTGCCGGGCGCCGGGCGCCGCGATCCGGCGGCCGGTCCAGAGGAGTTGGGCCGCGCCACGGCCGCCCGTGTGTGCCTGCTTCGGCTCGGGCCGTGAGGGCCGGGGCGTTGAGCAGGTGCGTCCACTGGCCGGGCTCGCGGGGGAGCCGGCGTTGGGCTGGGGCGGGCCGGGAGCGAGTGCGGGCCGGGCCGCGGCCGCCAACGCCGGGGCGTGCCGATGTGCCGCGCGGCCGGGGGCCGGGGCGCCGTCGGGGGATCCCGGGGTCAGATGAGGGGGTTGGGGAGGTCCGTCCACCGGTCGCCGCCCGCGGAGGTCTCCAGGCGCATCAGGGTCAGGGCCTTGACGGGGAGTCCGGGGGCGGAGAGCAGGGCCGCGCGGTCGGTGCGGGTGTCCGCCGTGGTGGGGAGGGCGTCGAAGGCGCGGGCGGCCTCCGTGCGCACCGCGGCCCACAGCCGTGCCTCGGAGGGGCGGTGGGCCTCCCCGAGGGCGGAGACGAGGCTGCCGAACGTGGTGGCGACCAGGGAGCCGTAGAGCTTGGCGTGCAGGACCGCCGGGTCGTCGCTGAGGCCGCGGCCGAGCGGGGGCACGGTGACGCCGTACCGGGCGAGGCGGGCCGGGCTGATCCGGACGTCGGCGAGGTCGCGGTAGACCAGCCGCAGCGGCCGGGCGTGCCGGTCGAGGACGACCAGGAGGTTCTGCCCGTGCGCCTCCAGGGCCACGCCCCAGGACAGCAGCCGCAGCACGGCCGGGAGGGCGAGCCGGGCGAAGGCGGTGAGCCAGGCGGCGCCGTCCGGGGGCGCGCCGGGTCCTGCGGCGGCGAGCAGGGAACGGAGCAGCGGCGGTCCGCCGTCGGCGGGACGCCCGGTGAGGGCGGCGACGGGCAGTACGCGCTCCCCGGCCGCCGGGTCGGCGAAGCCGGACGGGGATTCGCGCAGCAGCGCCGCGAGGTCGGGGCTGGGCTCACCGCCGATGACGGCGGCGGCCGCCCCGAGGTTGCGGGTGACGCGCAGCGTGTCGCCGCCGAGCCGCCGGGTCATCTCGTCCAGCAGTGCGGACAGCGCGGCGCTGTCGGTCACCGAGCGGGCCGAGATGTCGCGGACGGCCGAGGTCATCCGCATGCTCAGCGCCGTCTTCAGATGCGGCCCGCCGTCGAGCGGGGCGAGGGTGCGCACCGACATCAGCGGCCGGGTGGGGACCGCGGCCTCGGCGTACGGGCGCAGCCCCAGCGCGGGCAGGATGTGCCGGGTCTGCCAGGGGTGGACGGGCAGCAGCAGCCGGTCGCCGTCCCGGAACCGGTCCGGCCAGGCGCCCGCGACCAGGCACTCGGCGGCGGGGACGGCGACGAGGTCGAGGGCGACGACGGGCCGGTGCTCGGGTCCGTAGGCCAGTTGCTCGGCCACCGAGAAACCGGGACGGCTGCGGCAGCACGGGTGGTAGGGGTGGCCGTCGACGACGCCCTGCTCGAAGGAGGCCAGCGTCGGCGGCCGTACGCCGTGGCCCTCCGCGCTTTCCGCGCCCGCCCGGGACAGGGCCAGGGAGGCCACGCTGTGGTCGAGTTCGTCGCGCAGCACGCCCGAGCCCGGCAGCCCGAGGGCCGCCACCAGGGTGGCCGGGTGGTCGTGGGGCCGGCCGTCCAGCAGCAGGGCCGGCTCGTCCTTCGGCGCCCCCAGGTCGTGCGGCAGCCGCCGCGGCCCGGTGAGTACCCGGCCGTCCTGGAAGAGCACGCGGTCGGGGCCGCGCGAGGCGATGCCCGGCAGGGGTTCCAGGAGCAGGGCCCGCCACAGGCGGCCGAGGACGGCGGCGCGGGCACCGGGGAGCGCGGCGGTGTACGCGTCGTGCAGATCAGGACGGAGCGTCGCCAGCTCGGTGGCGAACGCCGTCTCCAGGGGGCGCCGCGTCGCAGCCGCCGAGTGCGGGTACATGATGGGTCCCTACCCTACGCAGGAGGCGGCCGACCGTGCATCGACCAGGGCAGCGACCAGCAGGAACGTCCGGTCGTGGGTGACGCCTGGGACCGCGCCGAGGCGCTCTCCGCCACGGCCCTGCTGAACTGCCTGCTGCGCGAGGTCGCCGAGGCGGCGGGCGAGGACGGGGGCCGTCCCGTCCACCGGCTGCCCGCGACCTGCGCGCTGCTGAGGGTGCGGTCCGGGCGTCATCCCGCCGCGCCGGAGCTGCGCACCGGGGACGGCTGGCGGCCGCTTCCGCTGGAGGCGCTGGTCGACGTCGCCGCCGCGGAGCTCACCGCCCGCACGGGCGTCGCCGGTACCGCGCTGCCCGCCGAGATCGCCGACAGCCGCGACGTGCTCGCCGCCCTGCTGGAGGCCCGCGAGCACGCGCCGCCGCCCGCCGATCCGTATCTGCGCTCCGAGCAGGCCCTGGTGGCCGGTCACCGCCACCACCCCGCGCCCAAGACCCGTGGCGGCGGCCCGCCGGAGAGCTGGCTGCCCTACGCGCCGGAGGCACACGCGAGCTTCCCGCTCACCCTGCTCGCGGTCCGCGCGGACCTGCTGGCCGGCGAGGGCGACACCGCGGTGCTCGACCGGCTGTACCCGGACGTCCCGGAGGGTTACCGGGTGCTGCCCGCGCACCCCTGGCAGCTGGCCCTGCTGGGCGACCTCCCCGCCTTCCGCGACGGGCGGCTGCTGCGCCTGGGGCGCACCGCCGTACCGGCCGTGCCGACGGCGTCCCTGCGGACGGTGTACCTGCCGGAGGCCGACCTCTTCCTGAAGTTCAGCCTCGACGTGCGGATCACCAACGACATCCGCCGGCTGTGGCGCCACGACCTGCGCTGGCTGGGGCCCGTCGACGAGGTGCTGCGCGCCGTCCCGGAGGCGGACGTCCTGTCCGACCGCGGCTACCGGACCGCCGACCTGGGCGGCCGGGACGACCACGAGGCACTGGCCGTGCTCGTCCGCGACGGCTTCGGCGCGCACCTGCGCCCCGGCCTGACCCCGCTGCTCGCGGCGGCCGTCGCCGAGGGCTACGAGGGCAGCCCGCTCGCCGCGCCGGGGCTGACCGCGGAGGGTGCGCTGGCCTGGTGGGAGGCTTACCTGCGGCAGGTCGTGCCGCCGGTGCTGCTCGCTTACCTGCGGCACGGGGCCGTGCTGGAGTGCCACTTGCAGAACGTGCTCGTCGCCGTGGACGCCGACGGGCTGCCCGGTCAGGCGCTCTTCCGCGACCACGAGGGCGTCAAGCTGGTCGAGGAGCGGCACCGAGGACTGCTCCGCCGCCACGCGCGGCCGGACGCCCCCGGGCCCGGTGTGGACGCCGCGCACGGCTGGGAGCGCCTGGTCTACTGCCTGGTCACCAACAACCTGCTGGAGATCGCGGGCGCGGTCGCCGAACGCCACCCGGAACTCGCCCCGGTGCTGTGGGCGCGGGCCCGGGCCTTCCTCGTGCGGTGGTCGGCCGGGCACGGCGACCCGGCGCCGCTGCGGGAACTGCTCGCCGCCGCGCACATCCCCGGGAAGACCAATCTGCTGCTGCGCTGGACCGGCGCGGACGGGGCCGCCGCCCGGTACCTGCCGCTGCCGAACCCGCTGCGGGCTCAGGGCGCGGAGGTGACCGACTCCAGCGAACGGCGCGTGGCGGGGCCGTAGAACCCCGGGCTGTCGCCCGTCACACCGTGCTCCTGCTGGTAGCGCTGGACGGCGTCCTTGACGCCGCCGTCGTACTTGCCGTCGGCCGGGCCGTCGTACAGCCGCACCTGGGCGAGCCGCTGCTGCAGCGCCACGACCTCGTCGCCGCGCGAGCCGGGCTTGAGCACCGCGCCGCCGGAACCGGCGGTGGCGGTGGTCCCGCCCTGCGCGGTGGCGGTGGTGGTCGCGGTGGCCGTGGCGGGGGCCCGCGTTCCCGTGCCGGACGCGGGACCGGACGCGGACGGGGAGGCGTCGCCCGCGCCCTGCCGTGCCGACGCGGCCCCGGCGCTGCGCGAAGGGTTCGCCGTGCCGTCGGAGTCGAGCAGGCTGGGCAGCGCCAGGTGCGGCTGGGAGGCGCTCGGGGCGGGCAGTGCGCGGTCGGCCTCGCCCGGACCGGTGACGAGGTGCCCGACCAGGGCCAGTACGCCCACACCGGTCACCGCGGCGGCCACGGTGACGACGGTGCGCGGGCGCCGCCTGGAGCGGGCCGCCGCCCGGCGCGCCCCGCGCGGCGCGTCCACCGGCCGCGGCTGCGGCGGACGGATCCGCCGCGTTCCGTCCGGCTCGCCGTCCGTGCCGGGCGGGTTTTCGGGGAACACCTCGGCCCAGTCGGGCGCCGGCCCCTCGGAACCGACGCCTATCAGCGGTCTGACGGTCGTGCCGCCCGGCTCGCCGCCGCTCATCTCTCCTCGCCCGCCTGGTCGGGCACGAGGCGTTCCAGCACGTCCTGGAACTCCTCGCCGACGGTGATCAGCAGCCCGTCGCCGTCCTTGCGGCTGAGCTGGGTCAGCACGCCGTCCCGCCACCAGTAGACGTACGGGCTGATGGGGCCCACCGCGTCCTCGTGGCCCGCCGCGGCGAAACCCGCCATGCCGTTGAGCGCCGGGATGACGGCGCTGTCGCGGATGGCGTGGAAGGCCAGCTGGTGCCGGAACGGCATGGCGACCAGCGCCCCGTCGGAGGTCAGCGCCTCCCCGGTGACCCGTTCCACCAGCTCGTCCAGGACCAGCACCCGGGCGGCGGTGAAGAAGGAGTCGCCGACGAGGACGTCGAAGCGCACGTCGGCGTGCCGGACCACCTCGTGCCGCTCCACCGGCAGGTCGCGCAGGTTGAGCAGGGCGCGGCCGCGCAGCTCGCGGGCGTCGCCGAGCGGGCCCAGGGCGTGGTCGGCGAGCGTCATCACGCTCTCCGGGAGGTCCAGGGCGAGCACCTCCAGCAGCCCGGGCGCGGCGACCCGGGCGTAGCGGAAGGTCTCCGGGTCGACCGCGTCGGGGGGGACCAGGCGCGGGTAGAGCCGTTCGCGGATCTCCTCGGCGGGCATGGTCTCCAGCGGCGAGGGCCCGTCGAGGGTGCGCAGCACCGCCCCGACGTGCTCCCGCGCCAGCTGGGGCCACACACGCGGGCCGCGGCGGTCGTTGTGGCACAGCGCGGCGAGGTTGCCGAGCCCGAAGCGACGGCCCGAGTCGTCGGCCACCATGTCGGCGAAGACCGTGACCTCCAGCCCGAGTTCGGCGAACGACTCGCGCACGATCGCGCGGAAGCGCGCGCCCTCGTCCACCGAGAAGAAGGCGTACTCGGGATCGCGGGGTGCGTCCCGCTGGTCACGCTTCGGCCCGCGCCGGAAAATCCCCACCTCAGCTGTCCCCTCGACCTGGACTCGACGAGCAGGGCGCGATCCTATCGGCAGGCGCCCGGGGCCGCCGCCTCCGTCAGTCCTCGCCGTCCGGCGCGTCCCGGTAGGTCTCCAGCAGCCGCAGCCAGATCTCGCTCATCGTCGGGAAGGCCGGTACGGCGTGCCACAGCCGGTCCAGCGGCACCTCGCCGGCGACGGCGATGGTGGCGGAGTGCAGCATCTCGCCGACCGACGGGCCGACGAAGGTGACGCCGACGAGGTGACCGCGGTCCAGGTCGACGACGGCGCGGGCCTTGCCCTTGTAGTCGTCGGCGTACAGCCCGGCGCCGGAGACGTTGCCGATCTCGTAGTCCACGACCTTGACGCGGCGGCCCTGCTGCCGGGCCTCCTCGGCGGTGATGCCGACGGCGGCGGCCTCGGGTTCGGTGAAGACGACCTGGGGGACGGCACCGTGGTCGGCGGTGGCCGCGTGGCGGCCCCAGGGGGCGGTGTCCAGGGGCTCGCCCTTGGCGCGGGCGGCGATGGCGGCGCCGGCGATACGGCCCTGGTACTTGCCCTGGTGGGTGAGGAGGGCGCGGTGGTTGGTGTCGCCCGCGCAGTACAGCCAGCCGCCCTCGACGTCCTTGACCAGGCAGGTGTCGTCGACGTCCAGCCACGAGCCGGGGGTCAGGCCGATCGTCTCCAGGCCCAGGTCGTCGGTGTGCGGGACGCGGCCGGTGGCGAACAGGACCTCGTCGGTGACGAGTTCCGAGCCGTCGGAGAGCATCAGGGTGACCGGGCCGGAGTCGGCGGCGCGCCGCAGTTCCGTGACCGAGACGCCGGTGCGGATGTCCATCCCCGCGGCGCGCATCCCGTCCGCGAGGAGTTCGCCCACGAACGGCTCCCAGCGCGGCAGCAGCCCGGAGCCGCGGACCAGCACGGTCACCTCGGAGCCGAGGGACCGCCAGGCGGTCGCCATCTCGACGCAGACGACGCCTCCGCCGACCACCACGAGCCGTCCCGGCACCTCGGGGGAGCTGGTGGCGTCGCGGCTGGTCCACACGTGGTCGTCGGCGATGCCGGGCAGGTCGGGCAGCTGGGCGCGGGTGCCGGTGGAGACCACCACCGCATGCCGGGCGACGAGGACGCGCTCGCCGCCGTCCGGGGTCTCGACGACGACCCGGCGCGGCCCGTCGAGCCGTCCGCGTCCCCTGACGAGGTCGATGCCGGCCGAGTCCAGCCACGTCACCGCCCCGTCGTCCTTCCAGTTCCCGGTCCACCAGTCGCGCCGGGCCAGCACCGCGGCGGCGTCCAGCCGTCCGCCGGCCGCCTCCCGTGCCCCCGCGACCGCGCGTGCGGCGTCCAGGGCCGCCTGCGGGCGCAGCAGCGCCTTGCTGGGGATGCATGCCCAGTACGAGCACTCACCGCCGACCAGCTCCGCCTCGACCACCACCGTGGTCAGTCCGGCCTGCCTGGTCCGGTCGGCGACGTTCTCCCCGGTGGGGCCCGCGCCGATGACGATGACGTCGTAGGTGTCCGTGCTCGCGTTCGTACCGCTGTCTGCCGCCGTGGTCATGGTTCCACCGTAGGCAACACCGCGTCCGCGCACAGCCGGAACCCCCGTGTCCCGCCGATCACCCGTACGGCCGTGCCGGCCTGGCGGGGCGGCCGGACGGCACCGGCGGTGGGCAGCGGCGTTGCCGGAAGGCCGCGTTGAGGACGCTGCCGGCGGCCACACCCGGGGGAGAAGCGGGCGCCCCCGGCAGCGTGCAGGAGCGTGGCGCGGGCGGTGCCGGTCGGTACGGCGACCCGGTTGACGGCCGGTGGGCCATCAGGGCGAGGCCGGACGCGGTGCCGAAGAGCGACGGGCAGCCGTGGTCGCCGGAGCTTCACGCGGGGAGTTGCTGTTCCGTCCAGATGACCTTGCCGCGGTCGGTGTAGCGGGTGCCCCAGCGGCGGCAGAACTGGGCGACGAGGAAGATGCCGCGGCCGCCCTCGTCCGTGGTGGCGGCGCGGCGCAGCCGGGGAGAGGTGCCGCTGGCGTCGGCGACCTCGAAGACCAGGGCCCGGTCACGCAGCAGCCTGGCCTGTACGGGGCCGGCGCCGTGGCGGATGGCGTTGGTGATCAGCTCGCTGGCGATCAGTTCGGTGGTGAACGCGAACTCGTCGAGGCCCCAGGCCCGCAGCCGGCGGGTGATGGCGGAGCGGAGGGCGGAGACGGCCGCCGGGTCGTCGGGTACGTCCCAGCAGGCGACCTGGCGCTCGTCCAGGGAGCGGGTGCGGGCGACGAGCAGGACGACGTCGTCCGCGGAGGGCGCGGGGCGCAGCGCGGCCTCGAGTGCCGCGCAGACCTCCTCCGGTGGACAGCCGCGCGGGACGGCGGAGAGGGCGCGGCCGAGGCGGCGCATCCCGGTGTCCGGGTCGAGGTGACGGCCCTCGATGAGGCCGTCGGTGTAGAGGACGAGGCCGCTGCCCTCGGGGACCGTGAACCCGGCCGTCTCGAAGGGGAGTCCGCCCAGGCCCAGCGGCGGCCCGGCGGGCAGGTCGGGGAAGCGCACCTCGCCGTCCGGGGCGAGCAGCGCCGGTGGCGGATGGCCGGCACGGGCCAGCTGGCAGTGCCGGGTGACGGGGTCGTAGACCGCGTAGAGGCAGGTCGCGCCCGCGAGGCCGGGACCGTTGCCGCTCTCGTCGTCGAGGCGCACGACGAGGTCGTCCAGGCGGCCCAGCAGCTCGTCCGGGGGCAGGTCGAGGGCGGAGAAGTTGTGCACCGCCGTGCGCAGCCGGCCCATGGCGGCCGCGGCGTGGATGCCGTGGCCGACGACGTCGCCGACGACCAGCGCCACACGCGCCCCGGAGAGCGGGATGACGTCGAACCAGTCGCCGCCGACCCGGCCGCGGGCCGCCGGGAGGTAGCGGTGGGCGACGTCCACGGCGTGCTGCTCCGGTACGCCGCGCGGCAGCAGGCTGCGCTGGAGTTCGAGGGCGAGGTGGTGCTCGCGGGTGAAGAGCCGTGCGTTGTCGATGCAGACGGCGGCGCGGGCGGCGAGGTCGCGGGCGAGGGTGAGGTCGTCGTCGGCGAACGGCTCGGTCAGCGCGGCGCGTTGGAAGGTGGCGACGCCCAGCAGGGTGTCGCGGGCCCGCAGGGGGACGGCGATGACGGCGTGCGGCTCGCCGTCCGGGCCGGGTGAGGTGTCGCGGACCGCGGAGCCGCCGCGCAGCGCTCTGGCCTGGGGACTGCCGGGGACGAGGCGAATCGGTTCGCCCCTGGCGTACGGGCCGTACGCGGCGCCGGGTCCCGCGCCGCTCGCCGCCACACGGCGCAGTTCCGCCCGGGGGTCACCGGGGTCACCGGGGGTCGT
Source organism: Streptomyces sp. NPDC058864 (assembly GCF_042742985.1). NCBI lineage: Bacteria > Bacillati > Actinomycetota > Actinomycetes > Kitasatosporales > Streptomycetaceae > Streptomyces > Streptomyces sp. NPDC058864. Next base: position 137,524 of record NZ_JBHYMQ010000007.1, on the reverse strand, counting down.
GCCGCTCAGGACGGGGCAGAACAGGTCGACGGTCGCGTGGTCGGCGAAGCGGGGCACGGCGGCCTCGACGATCTCGCGGGCGGTGCGGGCGACGTCGAGGGTGGTGCCGATCCGCAGGGCGGCGTCGCTGAGCAGTTCCAGGCGGCGGCGCGCGGCGACGGCGAGGCGGCCCACCCCCGGTTCGCCGACCAGCAGCGGGCGGCGCCCGGCCGCGCCGGGCGACGCGGCGGCCCCGGGCACGCTGACCTCCACGACGGCGCCGCCCGCGAGGGGCCGGCACATCAGGTGGGCCGTGCGGCCGTGGGAGAGGGGGAGTTCGAGCGCCTCCCGGCGTCCGGCGGCGATCAGCCCGGCCGCGGTCTCGGCGAGCGCCGACTCGTCCCCGTCGGTGAGCCCGGCCGGTGGCCCGACGCCCTGGACGCGTCCGGCGCCGTCGAGCCGCAGGGAGGCGGCCGCGGCGCCGCGGTGCTCGGCGTTCAGGTAGTCGTGCAGCAGGGCGCGTTCGCGTTCTCCGCACTGCTCGAGGAGCCGCTGCTCGATGGCGAGGGCGCAGCCGCGGGCGAGTTCGGCCATCAGGGGATGCGCGTCGCCGTACAGGCTGGTGAGGTCGAGCACGCCCTCCACCCGGCCGCTGACGGGGTGGCGCACGGGCACGCCGAAGCAGGTGAAGCCGCGCAGGGCGGCGCAGAAGTGCTCCTCGCCGGCGACGCGTACGGGCTGCCGGGCGGCCAGGGCGGTGCCGATGCCGTTGGTTCCGGCGTCGAGTTCGTGGTAGCTGAAGCCCGGGGCGAGCCGCACCCGGTCCAGGGCGGGCAGCAACGGGGGCTCGGCGGCCCGGCGGTCGATCACCAGCCCCCGGTCGTCGGTGAGCAGGACGGCGGTACGGGTGCCGGAGAGCGTGCCGGCCAGCCGGTCGAGGACCGGACCCGCGGCCCGGACCAGGGCCCCGGTGGGGTCGAGGTCGTCGGTGTACGGGACCTCGAAGCGTTCGGGATCGAGGCCGGCGGTCTGACAGCGCTCCCACGAAGCGAGAATCGGTACCCGCACGGATTCGACCACCAGGCTCACTCCTTGAGTCCGCGTCCCAGGTCCCGAACCTAGGACGGCGGCACGGCGGTCGGAGGCGGGTCGGTGAAATCCCTGCGTACAGCCACTCTTGTGGGTGACGGCTCGTTTGACAGGGGGCAACACGACCGTCACGGCGCGGGAGGTCGCTTCGCGAAGCGGCGCGCCGTGGTGAAGACTTGGACCCGCCGCAGCCGTACTCCGCACTCGGGAGGAACCACCATGTCCACCACGCCGCACTCCACCACGCGGGTCGCGCACACCGTCTGGGACGGCAGTCTGACGGAGGGCAGCGGGGTCGTGACCCTCGACTCCTCCGGCATCGGGGAGTACCCGGTGACCTGGGTCGCCCGCTCGCAGGAGCCGGGCGGGAAGACCAGCCCCGAGGAGCTCATCGCCGCCGCCCACTCCAGCTGCTTCTCGATGGCCCTGTCGGCCGGCCTGGGCAAGGCGGGCACCCCGCCGACCCGGCTGCGCACCCAGGCCGACGTCACCTTCAAGCCGGGCACCGGCATCACCGGCATCCACCTGACCGTCGAGGGCGAGGTGCCCGGGATGGACGAGGCGGAGTTCGTGAAGGCGGCCGAGGACGCCAAGGCGAACTGCCCGGTGAGCAAGGCGCTGGCCGGTACGGAGATCACGCTCACGGCCTCGCTGGCCTGACGCCCCCCGGCGCCGCAGGCGCCGCACCATGTGCACCGCCCATCGAAACGTTTCGGTTTCGGTGGGCGGTGCCATATTGTCGTTGGGATACGAAACCGTTTCGCAGGGGACGAGAGACGGAGCACGGAACATGACGACCGACGCGAGCGCACCGGCGCGCCGCACGCGGCTGACGCCCGAGCGGGAGCAGGAGCTGTACGGCGCGGTGATCGACCTGCTGCGCGAGGTCGGGTACGACGCGCTGACGATGGACGCGGTCGCCACCCGCACCCGGTCGAGCAAGGCCACCCTCTACCGGCAGTGGAAGAGCAAGCCCGAGCTCGTCGTGACCGCGCTCAGGTGCACCAAGCCGGTGCACGTCGAGAACGTCGACACCGGTTCGCTCCCCGGCGACCTGCACGAGCTCGCCGACCGCATCGGCGACGGCTCCGACGTGGACACCCCGCTGATCCGGGGCCTGGCCCACGCCTCCGCCACCAACCCCGACCTCGCCGAGGCGATGCGCCAGCACCTGATCGAGCCCGAGCTCACGGGGGTGCGGCAACTGCTGGGGCGGGCCGCCGACCGCGGTGAGATCGACGCGGCCGTCCCCGCGGCCGAGTTCATGCCGCACATGATGCTCGGCGCCGTGATAACCCGCCGCCTGCTGGAGGACGTGGAGGTCGACGCGGCGTTCATGCACCGCTACATCGACGCGGTGGTGCTTCCCGCGCTCGGTATCGCCCCCAGGTGACGCCTGCGGCGCGGGCCGTTTGCCGTGTGCGGGTCGTTTGTGGTTGCGGTTGGGGTTCTTTTCCCGCCCGCCCTCCCGTTGCCCCGGTGCGGTCAGTGCGGGTCTGCGCTCTGTCCGTCTGTGAGTCGGTGGCGCGCCGGCGCACGTCCTCAGCGCTCGCGGATTCGCCGGATCATTCCGTCCCGGGTCCGCCGCTCGTCGCTTCCGGGCGCACCCCGCCACACCCCCTCCCGTCGTGTGGGCGACTGACGCCGGTGGGGGGTGAGTAAGGCACCTGCGGCACCCCCGGACCGACTCATCGCCCACCCTCCGGCCGTCATGCGCCCGATTGCCCCGGTGCGGTCAGTGCGGGTCTGCGCTCTGTTCGTCGGCGGGTCGGTGGCGCGCCGGCGCACTCCCCCAGCCTTCGGCCGGGGGACCCCTATGGGCGCACCCCGCCACACCCCCTCCCGCCGTGTGGGCGCATGACGGCCGGTGGGGGTGAGGAAGCGGTCCGGGGTTGCCGCACACGCCCTACTGACCCCCCACCGGCCGTTGGTCGCGCAACTCGCGGAGGGGGTGGGGTCGTAGGGGTGGGCGTTCTGGACGCTGACGTGTATTTGTTGTGCGGCAGAGCGGCGCCCATTCGGATTGCCCGCCATGCACATAAATATGCCGTACAGAATGCCCACCCCGGAGGCCCCGCCCCCGGCCCACCCAACGAACCCGGCGAGACCCGCACCAACCAACCGGGTGGGGGTCCCCCCGGCCGAAGGTTGGGGGAGGGCGGGCGGGCGGGAAAAGAACCCCAACCGCAACCACAACGCACCCGCACACGGACAAACGGCCCGCGCCGCAGGCGTCAGTCGCTGACCGTGCTGCGCGGCCGGTACTCCAGGTCCTCGTACTCGGGGTGGTGCGCGATCCAGCCCGCGATGAACGGGCAGGCCGCCAGCACGCTCTGGCCGCGCTCGCGGGCCTCGTCCAGCGCGTGGCGGGCGAGGGAGGAGCCCACGCCCCGGCCCTCGAACTCCGGGTCGACCTCGGTGTGCAGGAAGGCGACCATCTCGGGGGTGCGGATATATGTGGCGAAGCCCGCAAGCCTGCCTTCGACGTGTGCCTCGTAGCGCCGCGCGCCGGAGGCGTCCGTCACCTTGGCGTCGCTCTTCACGACTGGTAGCCCTCCACGGTGCGCGAGGAGCGCACCCTCGCTTCGCCCGGGTCGCCGCCCGCGTCGGTCTTGGCGCGGCGCTGGCGGAGCAGGTCCCAGCACTGGTCGAGCTCGCGCTCCAGCGCGTCGAGCCGCGCCCGTTCGGTCTCGCTGTCCATCTGCCCCTCGCTGAGGAGCTCGCGCAGGGTCCTCTCGTCGGAGACCATCGCGCTGATCCGTTCCAGGATCGCCTTCTCGGGGCGATCTCCCGCGTGCTGCTCGGCCACGGCCCGCACCTCCTCGCTCGTCGGCACCCACTCTAGGCAGCCGGTTGCACCCATGCGATCGAAACACTTGCGTTTCGATAAGGAGGCCTCTAGTCTCGACGTGTACGAAACGGTTTCGTATCGCGCCGGGTTCCCGGCGTTCCGGGGCACTCGCTGCCCTCCCCGCGACCGACTGGAGCGCGTCCCGCATGTCCCAGAGCACCGCCGACCCGAAGGCCGGCACCGCCGAACCTCCCGTGGCGGCCGAGACCGCGGCCGGGCAGAAGGCAGGTGAGGCCCCGGCGACGCAGCGCTGGTGGGTCCTCGCCGTCATCGGCATCGCGCAGCTGATGGTCGTGCTCGACGCGACCATCGTGAACATCGCCCTCCCCTCCGCCCAGGCCGACCTGGGCTTCACCGACGGCAACCGGCAGTGGATCGTCACCGCCTACGCCCTGGCCTTCGGCAGCCTGCTGCTGCTCGGCGGCCGGATCGCGGACCTCTTCGGCCGCAAGACCGCCTTCCTCATCGGCGTCGCGGGGTTCGCGGCGGCCTCCGCGCTGGGCGGCGTCGCCGGCAGCTTCGAGATGCTGGTGACCGCCCGGGCCCTGCAGGGCGCCTTCGGCGCGCTCCTCGCGCCCGCCGCGCTCTCGCTGCTCACCACGACGTTCACCGACGCCAGGGAACGCGCCCGCGCCTTCGGCATCTACGGCGCCATCGCGGGCTCCGGGGCGGCCGTCGGCCTGCTGCTCGGCGGCGTGCTGACCGAGTACCTGAACTGGCGCTGGACGCTCTACGTCAACCTGGCCTTCGCTCTGGTCGCCTTCCTCGGCGGCGCGGCCCTGCTGCGGCGGGCGAGCCGCCGTCCCGGCGCGACGATCGACCTGCCCGGCACCGCGCTGGTCTCCGCCGGGCTGTTCGCCGTCGTCTTCGGCTTCTCCAACGCCGAGAGCCACGACTGGAGCTCGCCGCAGGTGTGGGGCTACCTGGCCGCGGGCGCGGTGCTGCTGGCCGCCTTCACCTGGTGGCAGACCCGGGCGCGGCACCCGCTGCTGCCGCTGCGCGTGCTGCTCGACCGCAACCGGGGTGCCTCCTTCGCCGCCTCGCTGGTCTCCAGCGCCGGCATGTTCGCGGTCTTCCTCTTCCTCACCTACTACCTGCGGCTCACCCTGGGCTTCTCCGCGGTCAGGACGGGTCTGGCCTTCCTCCCGCTGGTCGGCGCCCTGATGGTCGGCGCACAGGTCGCCACCACCGTGCTGGTGCCCCGGGTCGGACCGCGGCCCGTGGTGCCGGCCGGCTTCGGCCTCGCGGCGGCGGGCCTGGCCTGGCTGACCGGGCTCGGCCTGGACAGCGGTTACGCGGCCGACGTGCTGCCGCCGCTGCTGGTGATCGGCCTGGGCATGGGCCTGATCTTCCCGCCCGCCATGAACCTGGCCACCACCGGTGTCGGGGCCGAGGACGCGGGCGTCGCCTCCGCCGCCGTCAACGCCATGCAGCAGGTCGGCGGTTCGATCGGCACCGCGCTGCTGAACACCCTGGCCACCGGCGCCGCCACCGACTACGCCCTGGCTCACCGCACCGATCCGCTGGTGAAGGCACGGGCCGCCCTGGAGGGCTACGCGACGGCCTACTGGTGGGCCGCGGCCTTCTTCGCGGCCGGCCTGGTGATCAGCTTTCTGATGTACCGGCGCGGAATTCCTGCTCAGGACGGGAATGCTGAGGCCGCCCCGGTCGTCCACATGTAGGGGGACTGAGCTGCGGGGCCGCCCCTGAGCGGTGGGAAGGCCCCGCACGCGCCGACCCGTGGGGACGGGGTGCGGTGCGACGGAGGGCCCGGTGCCGGAGTCCGTGGTTGTACACGGAAGCCGCGCCGGGCCTTTCCCATGCGATTCCACGGCGATCCGGGGTAGGCGGGGCGGATGTGACGGAATCCGCGTGCGGTGCGCCGCAAAAGGGAACCTATGGTCAGTTAATGTGCGTTTTTACTGGTCCACAGGGTTTCGTCGAAAGGCCCCTCGGTTGAACCTGCTCGACCTCCTGCTGCTGGTGCTCACCGTCGCCTACGCCGTCGCCGGCTTCCGGCGGGGACTGGTCGCGGGCTGCATCTCGCTCGCGGGCTTCCTCGGTGGTGCGGTGGTCGGCGTGTGGCTGCTGCCGTACGTGCTGCAGTACGTCGAGCCGGGCACGCCGCGGGCGACGCTGGTCGCGCTGCTCACGGTCCTGGTACCCGCGGCCGGCGGGCACGCCCTCGCCTCCGGGGTGGCCTGGAAGGCGCGCACCGGTCTGGACTGGGGTCCGCTGCGCTGGGTCGACGGAGTGGGCGGCGCGGTGGCGAACGCGGTGGCCGTGCTGCTGGTCGCCTGGGTGGCCGCGAGCGTGCTGGTGACGTCCTCCTCCAGCGTGCTGTCCCAGTCCATCCGGGGGTCCGAGGTGCTGGGCGCGGTCCAGGACACCATGCCCCGGCAGGCGCCGACCTGGTTCAGCAGGGCGACCAGCGCACTGGCCGAGGCCGGGTTCCCGCAGGTGTTCAACCCCTTCGAGTCCGAGCCCGTCAACGGGGTGCCCGCGCCCTCCGGGGACAACGTCACCGCGGCCGCGGCCGGGGCCGCCGCCCGCAGCACCGTCAAGATCGAGGGCGTCGCCTTCGTGGACGGCCGCCGCCAGGGCCAGGAGGGCACCGGCTTCGTCTACGCCGACGAGCACGTGATGACCAACGCCCACGTGGTGGCCGGGGTGGACGAGCCCGCTGTGCAGGTCGGCGGCATCGGGCGGGCCTACCGGGCCACCGTCGTGCTCTTCGACCCCGGCAAGGACATCGCCGTCCTGGACGTCCCGGGGCTGAACGCGCCCGCGCTGAGCTTCACCGACGACGCGGTGCGCGGCGACGGCGCCGTCGTGGCGGGCTATCCGCAGGACGGCGGCCTGGACCTGCGCGCCGCCACGGTGGCCGGGCGCATCAGGGCCACCGGTCAGGACATCTACGGCGACGGCACCGTCACCCGCGACATCTACCAGGTCCGGTCGGTGGTCCGCCCCGGCAACTCCGGCGGCCCGCTGCTGGACACCTCCGGACGCGTCTACGGGGTGGTCTTCGCCCGCTCCACCGCCGACTCCACGACGGGCTACGTGCTGACCGCGGACGAGGTGCGCTCCGACGCGCTGCGCGGGGCGCGGGCCACGCAGCCGGTGGACACCGGCGACCGCGCCGCGCTCTGATCGCGGTGCCGTGATCACCCGGCCGCGGCGGGCCTGCGGATAAGTTCGACGTTAGACTTTCCATTCACGCGGAAAACCGGACGTAACCAGCGAAACCGTCGAGCGTCGTCCGGCGCCGAGCCGGACGAGGACGACCGCGGCCGAGCACGCGGGAGTGGTGCCTGCGTCATGATCTCCATCCTCTTCGCCGTCCTCGCGGCCTGCAGCAACGCCTTCGGCACGGTGCTGCAGCGACGCGCGGTGCTCACCGTTCCCGCCTCGAAGTCCCTGCGCCTCGGTCTGATGAAGGACCTGCTGCGCACCCCCGTCTGGCTCGCCGGCATCCTCGGCGTCATCCTCGCCGCGATCTTCCAGGCGCTGGCGCTGGGCACGGGGTCGCTCGCCGCGGTCCAGCCGGTGTTCATCCTGGAACTGCCGCTGGCCCTGGTGATCGGCGGCATGGTCTTCCACGTCGAGCTGTCCCACAAGGCCTGGGTCAGCGTGGCGTGCATCGCGGGCGGCCTGGCGCTGTTCCTCTTCTCGATGGCGCCCAGCGGCGGGCGGGAGCAGGTGCCAGGCATCTGGTGGGTGCCGACGCTGCTGATCGTCGGAGGGCTCGGCGCGGTGCTGGTGCTCGCCGGTCTGCGGCGGCCCAACGGCCTGATGCGCGCCGCCTGCCTGGGCGCCGGGGCCGCGGTCGGCAACGCCCTCACGGCCGCGCTGATCAAGTCCTCGATGGACATCCTGGAGCACCAGGGGGTGGCGGCCTGGCTGCTGTCCTGGCAGACCTACGCCTTCGCCGCGGCCGGCGGTTTCTCGCTGTTCCTGCTGGGGACCGCGATGCAGGGCGGACCGCTGATCGCCTCCCAGCCCGCCCTGACGCTCGGCGACGCGGTCGTCGGCTTCTGCCTCGGGGTCACGCTCTACGGCGAGCAGCCGCGCACCGGTTTCTGGCTGCTGCCCGCGCTGGCGGGGTTCGCGGTGCTCAGTTACGGCGTCTTCGCGATGTCCCGCACGCAGTGCCTCTACAAGTGCGTCCACCCCGAGGAGCACCTGGCCGGCCGGGCCGGGGAACCCGCCGCCGCCTCGACGACCTGAACCGTGCGCGGACGCCCCGGGACCGGCCGGTCCCGGGGGCGTCCGCGAACGGGGCGCCGGTCGTCAGTGGCGCGGGGCGGGGTAGGCCTTGGGCAGGCGCATGCCGCGGTCGGCCATGATCTGCCGGACGTGGTTGGGGTAGTCGGTGATGATGCCGTCGATGCCCATGTCCATCAGGGCCTCGATGGTCGGGTTGTCGTCACAGGTCCACGGGATGACCTTCAGGCCGCGCGCGTGGGCGTCGTCCACCATCTTCTCGGTGACGTAGAACGTGAAGTTCGGGTCGGCGATGGTGCCGTTCTGCGGCATGCCGTAGACCGGGGAGAGCGCCTTGACGCCGGGGATCGCGGCGGCGGCCCTGACGAAGTCGCCGTCGTAGTCGTCGGCGTCGATGCCGCCGAGCCACGGGGAGGCGCCGGGCTTGCCGACCTGGAGGAAGTCGTAGTTGGTCAGCGCCACCAGGGGGTACTTCGGCGCGAGCTTGTGCATCTCGTTCAGGGCGCCCCAGTCGAAGGACTGGATGGTGACCTGCTTCTCGATGCCCGAGCGGTGGATCTCCTCGAAGACACGGCGCACGAACAGCTCGCGCGGCGCGGTCTGCTCGGGGGCGCCGGCCTCCACCTTGGTCTCGATGTTGAGCTTGACCTTCTTGGCCTTGTAGCTCTTGACCAGGCCCAGGACGTCCTTGAGCTCCACCATGCGGTGGCCCTTGATCTGCTCCTGCTCGGGGAAGCCGGGCAGCTGCTGGTAGCCGCAGTCCATCGTCTTGATCTGGGCCAGCGTGAGGTCCTTGATGTACTTGCCGACGTACGGGTACATCGGGTCGCCCGGCGTCACGGGGCCGGTGTCCTTGCACTTCTGGGCGCTGATCTGGCGGTCGTGGTTGACGACGACCTTCTGGTCCTTGGTGACGTGGGTGTCCAGCTCCAGGGTGCTCACCCCGAGGCGCAGGGCCTTGCCGAAGCCCTCCAGGGACTCCTCGGTGGTCATGCCGATGCCACCGCGGTGGGCCTGCAGGTCGAAGTCGGCCTTGCGCGAGTGGCCGTGGTCGTGGCCGTGGCCGGCGGTGGCCGCCTGGGCGGCGGTGGGGACCACGAGCGCGGGTACGACGGCCAGGGCTGCGATTGCGTGCCGGAGGGACATTTACACCTCGTCTACATCGGGCGAACGGGACCTCGTGACGCTAAGCCGCAGGTCGAGCGTGTACGAAGCCCGCGCATGAGGGCATGGTGAACGCCCGGGGAACGATCGTTCCCCGGGCGTGGGCGCCGGTCGCGGCCGGCGTCAGTCGAGCAGGCCGTCGTAGTCCGGGAGCTTGAAGGTGCGCTCGGCGTGGCCGCCCACCAGGTCGGTGGTGTTGTTGCCGATGTTCGCGACGATCGCGTAGCCGCGCTTCTCGATGGCGGCGCGCTGTGCCGTCTTGTACGCGCCGACCTCGTCGAAGAGGTCCGGGATCGAGCGGCCGTACAGTCCCGCGACGGGGTATCCCTCGTGTTCGAGGTTGTGGAGGGTGGCCGGGTGGATGAAGTCCGGGCGCGCGGTGACGAAGAAGACGTCCACACCACGGGAGTCCGCGTAGCGGGCGAGGTCGCGCGTCGGTGCCACGGCCGGTGGGAACCACCAGTCGAAGTACGTCTCCAGGGAGGTGTTGTCGATGTCCAGCACGATCGCGAGCTTCTCGCCGGGGCGCGCGGCGGACGTGCGGTCCTGGACGTAGGCGCGTGCCTGGTCGATCACGGGGCGTACGTCCCGCAGCCAGGTCTCGTGGTCGACCGCGGCGGCGGTGGCGGTGGCGGAGGCCGTCGTGGCCGCCGCCACCGTGCTGCCGGTGCGCTCGGCGGCGTGCGCGCCGGCGGGGAGCGCGAGGCCGGACACCCCGGCGGCGATGATCGCGGCCACGAGGACGCCGCGTCTCCGGTAGAGGGTTTTGAGGGTTGTCATGCACCGTACGGTCGCTGGTGCGGATGAGCGGAAACCGGCGTGCGGATTACCGGTAGGTAACTATCGCTGGGGCTGGGGCAATTGACCGGCGAAGGCCACGAAGGCGGTCCAGGCGTCCGGCTCGAAGGCCAGGACGGGGCCGGACCGGTCCTTGGAGTCCCGTACGCGGACGGAAGCCGGGCTGAGTGCGACTTCCACGCATTCGCCGCCGTCGCTGCCGCTGTGACTGGACTTGAACCACACGAGAGCGCTCACAGTTCACCCGCAATCTGCTCGATCAACTTCGCTGAGTCCTCGGGTGTGAGGGCCTGCGCCCGGATCATGCCATGGCGCTGGTGGAGCAGACTGACCCTTTTCCGGTCATCGGTGAGCAGGCCCCCGACCTGTCCTTCAGCGTAGGCGAGCAAGTGGCGTTCGGGGTTCTCCAGGAAGGTGAAGGGGCCGTCCAGGCCTGCGTGCGCCTCGTACCGGGCCGGCATGACCTGGATCTGGACGTTGCGCCGCCGGCCCACCTCGACGAGGTGCGCCAACTGCTCCCTCATCACTGCCGGTCCGCCCGCGGGGCGGCGAAGCACCCACTCCTCCAGGACGAAGGAGAGCATGCACACCGGCCTGCGGGTGATCAGGGCCTGACGGGCCAGCCGGTCCTCGGTCCAGCGCTCGGTCTCGTCCTCCTCCAGCGCCGGACAGCGGGCGCCGAACACCGCGCGCATGTAGGCCTCGGTCTGCAGCAGCCCCTTGATGACGTGGGAGTCGTAGGCGCCCAGGCTCAGCGCCCGGGCCTCCTCGTCCGCGTACTCCCCGTACCCCACGGGCAGCTTCTCCCGGGACAGATGGGGCGCCACTGCCCTCAGCACCCCGGGTGAGCCCAGCAGTTGCTCGGCCCGCTCGATGAACGCCGTACTGGCGATGCGCTCCCCGCACTCGATCTTGACGGTCTGCGACTTCGAGTAGCCCGTGTGCGCCGCCACCGCGTCCAGGGTGAGCCCCCGGCCCTCGCGCAGTGCCTTGAGCAGGTCCCCGAAGATCCTCATGCTCACCGAGCGCTTGTCCTCGACCGTCATGCGGCCACCCCCGTCCGGCTCACCTGATGTCGTCCCGGGCGCCACGCTAAGCACGCGGCGGTGGGCGGCACGCCGGGAACCGGCGCGATTCACCCGACCCGGGGAAACGGCCGGCCGGTGTGACGCGGGTCATGTCGCCGGTCCGATGAGTTCGCGGCCGCCGCGCGGTCAACCGGGCATGACGCAGAACGCGAAGGGCCCCGCGAGTTACTTTCCGTCCATCGAGAAGAAGTACGGCCGGCCGGTCGGGGAATGGAAGGAGCTCATCCGCTCCTCCCCGCTGACCCGGCACATGGAGCTCGTCGGCTGGCTGAAGACCGAGCACGGCCTCGGGCACGGCCACGCCAACGCGCTGGTGGCGCACACCCTCGCGGAGGGCGAGGGCGCGTCGTAGCGCCGGGTCACTCCGGCAGCCGGGTTCCTTCCGGGAGCAGTACGCCGAAGTCGTCCGCCAGGACCCGCAGCACCTCGTCCGCCCCGGCGAGTTCGCGCTCCTTGCGGGTGCCGTCGGCGGCCGTCTCCGTCAGGCGGCGTCCGGTGAGGGAGAGGTGGGCGTCGCCGGTGGTGCGCTGGACGTAGACGCCGCGGGAGAAGGGGGAGCGCGGATTGGTCGCCACGTGCCAGTTGATGACCTCGTAGTCGGGGGCCTGGAAGGGCTCGACCGTGAAGGCGTACTGGTCCTCCCAGCCGCCGTCCGCGGGGCCGGGCAGGTGGGCCTGGAGCTTCCACAGTTCCAGCGGGCCGTCGTGCGGCGCGTGGACCAGCCGGTGGCGGCGCGGTTGGTCGTGCAGCTCGACGTCCGCGACCAGCGGCAGGGGCTCCAGCAGGCCGCCGATGCTGCCGAAGCCGACGTCGCCGACCCACGGCACCGGCTCGCCGGGCACCTCGGTGAGCATGAGCATGTGCGTACGGGGGCGGACGTCCCCCGGCTTCGCCCCCACCAGGACGCGGGCGGTGAGCAGCGTGACCCGGAACCCGAGGGCGGTGAGCGCCGCGGCGAACAGGGTGTTGTGCTCGTAGCAGTAGCCGCCGCGCGTGCCGCGGACGAGCTTGGCCTCCAGGTCGGGCAGCGCGAGCGAGGGCGCGCGGCCCAGGACCGGGTCGAGGTTCTCGAACGGGATGCCCAGCAGGTGGGCGCGGTGCACGGACCGCAGCACCTCCGTTGTGGGACGGCGTTCCCCGGCCCAGTCGATGCGGGCGAGATAGGCATCGAGATCGAGGGTCATACGACCACAGTACGGATGCCCGGCACCCTCCTCGCCCCTGGGCGGGAGGCGCTTGTGCGGGTGGGGGCGGCGGTCGGCGGGGTCGGTGATCGTCCGGTTGTCGTGCCGGGGTGGTCCGGGCGACGGTGTGCGGCGGGGTTCCCCCTGGACGCGGTCGTCTGTGGATCGACCCGTGCGGCCGGGACCCGCCCGGGGAGCCGCCCGGCCACGCGCCCGTACGGTCTCCGGCGGGCGGCGCGCGTGGTCACCGCCCGCGCGTGGTCACCGCTTGAGCTCTTCGCGCAGCCTGCGGTCGATCGCCAGGGCGAGCTCCGCCTCGACGACGGCCTGCACCAGGGGGCGCAGCCGGGCGATGGCCTCGGTGAGCCGCGTGGTGTCGCCGGACTGCAGGTCGGCCTCCGCGTCCGGCAGGACGTACGTGCGGGCCAGCTCGACGAAGAGCTCGGCGAGCAGGTCCATGCGGCCCCGCATGTCGCGTCCGGCGGCGAGCACCTCGGCGAGCGGAATGCCCTCCTGGACGAGCCCGGCGGACGCCTCCAGCAGCCGGCGGCTGACGTGGACGACGTCGTCGCCGTCGACGGCGATGTAGCCGATGTCCAGGGCGGTGGCCAGGTTCTCCGCGGTGGCCTGGTCGCCGTAGTGGTCGGCGAGGCCCTCGGGGGTGAGCCGCAGCGGCTCCTCCTCCGACCAGCGGGTGGGCAGTCCCGGGTCCAGGCCCAGCAGTTCGCCGACGTCGCGGCGGCCGCTCTCCCAGGCGTCCATCAGCTCGGCGATGCCGCCGAGGGTGTGGCCGCGCTCCAGCAGGGCCGTGATGGTCCGCAGCCGGGCCAGGTGGTGGTCGTTGTACCAGGCGATCCGGCCCTCGCGGCGTGGCGCGGGGAGCAGCTTGCGCTCCCGGTAGAAACGGACGGTGCGGACCGGGACACCGGCCGCCTCCGCCAGCTCGTCCATCCGGTACTCGCGCTCGTGCGTGGCCACGCCGGTCAGCCTATGCGGTGTGCGCGGCACATCGCGCGGCCCGACATCTACCGCTGGTAACGCCTTCTGGTCTACGCTCCGAACCGCGCCAGTGAACACTGGCGCAATTCGGCAGCGGGGCGGCACCGAGAGGCGGCGGTATGGCCGGACACAGCGAACACGTGCGGGTTGCGGTGATCGGATCGGGGTTCGGCGGACTCGGCGCCGCCGTCCGGCTGCGACGCGAGGGGATCACCGACTTCGTCGTGCTGGAACGCCGGGACTCCGTCGGCGGGACGTGGCGGGACAACAGCTACCCGGGGTGCGCCTGCGACGTGCCCTCGCACCTGTACTCGTTCTCCTTCGCGCCCAACCCGCAGTGGCCGCGCACCTTCTCGGGCCAGCCGCACATCCGGGCCTACCTGGAACGGGTCGCGGACACGTTCGGCCTCCGCCCGCATCTGCGCCTCGGCACGGAGGTGACCGAGGCCCGCTGGGACGCCGGCGCCCGGCACTGGCGCATCACCACCTCTCGCGGCGAACTCACCGCCGACGTCGTGGTCTCCGCCACCGGGCCGCTGTCCGACCCCAGGCTGCCGGACGTGCCGGGCCTCGACGCCTTCCCGGGACGGGTCTTCCACTCCTCGCAGTGGGACCACGACTTCGACCTCAAGGGCAAGCGGGTCGCCATGGTCGGCACCGGGGCCTCCGCGATCCAGATCGTGCCCGCGATCCAGCCCGAGGTGGAGAGCCTGACCGTGGTGCAGCGGACGCCCCCGTGGGTGATGCCGCGCATGGACCGCGGGATCAGCCGGGCCGAGCGGTGGCTGCACGACAAGGTGCCCGCCACCGCCAAGGCGCGGCGCGGACTGCTCTGGCTGATCCGCGAGTTCCAGGTCGGCGCGTTCACCAAACGCCCGGCGATGATGCGCGGCGCGCAGGCCATGGCCGCCTCGCACATGCGCAAGGCCGTCAAGGACCCGGCGCTGCGGGCCAAGCTGACCCCCGACTACCGGATCGGCTGCAAGCGCATCCTGCTGTCCAACGACTACTATCCGGCGCTCGCCCGGCCCAACACCGAGGTCGTCGCCTCGGCGCTGAAGGAGGTGCGCGGCTCGACCCTCGTCATGGCCGACGGCACCGAGCGCGAGGCCGACGCCATCGTCTTCGGCACCGGCTTCCACGTCACCGACATGCCCATCGGTGAGCGGGTGTTCGGCGCCGACGGCCGCTCGCTGGCCGAGCACTGGAAGGGCGGCATGGCCGCGCTGCGCGGTTGCGCCGTCGACGGCTTCCCCAACCTGCTGTTCGTCATCGGGCCCAACACCGGCCTGGGCAACAGCTCGATGATCCTCATGATCGAGTCCTCGCTGAACTACGTCGTCGCATACCTGCGCGCCCTGGACACCACCGGGGCCGCCGCGCTCGACGCCCGCCCGGAGGCCGTGCGGTCCTGGAACGACGAGGTGCAGCGCCGCATGACCCGTACGGTGTGGAACACCGGGGGCTGCGTCAGCTGGTACCTGGACGAGCAGGGCCGCAACACCACCGTCTGGCCCGGGACCACCGCGGAGTTCCGGCGTGCCACGCGCCGGCTGGACCTCCAGGAGTACGAGACCGTGCCGGCCGGCGCCCCCGAGGAACGCGCGGAGCGCGTGGAGGTGGCCTCGTGACCGCGTCCGTCTTCGACCTTCCGGCCGCCCGGCGCACGCACTCCGTGCGGTCCGCGGACGGCACCGCGATCCACGTGGAGGAGTACGGCCCCGAGGCAGGCACCGCACCCACCGTGGTGCTGATCCACGGCTGGACCTGCAGCACCCTCTTCTGGGCCCCGCTCATCCACGAACTCGCCGGGGAGTACCGGGTCGTGGCCTACGACCAGCGCGGCCACGGCGGCAGTGGCACCCCGCGCCGCGGCGGCTACGGCACCGGCGCGCTCGCCGACGACCTCACCGCGGTCCTGGAGGCCGCCGTCGAGGGCGACGAGAAGGCGGTGCTGGTCGGCCACTCCATGGGCGGGATGACCGCGATGGCGGCCGGCGACCGCGCGGCCGTGCAGACCCGCACGGCCGCGGTGCTGCTGGCCAGCACCGGCAGCGGGCGGCTGCTCGCCGAGGCCGCGGTGCTGCCGCCGCGGGTGCGCAGCAAGCGGGTGCGCGATGCCTTCCACCGCTTCCTGCTGGTCAGTTCGGCACCGCTGGGCCCGCAGTCCGCGGTGACCCGGGCCGCGCTGAAGTACGGGATCCTGGGCGCGGCGTCGAGCCGGGAACTGGTGGCCGCCACCGCCCGCATCGTGCACGCCTGCGGGCGTCGGCAACGCGCCGCGTGGGGCCGGGTGCTGGCCGGGCTCGACCTGGACGCGGGCGTCTCCGCGCTGCGCGCGCCCACCGCCGTGCTGGTGGGCGGCGCCGACAAGCTCACCCCGCCGGTGCACGCCCACGGCATGGCCGCCCGGCTCTCCCGCTTCGCCGGGCTCACCGAACTGCCGGGCCTGGGCCACATGACGCCGCTGGAGGCGCCGGCCGCGGTGGCGGGCGTCGTACGCACTCTCGTCGAGGACCATCTGCGGCCGGGGGCCCAGGTCAAGGAGGAGACGGCATGAGCAGGTCGCTGGACGGGCAGGTCGCGGTGGTGACCGGCGCCGCCCGCGGGGTGGGGGCGCTGCTGGCCCGCAAACTCGCCGCGCGCGGCGCCCGGTTGGCCCTGGTGGGGCTGGAGCCGGAGGAACTCCGGCGGGTCGCCGGGGAGATCGGTCCGGACGCGGGGTACTGGACGGCCGACGTCACCGACCGGGAGGCGATGGCCCGGGTGGCCGCGGAGGTCCTGGAGCGCTACGGCCGGGTGGACGTCGTGGTCGCCAACGCCGGTGTGGCGACAGGTGGTCCGTTCCCGGACGTGGACCCCGCCGACTTCGAACGGGTCATCCAGGTCAACCTGCTGGGCAGCGTGGTCACCGCCCGTGCGTTCCTCCCGGCGCTCCTCGCGTCGCGCGGCTACCTGCTGCAGATCGCCTCCCTCGCCGCGATCACCCCGGCGCCGCTGATGACCGCGTACTGCGCCAGCAAGGCGGGGGTCGAGGCCTTCGCGCACTGCCTGCGCGCCGAAGTCGGCTTCAAGGGGGTCAAGGTCGGTGTGGGGTACCTGAGCTGGACCGACACCGACATGGTGCGCGGCGCCGACGAGGACGAGGTGATGCGCGAGGCCCGCGCCCGGCTGCCCTGGCCGGCCAACCGCACCTACCCGCTGGAACCGGCGGTGGAGCGCATCGCGGACGGCGTCGCGCGCCGCTCGTCGCATGTCTACGCCCAGTGGTGGCTGCGCGGAATGCAGTCCGTGCGCGGGTACTTGCCCGGTCTGATCGGGGGTGTCCTGGGGCAGCGCGAGATGCGCCGCCAGGAGCCGAGGATCGCCGCCGCGGGGGGCGTCCGGCACGGACTCGTCGGCCGTGGCGGTGCCGCCGACGAGCGCGCCCGGTCGGAAAGGCCCGTCTGACCAGCGCCGTTCACGGACCGCGTTCGTCCGAAATGCGTACTGTGTCCGGCCGTGTCAGCCTGATGGAGGCCCATTCCGCACATCACGAAGGAGTGATCATGGGCAAGAACGACCCCACGCGAAACAAGGCCGGGCAGCAGCAGCACCGCCCGCAGGCTCAGCCCCAGGGGCAGGAGCGCATCGGCCAGACCCGTGAGCGTGCTCAGGGCATGGCCGGTGACCCGATGCGCCAGCAGGGCAAGCCGCAGCACCGCGAGCCCGGCCACGGCCAGCCGTCCAAGCCCGAGTCGATGCCCAAGGGCGACCGCGAACGCCGGCGTTCGCCTGAGGAGATCGACGAGCGGCGGGACCGGTCCTGACCCGCGTGGTCCAGGCCTGAACGAGGAGGGGCGCGTCCGTACCGGGCGCGCCCCTTCCGTCGGCCTCCGCGGGACCCCCGGCCACGGCGGGACCTCCGGCCGCCCCCGGCGGGGAGGGCCGGCTCAGGGACGCGGGGGGAGCGGGGGCCGCCGCCGGTCCGGGCGGTCGGACAGATCGGGCGGTGTGGAGGCCGGGTGCTTCTCCAGCAGGTCCAGTGCCGTCTGCACGGCGACCTCCAGGTCGGTGCGGCGGCCCTCCGCCCAGTCCAGCGGAGTGCGGATGACCGGGATGTCCGGTTCCACGCCGTAGTTCTCCACCGCCCAGCCGTAGGCCTCGAACCAGGCGGCGTTCATCGGCACCGTGATGACCGTGCCGTCGCCCAGCCGGTGCCGGCCGGTCATGCCGACCACGCCGCCCCAGGTGCGGTGGCCCACCACCGGGCCGATGCCCAGCAGCCGGAAGGTGGCGGTGATCATGTCGCCGTCGGAGGCCGTCGCCTCGTCCGCCAGGGCCACGATCGGGCCCCGCGGGGCGTTGCCGGCATAACTCACCGGCTGCGCGTGGCGGGTGTGGTCCCAGCCGAGGATCTTGCGGGTCAGGCTCTCCACCACCAGGTCGCTGATGTTGCCGCCCGCGTTGCCGCGCACGTCGACGATGAGCGCCGGATGGACGATCTCGATGCGCAGGTCGCGGTTGAACTGCGCCCAGCCCGAGCCCCCCAGGTCGGGGATGTGCAGATAACCGCACTTCCCCTCGCTCAACGCCCGTACCACCGCGCGTCGTTTGGCCACCCAGTCCTGGTAGCGCAGCGGCCGCTCGTCCACCAGCGGCACCACCGCGACCCGGCGCGGATGCCCGCCGTCGGGCGGGGCGAAGGTCAGCTCCACCGTGGTGCCGCCCGCGGCCGACAGCAGCGGGCCGGGCCCGGCCTCCGGGTCGACGGCACGCCCGTCGACATGGGTGAGCGCGGCGCCCTCCAGGATCCCGGTGCCGGCCAGCGGCGAACGGGCCTTGGAGTCCGAGGACTCCCCGGGCAGGATGCGCGTGACCACCCAGCGGCCGTCCTTGGTGTGGACGAAGTTGACGCCGAGCAGCCCGATCGGCCGCTGGTAGTGCGGCGGCCCCTCGCTGCGGCGGGCGGACGCGACGTACGCGTGCGAGGTGCCCAGTTCGCCGAGGACCTCCCGCTGCAGGTCGGCGAACTCGTCCGGGGTGGCGACCCGTTCCACCAGCGGACGGTACTGGTCGAGGATCGCCGGCCAGTCGATGCCGCACATGTCCGGCGCCCAGAAGTAGTCGCGGATGATCCGCCCGGCCTCGTCGAACGCCTGCCGCCACTCGGTGGGCGGGTTCGCCTCGTGCAGGATCCGCCGCATGTCGATGTAGACGGTGGAGTCCAGGTCGCCCGGCTCGTACGCCGGGACCACCGTCAGGTCGCCCTCGTCGAAGACCACCAACTGCGTGCCGTCGCCGCTGACCCGGTACCAGTCCATGTGCCGCACCAGCTCGACCCGCTTGGACTTGGCCAGGCCGAAGTACTCCAGCGTGGGGCGGGCCGAGGGGTCGGTCGGGTTGACGAAGGTCTCGCCGAGCGCGCCGGAGATCGGCCAGCGCAGCCAGGTCAGCCCGCCGCGCACCGCCTCCAGCGAGCTGTACTTGGAGGCCGGCACCGGGAAGGGCGTCACCCGCATCGGCAGCCCGGCCGCCTCCACCGCCAGCGGCCCCTCGGCGAAGCCGGTCGGATCCAGCCCGCCCCCCGGCGGCCGGCCCTCCACGGGCAGCGCGAAGGGCGAGGGCGTCGCCGAGTGCAGTGGTACGAGGTGCGGGCGGCAGCCCAGCGGGAAGGACAGGTCGCCGGTGTGGACGTCGTAGACGGGGTCGAAGCCGCGCCAGGACAGGAAGGCCAGGTAGCGCCCGTCGCGGGTGAAGACCGGCTGCTCGTCCTCGAAGCGGCCGTTGGTGACGTCGATGAGGGTGTGCTTGCCGGTCTCCGGGTCCGGGCTGAGCCGGGCGATCCGGATCTTGCGCAGCGAACGGCCGATGACGGGGTGGGACCAGGCGATCCAGTTGGAGTCCGGGGAGAAGGACAGGTCACGGACGGGGCCGTTGGAGGAGCGGACCAGCTCGGCCACCATGCCCGACTCCGCGTCGACCATCAGCAGCCGCCCGTCGTGGGAGGCCACGGCGAGGATCTGGCCGTCCGGGGAGGGCACCAGTTCGTGGACCCGGCCGAGCAGTCCGCACGCCAGCCGTGTGCCGCCGCTGCGGCACGGGGGGCGCGGCACGGTCTGCCCCTCGGCGGACGCGAGGTCCTGCGCCGTTTCCCCCTCTTCCGCGGCTTCCCCTTCCGCGGCTTCCCCTTCCGCGGCCTCCTCCTCCGCGGCCCGCAGCGCCTGCGCGACGGCGTCGTCGGCGTCGGCGATGTCGGCGGCGGCCAGCGCCGCGGGGCGGCCCGGCAGCGCCGCGATCTCGATGGCGTCCTCGCCCTCGGCGTCGGTGACGAAGGCGATCCGCCCGGTGTCGCCCAGCATGACCGGCAGCCGGACCCGTGACCCGGGCTCGTCGGAGATGGTGCGCGCCGGCCCGTCGCGGTGGGTGAGCCAGTACAGGCTGCCGCGTACGCACACCGCGCTGGCACGGCCGGTGCGGTCCACCGCCAGCCCGTCCAGGTACGCCGAGGCCGGGACCTGGTACGGCCTCCGCCCGGCGCGCGGGCCGCCGAGGTCGACGGCGAGGCGGCGCGGCACCGATCCCGGGCCGAGGTCGTCGACCAGCCACACCTCGCCCGCGCACTGGTAGACCACGCGCGTGCCGTCGGTGGCGGCGCTGCGGGCGTAGAAGTCGGCGTGGTCGGTGTGCCGCCGCAGGTCCGTACCGTCCGGCAGGCAGGAGTACAGGTTGCCGATCCCCTCGTGGTCGGAGAGGAAGGCGATCCGCCCCGCGACGAACATCGGCGACTCCAGGTGGCCGTCGACCTCCGGCACCAGCCGGCGGCACTGCAGCCACAGCCGCCCGGTCGCCCCGCCCCGGTACCGCTTCCACGAGGCCGGCTCGTGCGGCGCGGTCGCCGTCAGCAGCAGCGTCCGGTGTCCGCCCTCGTCGCTGTCGTCCACGGCGATGTCGGACGCCGGGCCCCAGGGCAGGCGGCTGCCCGGGCCGCCCTCGTCGGGGACGGCGTAGGCCCAGGTGTAGTGCGAGAACGGTTCGCCGTGGGAGGAGACGGCCAGGATCCGGCCGTCCGGCGTCCAGGAGCGCACACGGCAGTCGGTGCTGCCCCAGTAGGTCAGCCGGCGGGCCGGGCCGCCCTCGACCGGCGCGACGTACACCTCGGGATCGAGGGAGCGCCAGCTGTTGAAGGCGATCACCGAGCCGTCGGGGGAGAACCGCGGATGCCCGACCCGGATCCGGTCGGCCGTCACCCGCCACGCGCGCCCCTCGTCCAGGGGCGCGACCCAGATGTCGTCCTCGGCGACGAAACAGAGCCGCTCGCCGTGAACATGCGGAAACCGGAGGTATGCGGCGTCGCTCACTCATCCATCGTTCGCGGCTCCCGGAGCCCGGGCAACTTTTCCGGCCGTCGTCAGCGCAGGCACTCCCGCACCGCACGGACCAGCGCCTGGGCACGGGGGTCGGCGGTCACGTTCTTCTGCATGCCGTTGGTGACGTAGCCGAAGGCGACGCCCTCGCCGGGGTCCGCGAAGCCCAGGGACCCGCCGCGGCCGGGGTGGCCGAAGGAGCCGGGGGACAGCAGCGGGGCGGCCGGGCCGTGCAGCATGAAGCCCAGGCCGAAGCGGGTGTTCACCACCAGCACGCGGTCCGGGCCCTCCGACTCCGGGGTGCGCGCCGAGGTGAGCGTCGCCGGGGCGAAGAGCCGGGTGCCGGGGCCCTCGACCTCCCCGATCAGCGCGGCGTAGAAGCGGGCCAGCGAGCGGGCGGTGGCGATGCCCCCGGAGGCCGCCAGCTGGGCCGCGTGGTACCCGGGGTCGTTCTCGTCCGGCAGCGGGTCGATCGCGCCGAACGCCCGCCGGGTCAGCGACGACGGGTCCTCGTACGCCTCGGTCACGTTGCGCTTGGGCCGCGCCCGCAGCCCGGCCGCGGCCGGCGGCGGCGGGGTCTCCACGGCGGCGATCCGGCCGACCCGGCCCTCCTCGCCGGCCGGCAGCCCGATCCACAGGTCGAGACCGAGCGGGCGGGCGATCTCCTCCGCCACGTAGCGGCCCAGGGAACGGCCGCCGCTCGCGCGCTGCACCAGCTCGCCGATCAGCCAGCTGTACGTCTGCGCGTGGTAGCCGTGGTCCGTCCCCGGCGCCCAGAACGGGGCCTGCGCCGCGAGCGCGCGCGGACCGCTGGTGCCGTCCTGCGCCAGCGCCGGGGTGAGCGGGGTGTCCAGCGCCGGAACACCGGCCCGGTGCGCCAGGGCGTCGCGCACCGTGACGCGCTCCTTGCCCGCGGTCTTGAACTCGGGCCAGTACGTGCCGACGGGCGCGTCCAGGTCGAGCTGGCCCCGCTGGTGCAGCAGGAGCAGGCACGCCGCCGCGACGCCCTTCGTGGCCGAACGCACCACCTGCGCGGTGCCCTCCGCCCAGGGCGCGCCGCCGCCACCGTCCTCGTGCCCGTCGGCGGAGCCCGCCCACAGGTCCACGACCTTGCGGCCGTCCCGGTACAGCGCCACGGCCGCGCCGCGCTCGCCCCGCTCCTCGAAGTTCCGGAGGAAGGCCTCCCGGACTGGCTCAAAGCCTTCCGTCACTGCCCCGTGGACGTCCACCACAGCCCGTGCTCCCACCATGCGCCGCCGTTGTTGCTCCTCCCATGGTGCCCCCCGCCCGGCACCGGTCAGGACCGGGGTCGGCACGGAACGGCAGCGCAAGGAGGCGCCCCGGGGGTCGTCAGGCGGTCGCCTTCGCGGCCGCGCGGCCCGCCGTACGGCCGGAGAAGATGCAGCCGCCGAGGAAGGTCCCCTCCAGCGAGCGGTAGCCGTGCACCCCGCCGCCGCCGAAGCCCGCCGCCTCGCCCGCCGAGTACAGCCCCGGCAGCGGCTCGCCGTCGGCGCGCAGCACCCGCGCGTCCAGGTCGGTCTCCATCCCGCCGAGCGACTTGCGGGTCAGGACGTTCAGGCGCACGGCGATCAGCGGTCCCGCCTTCGGGTCCAGCAGCCGGTGCGGCGCCGCGGTGCGGATCAGCTTGTCGCCGATGTAGTTGCGGGCCCCGCGGATCGCGGTGACCTGCAGGTCCTTGGTGAAGGTGTTGGTGATCTCGCGGTCGCGGGCCTCGATCTCGCGGCGCAGCGCGGTCTCGTCGATCAGGTCGTCCTTGGTGAGCGCGTTCATGCCGCGCACCAGCGCCGCCAGGTCGTCCTCCACGACGAAGTCCACGCCGTGCCGCTTGAACGCCTCGACCGGCCCCGGTGCCCCCGGCAGCGCGCGCTTGAGCACGTCGCGCACGCTCTTCCCGGTCAGGTCCGGGTTCTGCTCGGAGCCCGACAGCGCGAACTCCTTCTCGATGATCTTCTGGGTGAGGACGAACCACGTGTACTCGTGGCCCGAGCGCATGATGTGCTCCAGCGTCCCCAGCGTGTCGAAGCCGGGGAAGAGCGGCACCGGCAGCCGCTTGCCGGTCGCGTCCAGCCACAGGGACGACGGGCCCGGCAGGATGCGGATGCCGTGCCTGGCCCAGATCGGGTCCCAGTTCTCGATGCCCTCGGTGTAGTGCCACATCCGGTCGCCGTTGATCAGGTGTGCCCCGGCCGTCTCGGCGATCCCCAGCATCAGCCCGTCCACATGCGCCGGAACGCCCGACAGCAGCTTG
The DNA here is from genome assembly GCF_042742985.1 of Streptomyces sp. NPDC058864. NCBI lineage: Bacteria > Bacillati > Actinomycetota > Actinomycetes > Kitasatosporales > Streptomycetaceae > Streptomyces > Streptomyces sp. NPDC058864. The sequence continues at coordinate 114,530 of NZ_JBHYMQ010000007.1, read as the reverse complement.
CGCGGCGGCGTGCCCAGCCGCTTGGGCCAGGCCTTGCGCACCAGGTCGTGGTTGCCGCCGATGCCGCCCGAAGTGACGATCACCGCCTGCGCCTTGAGCTGGAACTCGGCGCGGATCTCCCGCGAACTCGCGTGGCCGCGTTCCGCGTCGCTGTCCACCAGGACCTCGCCCGCGACGCCGTCCACCGCGTCGCCCGTCGTCGTCAGCGCCGTCACGCGGTGCCGGAAGCGCAGCTCCACCAGGCCCTTGGCGACCGCCTCCCGCACCCGGCGCTCGAACGGCGCCACCACGCCCGGGCCCGTGCCCCACGTGATGTGGAAGCGCGGCACCGAATTGCCGTGCCCGGTGGCGAGGTAGCCCCCGCGCTCCGCCCAGCCGACCACCGGGAAGAACCGCATCCCCTGCGCGTGCAGCCAGGACCGCTTCTCGCCCGCGGCGAAGTCCACGTACGCCTCGGCCCACTTGCGCGGCCACCGGTCCTCGGCGCGGTCGAAGCCCGCGGTGCCCATCCAGTCCTGCAGGGCGAGTGCGCGGCTGTCCTTGATCCGCATCCGGCGCTGCTCGGGGGAGTCGACGAGGAACAGCCCGCCGAAGGACCAGAACGCCTGGCCGCCGAGGTTGCTCTCCGGCTCCTGGTCGAGCAGGAGGACCTTGCGGCCCGCGTCGGCCAGTTCGGCCGTCGCGACCAGACCCGCCAGTCCAGCTCCGACGACGATGACGTCCGCGTCCAGCGCCATGGTGTGCCTTTCCGCTCCCCTTTGGTGTGCAGGCACGTTACGCTACGCGCGAGTAAGGAGGCGAGAGGTCAGCGCCTCGCAAATCGCTCGCCGGCGGGGGATGACCCGATGCGCAGGTTCGAGGGACACGTCGCCGTCGTCACCGGAGGTGCGCAGGGCATCGGCGCGGCGACCGCCCGGCGCCTGATGTCCGAGGGCGCGGACGTCGTCCTGGCCGACCTGGACGCGGAGCGCGCCACCGCGACGGCGGAGGCCCTCGCCGCGGAGACCGGCGGCCGGGCCGCGGCGGTGCGGTGCGACGTCGTCGACCAGGCCGCGGTGGACGCCGCGATCGGCTGCGCCGCCGAGCGCTTCGGGCGGCTCGACGTACTGGTCAACAACGCCTACGCCTGCCACGTGGACCCGCCGCGGTTCGAGGACGTCCCCGACGCGGAGTGGTACGAGGACCTCGAGGTCACCCTCACCGGGGCCATGCGCTGCGCCCGCGCGGCGCTGCCGCTGCTCGCGGCGGCGGGCGGGCGCGGGGCGATCGTCAGCATCGGCTCCGTCAACGGCCACATGAACTTCGGCAACCACGCCTACAGCGCCGCCAAGGCGGGCCTCGCCTCGCTGACCCGCACGCTGGCCGTGCACGCCGCGCCGCGCGGTGTCCGGGTCAACCTCGTCGCCCCCGGCACGGTGCGGACGCCTGCGTGGGCCGGGCGTGACGACGCGCTCGACCGGCTCGCCGGGGTGTACCCCCTCGGGCGGGTCGGCGAGCCGGACGACATCGCGGCGGCCGTCGCGTTCCTCGCCTCCCGCGACGCGTCCTGGATCACGGGCCTCACGCTCCCCGTCGACGGGGGCATCCTCATCAACGGCTCCGCGTTCCGCGCAGCGCTCGACTGATTTCCCGGGCCGGTTGTTTGTGTGCGGGTGCGTTGTGGTTGCGGTTGGGGTTTTTTCCCGCCGCCCGCCCGTTGCCCCGGTCGGTCAGTGACCGCCTCGCTCTGTTCGTCGGTGGGTCGGGGCCGCGCCGGCGCACGTCCTCAGCGCTCGCGGATTTGCCGGGCCGTTGCGTCACCGGCATCACCGCTCGTCGCTTCCGGGCGCACCCCGCCACACCCCCTCCCGTCGTTGGGGCGCATGACGGCCGGAGGGGGTGAGGAGGCAATCCGGGGTCACCCCGGACTGCTTCATCACCCCCCACCGGGCGTTGGTCGCTCGCGATAGGGAGGGGGTGGGGTCGTAGGGGTGGGCGTTCTGGACGCTGACGTGTATTTGTTGTGCGGCAGAGCGGCACCTATTCGGATTGCCCGCCATGCACATAAATATGCGGTACAGAATGCCCACCCCGGAGGCCCCGCCCCCGGCCCACTAAGGAAACCGGGCGCCGACCCGCACCAACCGTCCCGGGGCCACGGGAGGGCGGGCGGGGAAAAAACCTCACCCGCAACCACAAACGCACCCGCGGACGAAGCCCCGGTCAGACGTGGAGCATGAGCCCGATCCCCGCGACAACCACAAGCGCTGCGACGACCCGGGACCGCCCCAGCCGCTCCTTGAAGAAGACCGCCCCGATGACCGCCCCCGCGATGATGGAGGTCTCCCGGAGGGCCGCGATGGGCGCGAGGTCGCCCCGGGTCTGGGCCCACAGGACGAGGCCGTACGCGGACATGGACAGCGCCCCGCCGAGGAGCCCGCGGCCGGCGACCGGGCGCAGTTGCCCGGGGAGCGCCGCGCCGCGCGCCGCGAGGGCGCAGCACACGAGCAGGGTGCCCTGGATGAGCAGGAGCCAGGCGACGTACCCCAGGGCGGTGCCGGATGCGCGGACCCCGACGCCGTCGACGACGGTGTACGCGGCGATGGTCAGGCCGGTGCCCACGGCCGCGCCGACCGCCGGCCAGTCCTTGCGGCGGCCGCGCATGCCCCACAGGGCGGCCCCGCCGAGCCCGGCGGAGGCGACGACGACGCCCGCGGTCTGCAGGGCGTCCGGCACCTCGCCCACGAACACCGCCGCCAGCAGCGTCACGACCATCGGGGCGACACCCCGCGCGATGGGGTAGACCTGCCCGAAGTCGCCCAGCGTGAAGGACTTCATGAGCAGGTACATGTAGGCCATGTGGATCCCCACCGACGCGGCCAGGTAGGGCCAGGCCGCCGCGGCGGGGAGCGGCGCGAACCCGGCGACGGCCGCGCCGCAGATCGCGCCGCCGCCGCCGACGAGGGTGAACGCGACGAGCTGGTCCTTGATGCCGTGGGCGATGGCGTTCCACGCCGCGTGGGTGACCGCCGCGAGCAGGACGGCCGCCGCTATCAGGGGCGTCACGCGGTGCGTTCGCGGACGTCGGCGAGGGTCGCCCCGGCGTGCTCGACCAGTTCGGCGGGTGCCATGGGGAAGACGGTGTGCGGGGTGCCGGCGGCCGCCCACACGGTCGGGTGCGCCAGCAGTCCCCGGTCGGCGAGGACGGTGGTCCGCGTGCGGTGCCCGAAGGGGGGTACGCCGCCGATGGCGTACCCCGTGGTCTCGCGCACCAGGTCCGCGTCGGCCCGCCGCACCTCCGTCGCGCCGAGTTCGGCGCGGACCCGCTCCACGTCGACCCGGGACGCGCCGTCCATCAGCACGAGCACCGGGACCCCGTCCGCCGTGAAGATCAGGGACTTGACGATCTGGCCGAGCTCGCAGCCGACCGCCGAGGCGGCCTGCGCCGCGGTGCGGGTCGCGTCCGGGAAGGCGCGCACGGGTACCTGGAGGCCCAGCGCGGTGAGTGCCTCCGCGAACCGGGGGTGAGCTGCAGCTGAAGTCGACATGGCCGGCACGCTAGTCCCCGGCGGGGCGGCGGTGCCAAGCCATTTGCGGACGCGTCACGGAGCGGGTCACGAGGAGGCCTTCAGCACCGAGGCGACGATCGGCCCGGCGGAGTCGCCGCCGTGCCCGCCCTCCAGCACCATTCCGCCGGCCGCGACGTCACCGCGGAACGCGACGAACCACCCGTTGGGCTGTTCCTGGCCGCCGACCTCCGCGGAGCCGGTCTTGGCGCCGACGTCGCCGTAGACCCCGCGCATCGCGCCGGCGGCGGTGCCGCTCGACGCGGTCAGCTGCATCATCGACTTGAGGTTGCCGCGGACGCCGGAGGGCAGGCCGCTGCGGGCCTTCGCGAGGGGCCCCTCGATCAGGCCGGCGGCCACCAGCCGGGGCTGGCGGAAGACGCCGTTCTGCACGGTGGCGGCGATGGAGGCCATGTTGAGCGGGCTCATCTGTATCTGGCCCTGGCCGATCATCTCCTCCGTCATCTCGTCGCCCGGGCCGCCGGGTACGCGGCCGTCCCAGGCGGGGACGCCCACGTTCCAGGTCTGGCCGAAGCCGTAGTAGCGCTGGGCGACCGAGGGGACCGAGGACTCGTCGAGCCGGCCGGCGAGCTTGATGAAGCCGGTGTTGCAGGAGATCGCGAAGTCCCGCCGGAAGGTGGCCGACGGGTCGGAGGAACTCTCCACGTTGTGGAACATCTTGCCGTTGTCGTAGTTCGCGGTGGCCGGGCACGGCGCCGGGGTGCCCGGGGTCACGCCCCTCTCGAGCAGGGCCGTGGCGGTGACGACCTTGAAGGTGGAGCCGGGGGCGACCTGCGCGTTGAAGGCGTTGTTGTTGTCGGTCGACGGGTTGTTGGCGAAGGCGAGGATCTCGCCCGTGCTCGCCTTGACCGCCGCGACCGACGACTGGCTGCGGCGCTTGACGGCCTGTTCGGCGGCCTTCTGGACGCGTGCGTCCAGGGTGGTGGGGAGCTTGGCGGCCGTGCCCTTGGTGATCACGTGCAGCGTCTGCCCGGGGCCGTCGGCACCGTTCACCCAGGTCTCGATGCCCGGCTTGCCGCCGGACAGCTTGGCGCCGTAGCGCTCGCGCAGCTGCGGCAGCACGGAGGCGAGGGAGGGGTAGTCGTCGGCGTCCAGGACCTTGCCGTTGCGGTCCACGACGACCACCGGCGGCGAGGCGGCCTCACCGGTCTCCAGGGACTGACCGTCCGTCAGCTTGGGGTGCAGCACCGCCGGTTGCCAGTCCACCAGGGGGCGGTGGGTGGTCTCGCCGCGGAAGACGGTGAGGGCCGAGGAGTACGTCCATGTGGAGGTCTTGCCCTGGTAGGAGAGCGAGGCGACGACATCGAAGGGCACCACGTCCCCCCGGGCCGTGCCCGGCGTCAGCCGTACGCGGGCGACGTGCGCGTCCTTGCGGTACGCGGACAGGGCCTCGGAGGCGGTCGCCGGCTCGTTGGTGAGCGCCCCCGCCGCGGTGGCGTCCCCCTTGGCCCACGCGGCCAGGAAGTCCGCGGCGGTCTTCTTCACCTCCGCCGCGGTCGGCGGCCCGGTCTCGACCGGGGCGGGCTCGGCGGAGAAGCCGCCGCCCCCGGTCAGCCCGTCGTAGATGTTGTACGCCCCGTACGCCGCGGTACCCACCAGTCCCGCGGTCAGCGTGGCGACGATCCCCAGCTTCACTCCTCGGCGCATGGCACCGACCCTCCCCGTGGTCCCCCTGAACGTGTTCAAAAAAGAGGCAATGCAAGCGCACTCTACGGGACGGAGGGAACCCTGGGGTGGTCCACCGGGTCACAGCTTCGGCACGCGCTTCCCACGGACCGGAAAAGTCCGCCGGTGGGGACCGCTTCACGGCCGGTCACCGTTCCGGCCCGGGCGGGAGCCGCTCCTCGTCCGTGAGGGCCAGCTCCGCCCAGACGATCTTGCCCTCCCCGGTCCTGCGGACACCCCACCGTGTGCACAGCTCCGCGACGATCACCAGGCCCCGGCCGCCCTCGTCGGTGGGGTCGGGACGGCGCGGCAGCGGCGGGCCGGGACCGGCGTCGAAGACCTCGCAGGACAGCTTCATGTGCCGGACCAGCCGCAGCCGCACGGGTCCCTCCCCGTGCCGTACGGCGTTGGCCAGCAGCTCCCCGACGATCTGCTCGGCGGCCGCCCGCACCCGGTCCAGCCCCCAGGCCCGCAACTGCCGGACGGCCTCGGCCCGCACGCGTCCGACCGCCGCCGGATCGGCGGGCAGTTCCACGCTGAACACCCGGTCGGCGCTGAGCCGGCAGGTCCTGGCGAGCAGCAGCGCGACGTCGTCGTCCTGCCCGCGCTTGGGCAGCAGGTCGAGCACCGAGGCGCTCAGGTCCTCCAGCGAGGTGCCCGGCGGCCGGGTGAGCGCGGCCCGCAGGCGCTCCAGCCCGTCGTCGATGTCGCCGTCCCGGGTCTCGACCAGTCCGTCGGTGTACATGGCGATCACGCTCCCCCCGGGCAGCTCCAGGTCGACCGAGGGGAAGGACCGCAGCCCCACGCCGAGCGGCGCCCCGGAGGGGATCTCCGGGAAGGCGGCCGTGCCGTCCGGGGTCACGATCACCGGCGGCGGATGCCCGGCCCGGGCGATGGTCAGGCGCTCGTCGATGGGGTCGTAGACCGCGTACACGCAGGTGGCGCCGAGGATGCCGGCGGCGGGCGAGCCCTCGTCGAAGTCCTCGAAGCCCAGCCGCACGACGAGGTCGTCCAGCGCGGACAGCAGCCGGTCCGGGGGCAGCTCCAGGCCCGCGAGGGTGCTCACCGCCGTGCGGATGCGTCCCATGGCGGCGGCCGCGTTGAGCCCGTGCCCCACGACGTCCCCGACGACCAGGGCCACCCGGGCGCCGGACAGCCGGATCACGTCGAACCAGTCGCCGCCCACCCCGTCCTGGGTGTCCGCGGGGAGGTAGCGCCAGATCGTCTCCAGGGAGAACCCGGCGCTCGGGTTGCGGGGCAGCAGGCTGCGCTGCAGCGTCAGCGCCATGGTGTGCTCGCGCGTGTAGCGACGGGCGTTGTCCAGGCTGAGCGCGGCCCGGCTGACCAGCTCCTCCGCGAGCGTCCGGTCGTTCTCGTCGAACGGGGTGGGGTTCTCGCTGCGGACGAGCACGGCGACACCGAGGATCTCGTCCCGCGCGTACACCGGCAGGATCAGCAGGCTGTGCATCCCGAGGTCGAGGACCCGGTGCAGGCGCTGCGGGTCCTCCTCCAGCCACGTGCCGGGCTCGGTGTCCAGCTCCGCCTCCATGTACGTCCGGCCGGAGCTCAGCACCTCGACGAACGGCGAGTGCGGGGGGACGAAGACGGGGCTGCCGCGCGCGTACAGCGACTCGCGGAAGTCGTCGTGGACCGAGGCGATGCCCGCCCGGTGGAAGACGGGGACGTTGCCGCCCTCCATCGTGCCGAGCCGGGTGAGGGGGGCGTTGCCGAGCCGCACCGACTCCGCGAGGTCGATCGTCGCGTAGTCGGCGAGCAGCGGCACCAGCAGGTCGGCGAGGTCCTGCGCGGTCTGCAGGACGTCCAGGTTGGTCCCGATGCTGGTCGCCGCGCGGCCCAGTACGGTCATGCGGTCCCTGGCCCGCCGGCTCTCGGTGACGTCCACATTGACCGAGCAGACGCCCGCCCGGCCGTGGCGGACGTCCTCGATCCGGAAGACGGAGAGCGCGTACGCCCGGTGCCGCAGCCGGTCCAGCTGGCTCAGCTCCCGGTCGATCACCGGGACGCCGCTCTCCAGGACCTCGCGCAGCAGGGCCTCGACCTGCTCGGTGTTCGCGTAGAGCGGCGACTCGTCCAGGTGCCGGCCCAGGCGCTCCTCCCGGGAGAGGCCGAACTGCTCGGCGAGCGCGTCGTTCAGCCACGCGGTGCGCAGGTCGCTGTCCCAGATCGCCATCGGGAAGGGGCTCAGCTCGGCGGCGGACTCCAGTACGGACGCGGGCACCCCGGCGGTGGAGACCAGCCAGTCCACCGTGCCGCCCGCCCCCGGCAGCCCGGTCACCCGCAGGTCCACGTCCAGCCGCCCGCCGGTGCGGTGCCGCAGCGCGGCCGGCCCGGCCCACTCCCCGGTGAACCCCTGCGGCCCCCTGCCGTCCGGTCCGTCCAGCAGCATCGCGGCCGGCCTGCCGAGCACGTCCGCCGCCGCGTACCCCAGCAGCCTCCGGGCGACCTCGGTCCAGCGGACGAGGACCCCGTCCGCGTCGACCACCGCAAGAGCCGCGCCGGCGCTGTCGAGCGCCGACGCCTGACCGGGCACGGTGCGATCGGGGGCGGACATACGTGACATTCCCTCGGGTTCACGCTAGGTCCGTGGTCGGCCCCCTGCAAACGGTCACCGACCAGGTCAGCGGCCTCTGCGCCGGGCGGGGTCAGATCCAGGTGTCGAGCCACATGCGGTCGCGCCAGGCGTCCATGGGGATGGTCTGCCCGGTGTAGAGCGGGAAGAAGTAGATGAAGTTCCAGACGATCAGCAGCACCAGGGTGCCCGCGCCGACCGCGCCCCACATGCGCCGGCGCTCACTGGAACCGGGGGGACCGAGGATCGCGCCGAGCATCATCGCGACCGCGAGGCAGAGGAACGGCACGAAGACGACCGCGTAGAAGAGGAAGATCGTCCGCTCCTGGTAGAGGAACCACGGCAGGTAACCGGCGGCGACGCCGCAGGCGATCGCGCCGGCGCGCCAGTCGCGGCGGAAGATCCAGCGGTACAGGACGTACAGCAGGGCGAAGCACCCGGCCCACCACAGCAGCGGGGTGCCGATGGCGAGCACCTCGCGGGCGCAGCCGCCGGCCGCGGTGCAGCCGTCCTCGCCGAGCTTGGGGGACTCGTAGAAGTACGACACCGGACGGCCCAGGACCGGCCAGCTCCAGGGGTTGGACTGGTAGGTGTGCGGGGAGTGCAGGTTGACGTGGAAGTCGTACACCTGCGACTCGTAGTGCCACAGGCTGCGCAGCGCCGCCCAGGAGTCGGAGAGGAAGCCGCCGTCGCCCTTGGCCCAGTCGCGGTCGTAGCCCTTGCCGGTGGTGAACCAGCCGAGCCAGGACAGCAGGTACGTGACGACGGCGACGCCGACCATGCTGAGCGCCGCCCACAGCCCGTCCAGCCAGAACGCGGTGAGCCGGGGGTGGCGGGCGCCCGCCACCCGGCGGGCGCCGGCGTCCCACAGCACGGTGAGGACGCCGAAGAACGCCAGCACGTACAGGCCGTTCCACTTGGTGCCGATCGCCAGGCCCAGGCAGATCCCGGCCGCGATCCGCCACGGTCGCACGCCCAGCCACGTGAAGGAGGCGACACGGTCGTCCGGGCGGTTTCCGGGCAGGGCGGCGGCGAGCCGGGCCCGCGCGCGGTCGCGGTCGATCAGCAGGCAGCCGAAGGCGGCCAGCACGAAGAACATGACGACGAGGTCGAGCAGTGCGACGCGGCTCATCACGAAGTGCAGGCCGTCGACCGCCATCAGACCGCCCGCGAGGCAGCCCAGCGCCGTGGAGCGGAACAGCCGGCGGCCGATCCGGCAGAGCATCAGCACCGACAGCGTGCCGAGCACCGCCATCGCGAACCGCCAGCCGAACGGGTTCAGCCCGAAGATCCACTCACCGGAGGCGATCACCCACTTGCCGACCGGCGGGTGCACCACGTACGAGGGGGCCTCGGAGAGCGGCACGGAGGGCGGGGTGGCGAGGATCAGGTCGTTGGCCTTGTCCGGCCAGCTGCCCTCGTAGCCGTACTGCAGGAGCGACCAGGCGTCCTTCGCGTAGTACGTCTCGTCGAATATCACCGCGTGCGGGCTGCCCAGGTTCCAGAACCGCAGCAGGCCCGCGAGGAGCGCCACCAGCAGCGGGCCGCCCCAGCCCGTCCAGCGGGCCAGCCGGGACGCCGCCGCCGGGCCCACGCCGAGCGCGGCCCACGCCCGTGTCCCCGGCTCGGGGAACGGCGCGACCAGGCGCTCGCGCACGTCGGGGCGCGGGCGGTCCGCGTAGCCGAAGCGGCGCAGCCGCTGCTGCCAGGGGCTCTGCTCCTCCGCGGCCATCGGTGCGTCCTCGACCCGGTGCGCGTGCGTCGCGGTGTCACTCGTCACCGGGCCATCGTAGGGAAGCCGCATGTGTATGTGCTGAGGACCGGGCCAACCGGGGGTACTCCGCCGTGCCGCGGCGGCGTCGCACCGGCCCCGGTCGGGTGCGCCGCGGGTGGGAGACTGGGGCGGTGACTAGCTCCGCAGGACCGGCCGCAGGCGTACTCGTACTCGCAGGGACCCCCATCGGCGACGTCGCCGACGCCCCGCCCCGGCTCTCCGCGGAGCTGGCCGGCGCCGATGTGATCGCGGCCGAGGACACCCGGCGGCTGCGCCGGCTCACCCAGTCCCTGGGCGTGACCACCACCGCCCGGGTCGTGTCGTACTTCGAGGGCAACGAGTCGGCCCGCACCCCGGAGCTGGTCACGGCGCTGGAGGAGGGCGCCCGGGTGCTGCTCGTCACCGACGCCGGGATGCCCTCGGTCTCCGACCCCGGCTACCGGCTGGTCGCGGCGGCCGTCGAGCGCGACATCCGGGTGACGGCCGTCCCCGGCCCGTCCGCCGTGCTCACCGCGCTCGCCCTCAGCGGGCTGCCCGTGGACCGCTTCTGCTTCGAGGGCTTCCCGCCCCGCAAGGCCGGTGAGCGGCGGGCCCGGCTCGGCGAGGCCGCGGGGGAGCGCCGCACCCTGGTGTACTTCGAGGCCCCGCACCGCCTCGCCGAGACCCTCGCGGCGATGGCGGAGGCCTTCGGCGCCGGGCGCCGGGCCGCCGTCTGCCGTGAGCTGACCAAGACCTACGAGGAGGTCAGGCGCGGCACCCTGGAGGAGCTGGCGGCCTGGGCCGCCGAAGGGGTGCGCGGGGAGATCACGGTCGTGGTGGAGGGCGCCCCCGAGACCGGGCCGGAGGAGCTGGACGCCACCGAACTGGTCCGCCGGGTCCGGGTCCGCGAGGAGGCGGGCGAGGGCCGCAAGGAGGCGATCGCGGCCGTGGCGGCCGAGGCGGGGCTGCCCAAGCGGGAGGTCTTCGACGCCGTGGTGTCCGCCAAGCACGCCGCCAAGCACACCGCGAACCGTCCCACAACCGGCTAAACGCGGCACGGTGCAAAGTCCTATCGTAGGAGAGGGAAAAACCTGGGCCGCCTGCTCGGCCCCGTGTCACACACAGCCCAAAACTGGCTCAAGAAAGGGCACCGCTGCTGTCGCCGACGCCCTCCCGGGCGTTCGCTGGTAGAGGGAAGTCCCGCACCGGACGCCTCGTCCGGAGGGCATCAGGAGCTGCCATGAGCGAGACCATCGGAACCGATGGCACGGTTCGTGAGGCGTACGCCTTCGTCTGCATCAGCTGCGGGCGCGGGTGGGAACAGGCGTACGAGATCGAGCACCACGTCGACGCACAGGGCCGGGAGGTCGTCTGGTACATGGCGGACGGCAAGCGCGTGCCGTCCCCGCTGACCCGGCCGACGTGCGTGGAGTGCGAGAGCCACAAGGTCCGCATCATGCGGGCCGGACAGGTCTCCGATGTCGCCGGGTCCTGGTCGGCCACCGCGACCGCCGGCCCCCTGCCCGCGGCCTCCGACATGCGCCGGGTCCCGGCCTCGGCCGCTGTGGAGGGCGCCGAGCGCCGGGCGCGGCACTGGTCGCCCCGCAACCTGCTGCACCGCAGGAGGGACGACAGCTAGGCACTGTGCCGCCCGCCTAGGATCTGGGGCATGCCCGAGCAGAACCAGAGCCAGCGCCCCAAGAAGGACGCGTCCGCCGCCCCTCCCCTCCCCGAACCGCTCGCGGTCCCGGTGGCGGACTCGCACACCCACCTCGACATGCAGGAGGGCAGCGTCGAGGAGGCGCTGGCGAAGGCGGCGTCCGTCGGCGTGACGACCGTGGTCCAGGTCGGCTGCGACGTCGACGGCTCCCACTGGGCGGCACGCACCGCCGGGGCGTACGAAGGCGTCTGGGCGGCCGTCGCCCTGCACCCCAACGAGGCCCCGAGGATCGTCCACGGGGATCCGGACGGGTGGTCGCGCCAGGGCGCCCGCGAGGCGGGCGGGCTGCCCGCCCTGGACGCCGCCCTCGCGGAGATCGACGCCCTCGCCGCGCTGCCCCAGGTGCGCGGCGTCGGCGAGACCGGGCTGGACTACTTCCGCACCGGGCCCGAGGGCGTCGAGGCCCAGCAGTACTCCTTCCGCCGCCACATCGACATCGCCAAACGGCACGGCAAGGCCCTGGTCATCCACGACCGCGAGGCCCACGCCGACGTGCTGCGCATCCTCGACGAGGAGGGCGCGCCCGCCACCGTGGTCTTCCACTGCTACTCCGGCGACGCGGAGATGGCCAAGCTCTGCGCCGACAAGGGCTACTACATGTCCTTCGCCGGCAACGTCACGTACAAGTCCGCCCAGGACCTGCGCGACGCGGTCGCCGTCGCCCCCGCCGAGCTGCTCCTGGTCGAGACCGACGCGCCCTTCCTCACCCCCGTCCCGCACCGCGGCCGCCCCAACGCCCCGTACCTGATCCCGGTCACCGTGCGGGCCATGGCGGCCGCCCGGGGCGCCGCGGAGGACGAGCTGGCCGCGGCCATCGGGGCCAACACCGCTCGCGCCTTCGGCTACTGACGCCGCGTCGCTCCTCCGTCACGTCCCGCGCGTCCCGCGGTCGGCGTAACGCCGGGTGTCCGATTCCGGACGCCCGGCGGACGGGACGGCCGCCGCCGAGGGCGGGGCAGGGCCCGCTGACCACGGCCGCGAGCGGCGCAGCGGGCCCGCGGTTCGGCGACACGGCGTGACCGAGCAGCTTGGGAGAGTGATGAATCCTCCGCTATGGTCCCGGTTCGGTCCGAATCGGACCGGGCCGGAGGTACGCCGTGAGCAACAGGAGCAAGGCGGGCACGACGCGGGCCGGAACACGGTCCTCCGCGGACGGCCCCAACCGCGGGACACCGGGCACGGCCCCCGCCGCCGAGGACGCCGAACCGCGTCCGGGGCGCGCGGCCGCCCGGCGCAGGCGCGCCGCCCGGCGCCCCGACGCGCTGGGGAAGCTGCTGCCGCGGGCCCTGGTCGTCGCCTGCCTGGCGGGCGGCAGCACCGCCTACCTGGCCGGCGGCAAGGCCGTGCAGCTCAGCGTGGACGGCCGGCCGCGCACCCTGAACACCTTCGCCGGCAGCGTCGAGGAACTGCTGCAGCGCCAGGGCATCCGGGTCGGCGACCACGACATCGTCGCCCCCCGACCCGACGCGGCGCTGCAGGACGGCGACACCGTCGCGGTTCGCTACGGGCGCCCGATCGCGCTCACCCTGGACGGCAGGCCGCGGCGGATCTGGACCACGGCCGGCACCGTCGACGACGCCCTGCGCCAGCTGGGCGTGCGCGCCGACGGCGCGTACCTGTCCGCCTCCCGCGGCGAGGCCATCGGCCGCCACGGGCTGGAACTGGACGTCCGCACCGAACGGCAGGTGACCTTCCTCGTCGACGGCCGTGAACGGCCGGTCCGCACCAACGCCGCCACCGTCGGCGAGGCGCTGCGCGACGCCCGCATCGCGCTGCACGGCCTCGACGCCACCTCCGTCGACCCCGACAGCTTCCCCCGCGAGGGCCAGACGATCTCCGTCAAACGCATCCGCGGCCACGACGAGGTCCACGAGGAGCCGGTGCCCTTCCGCGTCGAGCGGACGGAGGACCCCTCGCTGTTCGAGGGCACCACCGCCGTCGACACCCGGGGCAGGAACGGGCTGCGCCGCGTCACGTACGCGTACCGCACGGTCGACGGGGTCCGGCAGAAGCCGCGCCGGATCGCCGAGGAGGTGCTGCGCGAACCCGTGCGGCAGGTCGTGCGCGTGGGCACCAAGCCGCTCCCCGACAGCGTCGAGGGCGCCGACCACCTCAACTGGAAGGCCCTCGGCCAGTGCGAGGCGGGCGGCCGGCCGAACGCGGTGGACGCCTCCGGCACCTACGGCGGCCTCTACCAGTTCGACAGGCGCACCTGGCGCAACCTGGGCGGCCGCGGCCGCCCCCAGGACGCCTCGGCCAAGGAGCAGACCTACCGCGCCAAGCGCCTGTACATCCAGCGCGGTGCCGGCCCCTGGCCGGTGTGCGGCCGCAAGCTCTACTCGTAGCCCGCGGGAAGCCCCGCCGGGCCCGGATACCCTTGAGCGGTGAGCACCACCGACCACTCCGGTCCCGCCGACGACGCCCTGCTCGGCCCCGCCGACATCCGTGAGCTGGCCGCCGCGCTGGGCGTCCGCCCCACCAAGCAGCGCGGCCAGAACTTCGTCATCGACGCGAACACGGTGCGCCGCATCGTGCGCACCGCGGACGTCCGGCCGGACGACGTGGTCGTCGAGGTCGGTCCGGGGCTCGGCTCGCTCACGCTGGCGCTGCTGGAGGCGGCCGAGCACGTCACGGCCGTCGAGATCGACGACGTGCTGGCCGCGGCCCTCCCCTCGACCGTCGCCGCCCGGCTGCCGCGCCGGGCGGACCACTTCGCGCTCGTGCACAGCGACGCGCTGCGGGTCGAGGAGCTGCCCGGCCCGCCGCCCACGGCGCTGGTGGCCAACCTGCCGTACAACGTGGCCGTCCCGGTGCTGCTGCACATGCTCGCGACCTTCCCGAGCATCGAGCGCACCCTGGTCATGGTGCAGTCCGAGGTGGCCGACCGGCTGGCCGCGGGGCCCGGCTCCAAGGTGTACGGGGTGCCCTCGGTGAAGGCCGCCTGGTACGCGGAGGTGAAGCGGGCCGGTGCCATCGGCCGCAACGTCTTCTGGCCCGCCCCGAACGTGGACTCCGGGCTGGTCTCGCTGGTCCGCCGCAAGGAGCCGCTGGCCACCACCGCCTCCCGCGAGCAGGTCTTCGCGGTCGTGGACGCCGCCTTCGCGCAGCGCCGCAAGACGCTGCGGGCCGCGCTGGCCGGCTGGGCGGGCTCGGCCGCCGCGGCCGAGGAGGCGCTGGTGGCCGCGGGGGTCTCGCCGCAGGCACGCGGCGAGTCGCTGACCGTGGAGCAGTTCGCGGCGATCGCCGAGCACGGCGGGGCCGGCACCCCCGGGCGGTAGCAGAGGGCACAATGGGTGCGCCGCCGTGCCCGGCGCGCGACCCGCCCCCGTACGCATCGCGCGCCGCACACCGCACGACCCACGCACCGAGGAGAACCGCGCCAGTGACCCGCCCCGCGTCCGTGACCGTCCGCGTCCCCGCCAAGGTCAACGTCCAGCTCGCGGTGGGCGGGCCCCGCCCCGACGGCTTCCACGACCTGGCGAACGTCTTCCTGGCCGTCGGCCTGTACGACGAGGTCACCGTCACTCCCGCCCAGGAACTGCGGATCACCGTCGCCGGACCGGACGCCGGCCAGGTCCCGGCGGACGCGAGCAACCTCGCCGCCCGCGCCGCCCTCGCGCTCGCCGCGCGGTACGGCCTGGAGCCGCACGTCCACATCCACATCGCCAAGGACATCCCCGTCGCGGGCGGCATGGCCGGCGGCAGCGCCGACGCGGCGGGCGCCCTCGTCGCCTGCGACGCGCTGTGGGGCACCGGCGCGAGCCGCGAGGAACTGCTCGAGATCTGCGCCGAGCTCGGCAGCGACGTCCCCTTCAGCCTGGTGGGCGGCGCCGCCCTCGGCTGGGGCCGCGGCGAGCTGCTGGAGCCGCTGGAGACCGGCGGCAGCTTCCACTGGGTCTTCGCCGTCGCCGACGGCGGCCTGTCCACCCCCGAGGTCTACCGCGAGTGCGACCGGCTGCGCGGCGACGCGGCCGTGCCGGAGCCGGAGGCGTCCCCGGCCCTGCTCGACGCGCTGCGCACCGGTGACGCCGTGGCCCTCGCCGCCTCCCTGGCGAACGACCTCCAGCCGGCCGCGCTGTCCCTGCGCCCCTCGCTGGCCGCGACCCTCGCCGCGGGCGCCGAGGCCGGCGCCCTGGCCACCCTGGTCTCCGGCTCCGGGCCCACCACCGCCTTCCTCGCCAAGGACGCCGAGGCCGCGCACGCCGTCGCCGGTGCCCTCGCCGCCTCCGGCACCTGCCGCGAGGTCCGGGTCACCACCGGCCCCACGCAGGGCGCGACCCTGGTCTGAGTACCCCTACTCACCGGCCTCCGGGGCGAGTTGAGTAGGGCGCGCCTGACGGGCCGGTGCCCCGGCGCGGCATCGTTCCGGCATGGGGATGACAGCCGGAGAGATCGCCGCGGCCACACCCGCGGCACGGGACCGTTACGTCGACTTCCTGCGGGTGGCGTCACTGGCCACGGTCGTGCTGGGGCACTGGCTGATGGCGGCGGTGACCACCGGGGACGACGGGGGCATCGAGATCGGCAACCTGCTGGCGGTGCGCCCGGCGCTGCAACCGCTGACCTGGGTGCTGCAGATCATGCCGGTGTTCTTCTTCGTCGGCGGCTTCTCGCACGCCCTCTCCTACCGCTCCGTCGCGCGCTCCGGGGGCGGCTACGCGGCCTTCCTGCGGGCCCGGCTGCGCCGGCTGCTGCGGCCGACGATGCTGTTCGTCGCGGTGTGGGGCGCGGGCGCCCTGCTGCTCCCGGTGCCGGACGTGGCGGCGCGGCTGGTGGCGCAGCCGCTGTGGTTCATCGGGATCTACCTCGGCATGGTGGCCTTCACCCCGCCGCTGCTGCGGCTGCACGAGCGGTACGGCTGGGGCGCCTTCGCCGCGCTGTCGGCCGGCGCGGTCGTGGTGGACGTGCTGCGCTTCACCCTCGACGTGCCCTACCTGCCGTTCCTGAACTTCGCCTTCGTCTGGCTCGCGGTGCACCAACTGGGCTTCCTGCGCGCCGACGGCCGCATTCGCCTCCCCGCGGCGATGGCCGGCTGCGGACTGGCCGGGGCGGTCGCACTGGTCGCGCTCGGCCCGTACCCGCTGTCCATGGTGGGGATGCCCGGCGAGAAGATCTCGAACATGGCGCCGCCCACGCTCGCCCTGCTCTGCCACGGGGTGTGGCTGGTCGGCGCGGTCGAACTGCTGCGCCGCCCCGCCGCACGCCTGCTGGAGCGCCCGCGCGTGTGGCGCGCAGTGGTCGCCGCGAACGGCATCGCGATGACGGCCTTCCTCTGGCACCTCACGGCCATGCTCGCCGTGTACGGCGCGCTGATCTCCCGGGGCGGCACGCTGCCCGCCCCGGCCACCGCCGCCTGGTGGGCCCAGGTGCCGCTGCGCGTGGCCGCCGCGGCGGCCCTCACCGCCGCCCTCGTGGCCGTCTTCCGCCGCGCCGAACGCCCCCCGGCCCCGCGCCCCGCCCAGGCGCCGGGCCGGCTCTCCGGCCCCGGTGCCGCGCTCGGCGTCGCCCTGGCGCTCCTCGGCGTCCTCGGCCTGTCCGCCGTGGGCTTCGGCGGCCTCCTCGACGGCCACTCGGCCACCCTGATCGCCTTCCGCGTCACGGCCCCGGCCGCCGTCCTCATGGCCGCCGCGGGCTGGGCCCTGGTCGAACGGGCGGGCCGCGTCAGGGGTTGAGCCGGGCTTCAGCCCACCCGGCCGACCTTGAGGACGAGGACGGTGACCGTCTCGGCGTCAGGCCGGTACAGAACACGCCAGTCGCCCACGGACAGCCGCCAGTACCCCGAACCCCCCAGGGCGCGAGCTGTCGAGGGACACGGTTCCCCGGCCAGGTCCCGGACGGCAGCCGCACACGCCTTCGCACCCACCGGATCGAGGAGGCGCAGGCGGCGGAACTCGTCCATGGCCTGGTGCTGTCAGACGACGGTGTGTGTCACGAGGCTCCGGCCTGACGATCTTCGTCCTCCAGCCGGGCCATGAACTCGTCATGCGTCATCGCGGTGCCGACGGGCGCCGATTCGCGGGCCGCCGCCTCGGCCGTGTCCGCCGCATCGCGCAGACGCTGCAGTTCCTCGAGTTCGCTTATCGGGATGAGCGCGGCGGCGGGTTTGCCGTACTCGCTGATCAGGATGTGTTCATGCCCGTGCCGGACCCGGCCGACGAGCTGCCCGAGCAGGTTGCGCGCTTCCACGAGCGGATACGTATCCATGAGGGAAATGTACAGACCTGCGGGTGTGTACGGTCGGCGATGCGCCGGGGACGGGCGGGCGCACCCGCACGGGTGCCCGCGGGCGGCCGCCGTATCCGGGGGGTGAGGGGGTCGCACTACCCTGGGAGGTCGTTCGTTCGTAGTGACAGGAGTCCCATGGCCGTCAACCTGGTCAACGTCGAGTCCGTCAGCAAGGTGTACGGAACGCGCACCCTGCTGGACGGGATCTCGCTCGGCGTATCGGAGGGCGACCGCATCGGCGTCGTCGGCCGCAACGGCGACGGGAAGACCACCCTGATCCGGATGCTCGCGAAACTGGAGGGCCCGGACACCGGGCGGGTGACGCACACCTCGGACCTGCGGCTGGGCGTGCTGACGCAGCACGACAGCCTGGACCCGGAGGCCAACGTCCGGCACGAGGTGGTCGGCGACCGCGCGGACCACGAGTGGGCCGGCGACGCGAAGATCCGGGACGTGCTCACCGGGCTCTTCGGCGGGCTGGACCTGCCCGGCTTCCCGCAGGGACTGGACACGGTGATCGGGCCGCTGTCCGGAGGCGAGCGCCGGCGGATCGCGCTGGCGAAGCTGCTCATCGCCGAGCAGGACCTGATCGTGCTCGACGAGCCCACCAACCACCTCGACGTCGAGGGCATCTCCTGGCTGGCCGGCCACCTGCGGGCGCGCCGCTCGGCCCTGGTGTGCGTGACCCACGACCGCTGGTTCCTGGACCAGGTCTGCACCCGCATGTGGGACGTGCAGCGCGGTGACGTCCACGAGTACGAGGGCGGCTACAGCGACTACGTCTTCGCCCGCGCCGAGCGCGAGCGGATCGCCGCGACCGAGGAGGTCAAGCGGCAGAACCTGATGCGCAAGGAACTGGCCTGGCTGCGCCGCGGCGCCCCCGCCCGCACCAGCAAGCCGCGCTTCCGCATCGAGGCGGCCAACGAGCTGATCGCCGACGTGCCGCCGCCGCGCGACAACGCCGAGCTGATGAAGTTCGCGACGACCCGGCTCGGCAAGACCGTCTTCGACCTGGAGGACGTGACCGTGCAGGCCGGGCCCAAGGTGCTGCTGAAGCACCTGACCTGGCAGCTGGGCCCGGGCGACCGGGTCGGCCTGGTCGGCGTCAACGGCGCCGGCAAGACCTCCCTGCTGCGGGCGCTCGCGGACGCCGCCGTCAGCGAGGGCGAGAAGCAGCCCACGGCGGGCAGGGTGGTGGTCGGCAAGACCGTGCGGCTGGCCTACCTGTCGCAGGAGGTCGTCGAACTCGACCCGGCTCTGCGGGTGCTGCAGGCGGTGGAGTCGGTGCGCGGCCGCGTCGACCTCGGCAAGGGCCGGGAACTGACGGCGGGTCAGCTCTGTGAGAAGTTCGGGTTCACCAAGGAGAAGCAGTGGACCCCGGTCGGCGACCTGTCCGGCGGTGAGCGGCGCCGGCTGCAGCTGCTGCGGCTGCTGATGGACGAGCCCAACGTGCTCTTCCTCGACGAGCCCACCAACGACCTGGACATCGAGACCCTGACCCAGCTGGAGGACCTGCTCGACGGCTGGCCGGGCTCGATGGTGGTCATCTCCCACGACCGGTACTTCCTGGAGCGGACGACCGACCGCACCTTCGCCCTGCTCGGCGACGCGACGCTGCGCATGCTGCCGCGCGGCATCGACGAGTACCTGGACCGGCGCCGCGCGGTCGTGGAGGCCGCCACCCCCGCGCCCGCCCCGGCCAAGCCCAAGGGCGGCGGCGACAGCCGCGCGGCCAAGAAGGAACTGCAGCGCATCGAGCGGCAGCTGGACAAGATCGGCGAGAAGGAGTCGAAGCTGCACGCCGCCATCGCCGACAACGCCACGGACTTCGAGAAGGTGGCCGAACTCGACCTGGAGCTGCGGTCGCTGGCGGCCGAGCGCGAGGAACTGGAGATGCGCTGGCTGGAGCTGGCGGACGAGGTGTAGCAGTGCCGTAACGGTCCTTCGGCGCGGGGGCGGAACGGTGCGTCACCGGTGGTACAAAGAGGGTCACCGTCCGCCCCGCACACTTGTGCCCGAAAGGTGCCCGCTGATGTCGCAGCCGCCGCCCCCCGGCAACCAGCCCGGATTCGGGCCGCAGCCGCCTCAGTACGGTTACCCGCCGCAAGCGCCGAACCCCTACGCCCAGCCGCAGGGCCGGCAGCAGCCGCCGCCCCCCGGCCCGTACGGCCCCAATCCGTACGCCCAGGCGCCGACCCAGGCGCAGCCCCTGCCCGGGTACGGCTACCAGCCGTACCCGCAGTACCCGCCGCCGCCGAAGCGCGGCAACGGCAAGGTGGCCGGGATCGTCGCGGCGGCGATAGCGGCGGTACTGGTCGTCGGCGCGGGGGTCTTCCTGGTCACCACGGGCGGGGACGACGAGCCCTCGGACACCCCGTCGAAGGGCGGCAGCAGCCGCCCGGCGGGTGACGGCCCGCTCAAGGCCCGCGCGCTGTGGGACAAGAGGGCGGTGCGGCCGTCCAAGGCCGAGATCACCGCCCCGGTGGCGGAGGCCTGGTTCACCGGCGACGCGGTCGTGAAGACGATGCCGGACGCGCTGCGGTCCTTCGACATCGACAGCGGCAAGGAGAACTGGTCGATCCCCCTGTCCGGCGACTCCTGCCCGGGCCCGGAGTCCGCGGCCGGCGACCGCCTGGTGCTGCAGTACGGCACGGACTGCGACAGCGTGGTCGCCGTCGACATCGCCCGGGGCAGGAAGCTGTGGGCGAAGAAGCTGCCCAGCCCGAACGGCCGGACCTCGCACAGCTACTCGCAGATCGCGCTCACCGGCGACACGGCGGCCGTCTCCTGGATCGGCGGCTCGGTCGCGTACCGGATCAGCACCGGTGCGGTGCTGTGGGCGCCCAAGGCCGGTTCGGAGTGCACCGACAAGGGCTACCACGGCGGCACCGCGCTGATCGCGGTCGTCGAGTGCGGCGGCTTCGGCGGTGACGAGTACGTGCAGGGCCTGGGCGGGGGCGGCGCCAAGAAGTGGTCCTGGCAGGTGCCGAACGGCAGCGAGGTGTACAGCGTCATCTCCTCGGACCCGGTCGTCGTGGGGCTGTCGGCGGGCAGCCCGTCGATGACCGACATCGTGTACCTGGACGGCGGCAAGATGAAGAGCCGCATCTCGCTGGGCGCGGGCGGCGCCGACGCCACGTACCGGATCCGCTGCGAGGACAACCGGTGCACCAACGTCGCCGTCGACGGCACGACCATCTACCTGCCCACCAAGACCCATTCGGGCAGCGGCTCCTCCTCCTCGCAGACCAACGAGATCGCCGCGCTCGACCTCGTCACCGGCAAGCCGAAGTGGCTCGCCAAGCCCGACCAGGAGCGTGAGCTCAGGATCGTCGGCATCAGCGGCGGCAAGGTCGTGACGTACCAGAAGAACACCTACGACAAGCCGGGCCGGCTGGTGCGGCTCGACCCCGCGACCCGCGGGTTCACGCCGTACATGGAACTGCCGGAGAGCGGCAAGGACATGGAGAACGACTTCCTCGACAGCGACTCCGGCCTGTGGCTGTACAAGGACCACTTCTTCGTGACCTCCGACCACATCTCGGCATCGGCCAACCTGACGGACCGCTCGATCGCCGCCTTCGGCTGACCGAGCGCGCGCCCCCGACTCAAACACGCACAGCCGGTCGCAAGTCGGCCATGTTTGGAGATAATGCGGATTTAGGGAGGCTTCTGCCGAGTAGGGGGCGCAAAGCGTCGAACAAGCGTGTACCTTCCCGGGCATGGCCCGGGCCCGCCACGGGGGCACAGGCGGTATGCCGGACGGGCTTCGCCACGGCATGTGAAGGGGGACCGGCTTGGACTCGGTGGGCAGGTCCGCACCAGTCCATGGGGGGATGAGGGGGACGCCCATGGGCGTACGGCTCGTCGTCGTCGACGACCATCGTCTGCTGGCCGAGGCACTCGCCTCGGCGCTGAAGCTGCGCGGGCACCGGGTGCTCGCGGCGGCCGCGCCCGCGTCGGGCGCGGCGGATCTCGTGCTGAGCCGGTCGCCCGAGGTGTGCCTGATCGGGACGGCGGCACCGGCCGAGCCGGGTGCCTTCGACGCGGTCGTCCGCATCAAGCGGGAGCGGCCGGGGGTCGCGGTGCTGGTCCTCGGGCCGGTGCCCAGCCCGCGGGGGATTGCCGCCGCGTTCGCCGCCGGCGCGTCCGGTTACGTACGGCACGACGAGCGGATCGAGGGCGTCGAGCGGGCGATGGCCAAGGCGCGCGCCGGCGAGGTGGCGGTGGCGCCCGGACTGCTGCAGGGCGCGTTCGCCGAACTGCTCAACCCGGTCGCCGAGCCGGACGACGAGGGCACCCGGCTGCTGCAGATGCTCACTCCGCGCGAGGTCGAGGTGCTGCTGCGGGTCGCGGAGGGCGAGGACACCCGGCTGATCGCGGCCGGCATGCGGATCGCGCCGAGCACGGCCCGTACGCACGTGCAGCGGGTGCTGATGAAGCTGGGGGTGGGCTCCCGGCTGGAGGCCGCCGCGCTGGCGGCGCGCACGGGTCTGCTGGACCGGGTCAGCCACCATCTCCCGGGTGGTGCGATCCCGGCTCAGGCGTCTCCTCCGCGGCGGGCGGGGGAGGAGGGGGACTGAGCTTCATCCACAGGAGGAAGAGCAGTCCCAGCACGAGCATGCCGATGCCGGTCCAGAGGTTGATGTTGATGCCCTGGGCCTTGGCGATGTCCGCGTCGGACGCGGTGATCCCGGCGATGGTCACGATCACCCCGTAGACCACGAAGAGGCCGCCGATGACACGGCGCACGTCGAAGAGGCGTGCCGCCGAGGCCGACCTGTGCTCCAGGTCCTCGATGCGGTGCTGGAAGTCCGGCTCGTTGCCGTACTCGCTCACGACGGGTCACCTCACAGGGAGAAGGGGATGTAGCACAGCGCGGCGAGGAGCACGGCGCCCCAGCCGAGCAGCGCGGGCCTGCGGTACCAGGCGTCGTCGCCCCTGGCGGGCGGTTCGGCCATGCCGGGGGAGGTGGTCCCGTAGACGAGTCCGGCCAGTGATTCGAGGGGCTTGGGCCTGGTGAACCAGGAGACGAGGACCATCACCGCGCCGCCGACGACGAAGGCGGCGATGGCGGAGACGAAGTTGGCCCCCTGGTCGCTGGGGATCGTGATGAGACCGCCCTTGTAGAACCCGAAGTAGTTGACCATCGCGGCGACCGTGCCGCTCAGCAGCCCCCAGAAGCCGGCCGCGGCGGTGGAGCGCTTCCAGAACATGCCGAGGATGAAGACGCAGAACAGCGGCACGTTGAAGAACGAGAAGAGCGTCTGCAGGTAGTTCATGATGTTGCTGAAGGACGAGGCGATGAAGGCCGTGCCCATGCCGATCAGCACGCCGATCGCGGTCACCGCGCGGCCGGCGGTGACGTAGTACCGGTCGGGCCGGCCGCGCCGTACGTAGGCGCCCCAGATGTCGTACGTGAAGACGGTGTTGAAGGACGAGACGTTGGCCGCCATGCCGGCCATGAAGGCGGCGAGCAGCCCGGTGATCCCGATGCCGAGGACGCCGTTGGGCAGCAGGTCGCGCATGAGCACCGGGATCGCGTCGTTGTACTGCAGCCCGCTGCCGGGCTTGCCGATGTCCGGCTCCATGACGAGCGCGATCAGCCCGGGCAGGACGACGACCAGCGGGATGAAGATCTTGGGGTACGCGGCGATGAGCGGGGTGCGCTGCGCGGCCGAGAGGTTCTTCGCGGACAGGGCGCGCTGCACCTCGGCGAAGTTGGTCGTCCAGTAGCCGAAGCTGAGGACGAAGCCGAGCCCCAGCACGATGGTCAGCCAGTTCGCCCCCAGCGGGTTGGGCGAACCGATGCCCGTGCCGTCCCAGGCGGAGAGGAACGAGGCGCCGTGGGAGCCGGTGAGCGAGTCCGTCAGCCCGGACCAGCCGCCCACCCGCTTCAGGCCGACGACGGTGAGCGGGATCAGCGCCGCGAGGATCACGAAGAACTGCAGCACCTCGTTGTAGATGGCCGAGGAGAGGCCGCCGAGGGTGATGTAGAAGAGCACGAAGAAGCCGGAGACGACGATCGCCACCCACTGCGGCCAGCCGATCAGCGCCTCCAGCACGATCGCCATGGCGTAGAGGTTGACGCCCGCGATCAGCAGTGCGGACACCGCGAAGATGATCGAGCTGAGCAGGTGCGAGGCCGGTCCGAAGCGGTGCAGCAGGAACTCCGGCACGGAGCGGACCTTGGAGCCGTAGTAGAACGGCATCATCACCAGGCCGAGGAAGACCATGGCCGGAATGGCGCCGATCCAGTACCAGTGCACCGTGTAGGCGCCGTACTGTGCGCCGTTGGCGGCCATCCCCAGGATCTCGGTGGCACCCAGGTTGGCGGCGATGAACGCCAGACCCGTCACCCAGGCGGGCAGCGACCGGCCGGACAGGAAGAAGTCCAGGCTGGTCCGCACGGCGCGGCGGGCGGCGAAGCCGATGCCGAGGACGACGACGAAGTAGATCGCGAGGATCGAGTAGTCGAGCGCGTTGGTGGGGAGCCGTAGCCCTTCTGCCAGGTTTTGCATGGTTCGATCACTCCCCGCTGCGAGGTCTCCGTTGACGTTGCTGTTGCGTTGTGGTTCATTGTGTTTAGTTCTGTTTGTTGGCGTGGTGTGAGGAGCCCGCAGGGTGAAGAAGACGTCGACCCGGCTCGCCGACGGGCGCGAGCTGATCTACTACGACCTGCGCGACGACGGGACCCGCGACGCCGTCGACCGCCGTCCCCTGGACCCGGTGACCAGCGCATCGGAGATCCGCCACGACCCGCTGCTCGGTGACTTCGTCGCCATCGCCTCCCACCGCCAGACCCGCACCTACCACCCGCCCGCGGACGAGTGCCCGCTCTGCCCGTCCCGGGACGGGCGGTTGAGCGAAATCCCGGACGACCACTACGACGTGGCCGTGTTCGAGAACCGCTTTCCCTCGCTCACCGGTGAACACGGCCGTTGCGAGGTCGTCTGTTTCACCGACCGGCACGACAGGTCGTTCGCCGACCTCACCCCAGAGCAGGCGCGGCTGGTCCTCGACGCCTGGACCGACCGCACGGCCGAACTCTCCCGGCTGCCCGGCGTCGAGCAGGTCTACTGCTTCGAGAACCGCGGCGAGGAGATCGGCGTCACCCTCGGCCATCCGCACGGCCAGATCTACGGTTACCCGCACGCCACCCCGCGCACCGAGCTGATGCTGCGTTCGCTGGAGCGGCACCGCGAGGCCACCGGAGGCCGCAACCTCTTCGACGACCTCGTGGCGCGCGAGCGCGAGGACGGCAGCCGGGTCGTCCTGGAGGGCGAGCACTGGACGGCGTTCGTGCCGTACTCCGCGCACTGGCCGTACGAGGTGCACCTCTACCCCCGCCGCAGGGTGCCGGACCTGACCGGCCTGGACGAGGCGGCCCGCGCCGAGTTCCCCGGGATCTACCTGGAACTGCTGCGCCGCTTCGACCGGCTCTTCGGCCCCGAGGGCGGCTACCGGCCGGACGCCCCGGCGGAGCCGCCGACCCCGTACATCTCCGGGTGGCACCAGGCGCCGTTCAGCAGCGCGCAGCGCGAGGAGTTCGCGCTCCACCTGGAGCTGTTCACGATCCGCCGCACCAAGGGCAAGCTCAAGTACCTGGCGGGCTCGGAGTCCGGCATGAGCGTCTTCATCAACGACGTGCCGCCGGAGACCGCCGCGAGCCGCCTGAGGGAGGTCGCCTCCCCGTGAGCGCCGCCCTCGTGATCGCCACCGTGCACCACTCCGAGCGAGTGTTCACCCGGCGCCGCTACCGTGGCCCCGAGTCGAACCCGAGAAAGGCTGTGACCCCGTGAGCGACCCCCGCACGAAGAAGGTTCTGGTCACCGGAGGCGCCGGTTACGTCGGCAGCGTCGTGGCGGCCCATCTGCTGGAGGCGGGGCACCGGGTCACCGTCCTGGACGACCTGTCCACCGGCTTCCGGGACGGCGTCCCCGAGGGCGCCGACTTCGTCGAGGGGCGGGTCCAGGACGCGGCGAAGGTGCTCGACGCGGGCTACGACGCCGTACTGCACTTCGCCGCCAGCTCCCAGGTCGGCGAGTCCGTCGTGCACCCCGAGAAGTACTGGCGCAACAACGTCACGGGCACGCTGGACCTGCTCACGGCGATGCGTGACGCCGGGGTGCGGCGGCTGGTCTTCTCCTCCACCGCCGCCACCTACGGCGAGCCGAAGTCCGTCCCGATCACCGAGGACGACCCGACGCTGCCGACCAACCCGTACGGCGCCTCCAAGCTCGCCGTCGACCACATGATCACCAGCGAGGCGGTCGCCCACGGCCTGGCCGCGGTCTCCCTGCGCTACTTCAACGTCGCAGGCGCCTACGGGGCGTTCGGCGAGCGCCACGACCCCGAGTCGCACCTCATCCCGCTCGTGCTGCAGGTCGCGCAGGGCCGCCGGGAGGCGATCTCGGTCTTCGGCGACGACTACCCCACCCCCGACGGCACCTGCGTCCGCGACTACATCCACGTGGCCGACCTGGCCGAGGCGCATCTGCTGGCCGTCGACGCGCCGGCCCCCGGCGAGCACCTGATCTGCAACCTCGGCAACGGCAACGGCTTCTCCGTGCGCGAGGTCATCGAGACCGTCCGCCGGGTCACCGGTCACCCCGTCCCCGAGGTCGTCGCCCCGCGCCGCGGCGGCGACCCGGCCGTCCTGGTCGCCTCCGCCGAGCGGGCCAAGGAGCGCCTCGGCTGGCGTCCCTCGCGCACCGACCTCGACGGGATCGTCCGCGACGCCTGGACCTTCGCGCAGGAGCTGCAGAACCGGGAGGGCACCAAGTGAGCGAGGACGGCTTCCGCGCCACGTACGGCACCGGCCCCGAGGGCGTCTGGGCCGCCCCCGGCCGGGTGAACCTGATCGGCGAGCACACCGACTACAACGACGGCTTCGTGATGCCGTTCGCGCTGCCGCACACCACCGTCGCCGCGGTCGCCCGCCGCGCCGACGGCCGGCTGCGGCTGCACAGCGGCTCCCCCGACGTCCCCGCCGGCGTCGTCGAACTGCACGTCGACGAACTCGAACCCGGCGGGGGTGCGGGCTGGGCCGACTACCCCGCGGGCGTCATCTGGGCGCTGCGCGACGCCGGGCACGAGATCACCGGCGCCGACATCCACTTCGAGAGCACCGTCCCCACCGGTGCGGGGCTGTCCTCCTCCGCGGCCCTGGAGGTCGTCACCGCCGTCGCCCTGAACGACCTCTACGGCCTCGGCCTGGAGGGCTGGCGGATCGCCCGGCTCTGCCAGCGCGCCGAGAACGTCTACGTGGGCGCCCCCACCGGGATCATGGACCAGACCGCCTCGGCCTGCTGCACCGACGGGCACGCCCTGTGGCTCGACACCCGTGACCTGTCGCAGCGCCAGATCCCCTTCGACCTGGCCTCCCAGGGCCTGCGGCTGCTGGTCGTCGACACCCGCGTCACCCACGCCCACAGCGAGGGCGAGTACGGCAAGCGGCGCGCCGGCTGCGAGGAGGCGGCGGCGCTGCTCGGCGTGGACGCGCTGCGGGACATCCCGTACGAGGGGCTGGACGACGCCCTCGCCCGCGTCGAGGACCCCGAACTGCGGCCCCTGGTGCGGCACGTGGTCACCGAGGACCACCGGGTCGAGCGGGTCGTGGCACTGCTGGAGACGGGCGACGCCCGTGCCATCGGGGCGGTGCTGACCGAGGGCCACGCCTCGCTGCGCGACGACTTCAAGGTCTCCTGCCCGGAGCTCGACCTGGTGGTGTCGGCCGGTGTGGAGGCGGGCGCCCTCGGCGCGCGCATGACCGGCGGCGGTTTCGGCGGTTCGGCGATCGTGCTGGTGGAGGAGTCCGCGGCGGAGAAGACCGCCGAGGCGATCGCCGCCGCCTTCGCCACCGCCGGCCACCGCGAGCCGCGGATCTTCACCGCGGTGCCGTCCGCGGGGGCCCGTCGGCTGGCCTGAGCCGGCAAGGGGCGGCGGTACCGGTCGTACGGTGCCGCCCCGCCCCGACGGGGCGCAACGCGGCCCGGGCCGGATCGGGCGGACGTACGTGGCGGCTGCATAGAATCGGGCTCCTCCGGCCGACCGCTCAGCCCTGGGGGCGCCACTCATGCTCACGATGCAAGACGCTCTGCTCGCCCTGAACCGCTACTGGACCGAGCAGGGTTGCCTGGCGGCCCAGCCGATGAACACCGAGGTCGGCGCGGGCACCCTCAACCCCGCCACGTTCCTGCGGGTCCAGGGGCCCGAGCCCTGGCGGGTCGCGTACGTCGAACCCAGCGTCCGCCCCGACGACTCCCGCTACGGCGAGAACCCCAACCGCCTGCAGACCCACACCCAGTACCAGGTGATCCTCAAGCCGGAGCCGGGCAACGCCCAGGAGCTCTACCTGGGCAGCCTGCGGGCGCTGGGCATCGACACGGCCGCCCACGACGTCCGCTTCGTGGAGGACAACTGGGCCTCGCCCGCGCTCGG
Organism: Streptomyces sp. NPDC058864; assembly: GCF_042742985.1. Taxonomy (NCBI): domain Bacteria; kingdom Bacillati; phylum Actinomycetota; class Actinomycetes; order Kitasatosporales; family Streptomycetaceae; genus Streptomyces; species Streptomyces sp. NPDC058864. The sequence continues at coordinate 86,568 of NZ_JBHYMQ010000007.1, read as the reverse complement.
CGCATGGGGACTGGGCTGGGAGGTCTGGCTCGACGGGCTGGAGATCACCCAGTTCACGTACTTCCAGCAGGCGGGCGGCATCACCCTGGACCCGGTCTCCGTCGAGATCACCTACGGGATGGAGCGCATCCTCATGGCGCTCCAGGGCGTCAGCCACTTCAAGGACATCGCGTACGCGCCCGGCGTCTCCTACGGCGAGGCGTTCGGCCAGGCGGAGTACGAGATGAGCCGCTACTACCTCGACGAAGCGGACGTGGACACCCAGCGCGAACTCTTCGAGGCCTACGCGCGCGAGGCCCGCCGGATGCTCGACGAGCGGCTGCCGGTGCCCGCGTACTCGTACGTGCTGAAGTGCTCGCACACCTTCAACGTGCTCGACGCCCGCGGGTCCATCTCCACGACGGAGCGGGCCCGCGCCTTCGGCCGGATGCGCTCCCTCGCGCACGAGGTGGCCGAGCTGTGGGCCGCCCGGCGCGAGGAGCTGGGCCATCCCCTCGGCCTCGGGCAGCCCCCCGCCGTGCCGGCCGACCCCGAGTCGTCCCCGGCGGGCGCGGAGCAGGACGGGGCAGGGCCCGCCACCTTGGCACTGGAGATCGGCGTCGAGGAGATGCCGCCTGCCGAGGTGAACCGCACCGCCGAGGCGGTGCGGATCGCGCTGGAACAGGCCCTGGACGCCACCCGGCTGGGCCACGGTCCGGTGACCGTCTCCGCCTCCCCCCGGCGTGTGCTCGCCGTGGTGGAGCGGGTGGAGGCACGGGAGGGCGACCACGAGCAGACGGTACGCGGGCCGCGCGTCTCCGCGGCCTTCGACGCCGCGGGACAGCCGACGAAGGCCCTCCTCGGTTTCGCCCGGGCCCAGGGCGTCGAGGCCGGCGACCTGGTGCGGATCGAGCACGGCGGTCAGGAACACGTCGCCGTCGTCCGGCAGGTACGGGGCCGGCCCGCCACCGAGGTGCTCACCGCTCTGCTGCCCGGGGTGGTGACCGGACTGAGGTCCGAGAAGAACATGCGGTGGAACGCGCCCGGGCTGGCCTTCACCCGGCCGATCCGGTGGATCACCGCGCTCCTCGGCGAGCGGGTCCTGCCGTTCCGTGTCTCCACCCTCGTCGCGGGCCGCACCACCCAGGTCCACCGCACCGCGTCCCGGCCCTGCGTGGACGTGCCGTCGGCCGACGGCTACCGGGAGTTCCTGGCGGGGCACGGGGTCCTCGTCGAGTCCGCGCGCCGGCGCGTCCTCGTCGAGGAGGGGGCGCTGCGGCTCGCCGCCGAGGCCGGCGGCACCGTCGACCTGGAGGCGTACGCCGGGCTGGTCTCCGAGATCACGGACCTGGTCGAGCAGCCCACCCCGATCCTGGGTCGCTTCGACGCGAAGTACCTCGACCTGCCCGACCAGATCCTCGTCACCGTCATGCGCAAGCACCAGCGCTATCTGCCGGTCCAGGACGAGCACGGCGGGCTGCTGCCCTTCTTCGTCGCGGTCGCCAACGGCTCCTGCGACCACGACGTGGTCCGGGCCGGCAACGAGGCCGTGCTGCGCGCCCGTTACGAGGACGCGGCGTTCTTCTGGAACGCGGACCTGCGGACCGCGCCGGCCGACATGAAGCAGAAGCTGGCGCTGCTGACCTTCGAGGAGCGGCTCGGCTCGATGGCCGACCGGGCCGAGCGCATCGCCGCCATCGCCGGTCGTCTCGCCGGGGCCGCCGGGCTCGGGGAGACGGACCGCGGCACGGTGGAGCGCGCCGCGCGGCTGGCCAAGTTCGACCTGGGCTCCCAGATGGTCACCGAACTGTCCTCCCTGGCCGGGGTCATGGCCAGGGAGTACGCCGAGCGGGCCGGAGAGGGCAGCGCGGTGGCCGACGCCCTGTACGAGGCAGAGCTCCCCAGGTTCGCCGGCGACGCGCTGCCCGGCACCACTCCCGGCGCGCTGCTGGCACTCGCCGACCGCTTCGACCTGCTGGCGGGGCTGTTCGCCATCGGTTCCGCGCCGACCGGCAGCTCCGACCCCTTCGGCCTGCGCCGCTCGGCGCTCGGCGTGGTCAACATCCTGCGCGCCCGGCCCGGCCTGACCGGCATCACCGTCGACGCGGGTCTGGCGGTCGCCGCGGAGTACCAGAAGGTGACGCCCACCGCCCAGGCCCTCGAGGACGCGCTGCAGTTCGTGCTGCGCCGCTTCGAGCAGCAGTTGCTCGAAGCCGGCCACGGCGTCGACCCCGTCCGGGCGGTCCTGCCCCTGGGCGCGAACCCGGTCCGGGCGGAGAGCACGCTCGTGGAGCTGGAGTCGAGGCTCGGGAGTCCCGCGTTCGAAGCCCTCGTCGCGGCGGTGCAGCGGGTCCGCCGCATCGTGCCCCCGGGCACCGCGCCGGTCTGCGACCCCGCGCTGTTCGAGCAGGACGCCGAGGCGGGGCTCCGTACGGCCGTGGAGAAGGTACGGGCCGCGCTCGACGGTGACACCCGGCTGGACCGGTTCGCGCAGGAGACCGCCGAGCTCGTCCCCGCGGTCGACCGCTTCTTCGAGGACGTCCTGGTCATGGCCGAGGACCCGGCCGTGCGGGCGAACCGGCTCGGGCTGCTCGCCGGGGTCACCGAGCTCGCCGACCCGGTGCTGGACTGGAAGGAAATCGACTAGCCGGAGCGCGGGACGCTGCTTCCGGGGCCGCGCCCGGCACCTCGTGCGCCGGGCGCGGCCCCGGTGATCCGGCCCTTTCGGACACCCGTGGCCGTTGCCGCGGTCCGGTGCGTGATTCTTCGTCCACCGCTGTGGAAAACCGCACCACGAGCCACAGCTCCGCACCCCGCGGGGGAACTCCGTCCAGCAAGTTTTTCCATTCGGGCGCCTTTGTCTGCTCCTGCCCCTACGCTTTTTGGCAGCGCCGGTGGGGGCCGGCGGCATCAGGGGGCGAGACACAAGGGTTCGGCACCTGGTTGGGGACGGCTGCTAGCCCGGCGGCGTGCGGCGTCCGCTCCAGGTGCCGGCCCTCCGTGCACATCGACCTCGTCCGTGGGGGGAAGTGCCGAATGCCGGGAGTGGGGCCCGTGGGACGAATCCGCGTTCTCGTCGTCGACGACCACCGCATCTTCGCCGAATCGCTCGCGGCCGCCCTCGCGGCCGAACCCGATGTCGACGTCTCGGCCGCCGGAAGCGGGGCGGCCGCCCAGCGCTGCCTGGAACGCGCGGCCTCCGACGGCCGTCGCTACGACGTGCTGCTGGTCGACGCCGACCTGGGGGCGACGTCCGCCGCGGGGGTCCGGGTGACGAGCGCGCCCAAGGCCGTCCCGATGGGCACGGCCGACGGCGGCACGCAGGCCGGACTCGACGGCATCGCCCTGGTCGAACGCGTACGCTCCGAGCACCCCGCCACCCGGACGGTCGTGCTGGCCGAGCGGGACGACGCGCGCCGCGCCGCCCGGGCCCTGCAGGCCGGTGCCTCCGGCTGGGTCGCCAAGGACTGCTCGCTGTCCCGGTTGCTGGCCGTGATGCGCGGGGTCCTGCGGGACGAGACGCATCTGCCGCCCGCGCTGCTCACCGGTGTGCTGCGGGAGCTGACGGCCGCCCGCCGGCACCGGACGGAGAGCGAGCGGCTGGTGGAGTCGCTCACCCCGCGGGAGCAGGAGGTGCTGCGCTGCATGGTGGCCGGTCTGGGCCGCAAGGCGGTCGCCGAACGGCTGTACCTGTCGCCGCACACCGTTCGCACCCACATGCAGAACGTGCTCGGCAAGCTGGGTGTGCACTCGACGCTGGCCGCCGTGGCGCTGGCCCGCCGGGCCGGGGTGCCCCCGGCCGACGGCGAGGCCGGCCGGGTGGGTTCGGCGGCCCCTGTCCAGCACGTCTGACGGCACGGCGCACGGCGGATCGCCCTCCCCGCAACCGGGGAGAGCGACCCGCCGGGTCCCGCGGATACCCGCGGTCATTCACCGCCGACGCCGGTGACCGGCGCCGGGCGGCCACCGCCGACGCCGGTGGTCGGCGCCGAGCGGCTGGTGTCACGGTCGTTGGAACGGTCGCGGTGCTGACCGTTCTCCTGACCGCGGTCATTGAGGCCGTCGAACGGGTCGCGGCCGTTGTCGTTCCGGTGGTTGTCACCGGCCTCGTCGAAGGGGTCACGGTTGTCGTCGCCGCGGCCGTTGTCCCCGCGGTTGTCACCGCGGCCGTTGCCGCCGTGGCCGTTGTCCCCGCGGTTGTCGCCCCGGCCGTTGCCGCCGTGGCCGTTGTCGCCCCGGTTGCCGCCGCGGCCGTTGTCACGGCAGTTGAAGCCGCCGTTGAAGCCGCCGTTGAAGCCGGGGACGCCCACGAAGCCGGGGCTGCCGATGCCGCCGATCCCACCGACGCCGCCGACGAAGCCGGGACCACCGACACCGCCGATCCCGCCGACGCCGCCCGGGCCGCCGACGAAGCCGGGACCACCGACACCGCCGACACCGCCGACGCCACCGACGCCGCCGACGAAGCCGGGACCACCGACACCGCCGATCCCGCCGACGCCACCGATGCCGCCGACCCCGCCGACACCGCCGACCCCGCCGACGCCACCGACACCACCCACGATGCCGGGGCCGCCGATCCCGCCGCGGCCGCCGCCGGGGCCGTCGCTGCGCTGGGCGAGGGCGACGCTGTCCAGGGGCTCCTCGGCACGGTTGTCCTCGCGGAACGGGTCCTCGACGCCGTTGAAGCGCTGGTCGCCGCGGCCGTGCTCGCGGCCGCCGCGCCCGTTGTTGCGGCAGATGGCGCCGCCGATCCCACCAATGACGCCCGGGACGGCGATGCCGCCGACGCCGCCGACGCCGCCGACGCCACCGACGCCACCGACGCCACCGACCCCGCCGATGCCGCCGACGCCACCGACCCCGCCGACGCCACCGATGCCGCCGACCCCGCCGACGCCACCGACCCCGCCCGGGCACCAGCCCGGCGCCGGGCCGACGTTGGCGACGAAGCGGGCCGAGGACCAGGCCCAGTAGTTGCCGCTGAGCTGGTACCAGCGCGAGTTGCCGGCGATGGGGCTGCCCACGGACTTGCAGACGATGGCCACCAGGGCGTTGAAGGGGATGACGCCGACGCTGGAGAACTGGACGCCTGGTCCGCTGCGGACGCGCAGACCCGTACGGGCGACGACGCGGCCCTGGAACAGGGCCGCGTTGGGGGAGCGTGCGGACTTCACCGCCACATCACGGGACAGGTCCCGGAGACGCTCCGAAGGGGAAACGAGTTCGCTTTGGCCGTCCGGTCCAGGAGCGGCAGGCACCCCGGCGGCAGGCCGGCCGTCGGTGGCGAAGGCGGTGCCCATGGTGCCGATGGCGAGGGTGCCGGCCAAGGCGCCGGTCACCGCGGTTGCGGCTATCTTGCTTGCGCGGGTGTGCAGAGTCATCTGCATCTCCAAGGTGGAGCGGGACCCGGCGGGGTCCAGGGAAATGGAAGCCGGACGCGCCCCGACCGCCTTCCACTTGACGTTGTCGGAATGTGGTGCGCCGGCAGCCGCAAAAGTGGCCATTTGAGCCTTTAAGCGGCGTTCACGGACATCACGCTAAGTGCGCCACTATCTGTGCGCAACCGGTGGCGGAGCGTGGCCGTTTGTGATCATTCCCTGGCGGTTGTGCCGGGTAATCGACGTCAGCCGGGGATGTTGTCGAAGGGCGCGGTCAACTGTCGGAGCAGATTCGCGAGTTCCCCGCGCTGGCGGCCGGAGAGCTCTCCGAGGATGGCCCGCTCCTGGGCCAGCAGGCCGGCCAGGGCCTGGTCCGCCCGGTCCCGTCCCTCCGGAGTGAGCCGTACGAGGACGCCTCGCCTGTCCGAGGGGTCGGGCAGCCGCTCCACGAGCCCCTTCTTGGTGAGCCGGTCGATCCGGTTGGTCATCGTCCCGGAGGTGACCAGCGTCTGGGTCAGCAGTTGCCCGGGGGAGAGCTGGTAGGGCGCGCCCGCTCGGCGCAGGGAGGTGAGCACGTCGAACTCCCAGGGTTCCAGACCGTGCTCGGAGAACGCCAGCCGGCGGGCCCGGTCCAGATGCCTCGCCAGCCTGCTCACCCGGCTGAGCACCTCGAGTGGCTCGACGTCGAGGTCAGGGCGCTCCCTGCGCCACGCAGCGACCAGCCGATCGACCTCGTCCTCCATGGAGATCAGTGTAGTGGTTGTGTCGACATGAAGTCTCTTGACATCAAGAGATTAGCTCTGGAACCTTGTGGGCAAGGTCGGCGGCAGGAAGAGATCCATCTCTCGCCAGGGAGTTCGAAACATGCCCGCAGCAGCCTGGGATCCCCAGCAGTACCTCCGCCACTCCACCCATCGCACCCGCCCCTTCCACGACCTGCTGGCCCGGATACCGGAGCTGCCCGCCGCGAGCCCGCGGATCGCCGACGTCGGCTGCGGCCCCGGCAACGTGACCGCCCTGCTCGCGCAGCGCTGGCCCGACGCCCGGATCACCGGCCTCGACAGCTCCGCCGAGATGCTGGAGGCCGCCCGGGCCTACGAGGGCCCCACCCCCGGGGGCGGCAGCCTCGGCTTCCGCGCCGCCGACGCCGCCGACTGGATCCCCGACGGTACCTACGACCTGATCGTCTCCAACGCCGCCCTGCAGTGGGTCGAGGGCCATGCCGAGCGCTTCCCCCTCTGGGTCGAGCACCTCGCTCCCGGCGGCGTCCTCGCCTTCCAGGTCCCCGGCAACTTCACCTCGCCCAGTCACGCCCTGCTCGGCGACCTCTGCGACTCCCCGGTCTGGCGGGACCGCCTCGGCGACGGCCACGGCCGGCGCTACGTCCACATCCTCGAGCCCTCCGGCTACCTGGAGCGCCTCATCGAGATCCCCGAGGTCGAGGTGGACGTCGACGTCTGGGAGACCACCTACGTACAGCTCCTGCAGGGCGAGGACGCGGTGCTCGAATGGACGAAGGGAACCGCGCTGCGCCCCGTGCTGACCGCCCTGGAGGACGATCCGGAGGCCACCGGGGAGTTCCTCGGCCAGTACCGCGACCTGCTGCGCAAGGCGTACCCGGCGGGGCCGCACGGCACCGTCTTCCCCTTCCGGCGGATCTTCGCCGTCGCACGGAAAGCGGGTTGATCCCGATGATCACCGCCCTCGACCACGTCCAGCTCGCCGCCCCGCCCGGCTCCGAGGAGATCCTGCGCGCCTTCTACACGGGGGTCCTGGGGATGAGCGAGGTCCCCAAGCCGCCGGTGCTCGCCGCCCGGGGCGGCTGCTGGTTCGCCGCGGGCCCGGTGCAGCTCCACATCGGTGTGGAAGACGACTTCCGCCCCGCCCGCAAGGCCCATCCGGGCCTGCGCGTGAGCGGCATCGAGGCCTACGCGGACCGGCTGGAGTCCCGCGGCACCTCGGTCGTCTGGGACGGTGACCTGCCGGGCCACCGCCGCTTCTACACCGACGACCCGTTCGGCAACCGTCTGGAGTTCCTGGAACCCGACGACGCCGCGTGACACCCCGGCGGCCCGGTCCCCGCGGGGGACCGGGCCGCCGGTCGGTGCGGTTGTCCGGTCAGTGCTGTCCGGCACCCTTGCGGCGGCGCGTCACCAGCACGGCACCCGCGCCCACCAGCAGCAGCGCACCGAGGGCGATGCCGCCGACCTGGGCGCCGGTCTCGGCGAGCCCGCCGCCCTCCGAGCCGGAGGAACCGGAGGAGCCTGTGGCAGAGGAGTCCGTGGCGGACGGGGCCGCCGTCGCGGAGGCCGAACCGCCGGGCTGCTCACCGGTCCCCGGGGTGGAGGCGGACGGCGACGCGGAACCTGAGGGGGACTGCGGGGCGGACGGTGACCCGGAGCCGGGCGGCTGCGTCCCGGTGCCGCCGTTCCCGCCGCCGGTGTCCGTGCAGTCGACCCAGAAGACCTTGTGCTTGGCCCGGCCGTGCTCCCCGTCGAAGTTCCAGAAGAGCTTGTAGTGGCCGTCCGGGAGCGCGAGGTCCTCCGTGCGCTCGTGGCCGGAACCGTCGAGCGTCAGCGAGCCGGACTCCACCGTCTCGCCCTTGTCGCCGTCGGTCGGCGACCACCGTTCGATGTGCCAGTCGGCCTTCTGGGCACCGTCGAAGCGGAAGCCGTCGAGGTAGAAGGTGCAGACGTGCGGCTCGTTCCTGGGGAGCTCCTCGCCGGTCTTCGCGTCGTGGATCTTCACATTGCCGTTGTCGCCGGGGGCGTCGTGCGCGAGGGCGGCGGGGGCGAGCAGCACGGACGCTGCGAGGGCCACCGTCGCCGCGCATGCCGGAGTGAGGGCGCGCATGGGCATACCACCTGAGGGCGTGAAAGACGGAATGCGGGGGGAGGTGGCCAGATTCCACCGGTATTCACTCGGCGTCAAGAAAAATCCGACCCCATTGGTCCCGTGACGTCATGATTGCCCCATGGATCCGGGGTAACGATCGAGCCACACGCCTTCACAGGGTGAGGAAGGCCGCCCCCAGGAGCGCGGCGCCGGCCGCGGCGGCGGTCCAGGCGGTGCGCGGCCAGCGCAGGCCCCCGGCCAGGACCAGGGCGGCGAGGAGGAGGGAGCCGCCCAGCGGGATCCAGGCGTGCAGCACGCCGGCGAGCCCGCTGCGCACCACGTCGTCGGTGCCGGGCTTCACCGCGACCGCTATCCGCTCGCCCGTGCGGTGGGTGACCGCCTTGTCGATCGTCACCTTCCCGCGGACGGAGCCGAGGCCCTCGGGCACGAAGGGCCCGGTGCAGGTGTCGGCGCCGCAGGTGGAGACCGTCATCGTGCCCTGCTCGCGGCCCTTGGTGAGCATGACGTGCTGGGCGGTCTTCCACGAGGTCCACACCCCGGCCGCGAGCATGAACAGGACCAGTGCGCTCAGCAGGACGATGCGGCCGACCAGCAGCAGCCCCCAGGCGCTCTCGGCGGTGCGGCGGGTGAGACTCCGTTTGACCATGCGGGCGATCCTTGGCCATCGCATGGCACTCGGTCAACCTTTCGATGGTCAACCGTTGTAGGTGCCCTGCGCCCTCTCCAGCCCGTCACAGATGAGCGCCTCGACCGCGTCGGCCGCCCGGTCCACGAACCACTCGAGCTCCTTGCGCTCGGCCGAGGAGAAGTCCTTGAGGACGAAGTCCGCGACCTGCATCCGCCCCGGCGGGCGGCCGATGCCGCAGCGGACCCGGAGGTAGTCCGGGCCGAGGGACTTGGTGATCGACTTCAGGCCGTTGTGGCCGTTGTCGCCGCCGCCCTTCTTCAGGCGCAGGGTGGCGTAGTCGATGTCCAACTCGTCGTGCACCGCGACGAGGTTGCCGAGCGGCACCTTGTAGAAGTCGCGCAGCGCCGTCACCGGGCCGCCGGAGAGGTTCATGTACGTCATCGGCTTGGCCAGCACGACGCGGCGGCCGCCGATGCGTCCCTCGACGACCTGGGACCGGCTCTTGTGGGTCTTGAAGCGCCCGCCGATCCGTTCGGCGAGCAGATCCGCGACCATGAAGCCGATGTTGTGCCGGTTGCCGGCGTACTCCGGGCCGGGGTTGCCCAGACCGGCCACCAGCCAGGGCCCCTCGGGGGCGCTTTCCGCTGCGCTCATGCTCATGACGTCCATTCAACAGGACCGCCGCCCCGCTCCTGACGGAGCGGGGCGGCGGCCGGGAACCGCGTACTGCGCGGTACTTACTCGGCAGCGGCCTCGGTGCCCTCGCCCGCGGCCTCCTCGCCCTCGCCCTCGGCGGGAGCCTCGGCCTGGGCGGCGACGACCTGGAGCACGACGGCGTCCTCGTCGACGGCCAGCGTGGTGCCCTTGGGCAGGACGATGTCCTTGGCGAGCACGGAGGTGCCGGCCTCCAGGCCCTCGATGGAGACGGTGACGCCCTCGGGGATGTGGGTCGCCTCGGCCTCGACCGGCAGCGCGTTGAGCACGTGCTCCAGCAGGTTGCCGCCCGGGGCCAGCTCGCCCTCGGTGACGACCGGGACCTCGACGGTGATCTTCTCGCCGCGCTTGACCGCGAGCAGGTCGACGTGCTCCAGGAAGCCCTTCAGCGGGTCGCGCTGCACGGCCTTGGGGATGACCAGCTCGGTGCCGTCACCCTCGATGGCCAGGCTGATCAGCACGTTGGGGGTGCGCAGCGCGAGCAGCAGGTCGTGACCCGGCAGGGTCACGTGCTTGGGGTCCTGGCCGTGGCCGTAGATGACGCCGGGGACCAGGTGGTCGCGGCGGACGCGGCGGGCGGCGCCCTTGCCGAACTCGGTGCGCAGCTGCGCGGTGATCTTGACCTCGGACATGTGGATCACACTCCTCGTGGAGACGACGGGACTTCTGTCGGTCGCCCAGCCCACGACGGGCCGTTCCACTTGCGAGGAGCGCGTCGATAACGGAGTCCGCCGCCGAAACGGAAACGGCCTCCCTCGCCGAGCAACTCGCAGAGTCTACCCGGCGGGGAGGCCGCCCCGGAAATCGATCAGAGCGCGATGCGCGTGATCAGTGCGAGTCCTCGAACAGGCTCGTCACGGAGCCGTCCTCGAAGACCTCGCGGACCGCGTTGGCGATCGTCGGCGCGATGGACAGCACCGTGATCTTGTCGAGGTCCAGCTCACCCGGCGTCGGCAGGGTGTCGGTGAAGACGAACTCGCTCACCTTGGAGTTCTTCAGCCGGTCCGCGGCCGGGCCGGACAGGACGCCGTGGGTGGCGGTCACGATGACGTCCTCGGCACCGTTGGCGAACAGGGCGTCCGCCGCGGCGCAGATGGTGCCACCGGTGTCGATCATGTCGTCCACCAGGACGCAGATGCGGCCGCGCACGTCACCGACCACCTCGTGCACGGTGACCTGGTTGGCGACGTCCGGGTCGCGCCGCTTGTGGACGATGGCCAGCGGCGCGCCCAGGCGGTCGCACCAGCGGTCGGCCACGCGCACCCGGCCGGCGTCGGGGGAGACGACGGTCAGCTTCGAGCGGTCGACCTTCGCGCCCACGTAGTCCGCCAGGATCGGCAGCGCGAACAGGTGGTCCACCGGGCCGTCGAAGAAGCCCTGGATCTGGTCGGTGTGCAGGTCGACCGTGAGGATCCGGTCGGCGCCCGCGGTCTTCAGCAGGTCGGCGACGAGACGGGCCGAGATCGGCTCGCGGCCGCGGTGCTTCTTGTCCTGGCGGGCGTACCCGTAGAACGGCACGACCACGGTGATGCGCTTGGCGGAGGCCCGCTTCAGCGCATCGATCATGATCAGCTGCTCCATGATCCACTTGTTGATGGGAGCGGTGTGGCTCTGGATCACGAAGGCGTCCGAGCCGCGCGCCGACTCCTCGAAACGGACGTAGATCTCACCGTTCGCGAAGTCGAAGGCCTTCGTCGGCACAAGGTTGACGCCCAGCTCACGTGCCACCTCCTCCGCGAGCTCGGGGTGTGCGCGGCCGGAGAAGAGCATCAGCTTCTTCTCACCGGTCGTCTTGATCCCGGTCACTGCACCGTCTCCTTGGTGTTCAACGCAGCTTCGCCTTCGGTCAGGGGAGCTGGCGGAATTGTGTGCACCTCACACGGTACGCGTTGCGTGGCGCGACCGCGCACGTGGGGAAGGCCACTGCGACCGCCGCCCCCTGCCGACGCGTCGCCGGTCAGGCCTCCGGGTCGGCCTGGCGGGCCTGTTCGGCGGCGTGGGCCGCGGCGCTGCCGGGCCGCTTCCTGGCCACCCAGCCTTCGATGTTGCGCTGCTGGCCGCGTGCGACGGCGAGCGAACCGGCCGGCACGTCCTTGGTGATCACGGAGCCCGCGGCGGTGTAGGAGCCGTCCCCGACTGTGACGGGCGCCACGAACATGTTGTCGGAGCCGGTGCGGCAGTGGGAGCCGATCGTGGTGTGGTGCTTGGCCTGCCCGTCGTAGTTGACGAAGACGCTGGCGGCACCGATGTTCGTGTGGTCGCCGATCGTCGCGTCCCCGACGTACGACAGGTGCGGCACCTTGGTGCCCTCGCCGACGGTGGCGTTCTTCATCTCGACGTAGGTGCCGGCCTTCGACTTCGGGCCGAGCCGGGTGCCCGGGCGCAGGTACGCGTACGGGCCGACCGTGGCGGCCTCGCCGATCTCCGCGTCCACGGCCACGGTGTTGCTCACCGTGGCGCCGGGGCCGACCAGGGTGTCGGTAAGCGTGCAGTTGGGGCCGACCTCGGCGCCCGAGGCGAGCCGGGTCGCGCCGTACAGCTGGGTGTTGGGCAGCACGAGGGTGTCGGGCTCGAACTCCACCGTGACGTCCACCCAGGTCGACGCCGGGTCCATGATCGTCGCGCCCTCCAGCATCGCCCGGCGCAGCAGGCGGTCGTTGAGGGTGCGGCGGGCCTCGGCGAGCTGCACGCGGTTGTTGATGCCGGCGATCTCGTGGTGGTCCTCGGCGACCGAGGCGCCGACGCGGTGGCCCGCCTCGCGCAGGATGCCGAGGGTGTCGGTGAGGTACTCCTCGCCCTGGGCGTTGTCGGTGGTCACCTTGGCCAGCGCCTCCACCAGCAACTGCGCGTCGAAGGCGAACACCCCGGAGTTGATCTCGCGCAGCGCCCGCTGCTCGTCGGTGGCGTCCTTCTGCTCGACGATCGCCAGCACCGAGCCGTCCTCGCCGCGCACGATCCGGCCGTAGCCGGTCGGGTCGGGCACCTCGGCGGTCAGCACGGTGACGGCGTTGCCGTCGGCGGCGTGGGCCTCGACCAGGGCGCGCAGGGTGTCCGGGGTGAGCAGCGGGGTGTCCCCGGCGGTGATCACCACCGTGCCGGTCAGCTCCGGGAGTTCCGCGAGGCCGGCCCGGACCGCGTGCCCGGTGCCGTTCTGCTCGTGCTGCACGGCGGTGCGGACCGCGGCGTCGGTCTCGGCCAGGTGGGCGGTCACCTGCTCACGGGCGTGGCCGACGACGACCAGCAGGTGCTCGGGTTCCAGGGCGCGGGCCGCGGCGACGACGTGTCCGACCAGGGACCGGCCGCTGATCGCGTGCAGGACTTTGGGGGTTGCCGACTTCATGCGGGTGCCCTCGCCCGCGGCAAGGACGATGACGGCAGCCGGGCGGTGGGCGCTCACGGAACGGGCTCCTCGGCATGGGGTGACGGTCACCCGAAGGATACCGGGGCGTTTCGGGCGGTGAACGCGGAAGGGTCGCGGCGGTTGCCGCGACCCTCCGTTCCGTGCTCCGCTGCCAGGATTCGAACCCGGACTTAAGGGACCAAAACCCTCAGTGCTGCCGTTACACCACAGCGGATGGAAACCCCGGCCGAACAGGACATCCCGTCAGGGTGCCGTCCGGCCCCCACCACTATGCCGCACCGACCGCCTCCAATGCGACGAGAAAGATCGGCACTTCCCTTTCCCGAACATGGGTACATGTGCCAAGAGCCGTATTCCCGCCGACACGCGTGCTCTGTTCGGCCTTCACTTAGCCCTGCCATACTTACGAAGCCGTAAGTTACGGTGGCGTAGCCCCCGACCTTCATTGAGGGACCACCATGACCACACAGACCGACGTGATCACCGAGTCCCCGGAACCCGGGGCCGGCGACGGGGCCCCGCTTCCCCGCGCCACCCTCGGTGCTGACAAGAAGCAGTCACTCGAGCAGATCACCCTCGGACTCTTCATCGGCATCCCCTTCCTCGCCCTCGTCGCGGCGATCCCGCTGGCGTGGGGATGGGGCCTGAGCTGGCTCGACCTCGGCCTGATGGTGGGGATGTACTTCCTCGGCTGTCACGGCATCACCATCGGCTTCCACCGCCACTTCACCCACGGCTCGTTCAAGGCCAAGCGCCCGCTGAAGATCGCCCTGGCGATCGCCGGGTCGATGGCCGTCGAGGGGCCGGTCGTGCGGTGGGTCGCCGACCACCGCAAGCACCACAAGTTCTCCGACGCCGACGGCGACCCGCACAGCCCCTGGCGCTACGGCGAGACCGTCCCCGCCCTGATGAAGGGCCTGTGGTGGGCCCACATGGGCTGGCTGTTCGACGAGGAGCAGACCCCCCAGCACAAGTACGCCCCCGATCTGATCAAGGACCCGGCGATCCGCCGGATCAGCCGTGACTTCTGGCTGTGGACGGCCGTCTCCCTGCTGCTCCCGCCGCTGATCGGCGGCCTGGCGACGATGTCCTGGACCGGTGCCGCCACCGCCTTCTTCTGGGGCTCCCTGGTCCGCGTGGCCCTGCTGCACCACGTCACCTGGTCGATCAACTCGATCTGCCACGCGGTCGGCAAGCGGCCCTTCCGCTCCCGCGACAAGTCCGGCAACGTCTGGTGGCTGGCCGTGCTCTCCTGCGGCGAGTCCTGGCACAACCTGCACCACGCCGACCCCACCTCCGCCCGGCACGGAGTGCTCCGCGGTCAGATCGACTCCAGCGCCCGCGTCATCCGCTGGTTCGAAATGCTCGGCTGGGCCAGTGACGTACGGTGGCCGACCGCTGACCGGATCGCGGCCCGCCGTAAGGAGAGCGTCAGCGAAGCGGCATGATTGACGGGTGAGCGACGGCAGAAGCAGCAGCAGGGGCAGCGAGGGCGCGCCGTCGCGGCGCACCCGGCGGGTGCGCATGACGGGCAAGGAGCGCCGCGAGCAACTCCTCGACGTGGGGCGCACGCTCTTCGCCGAACGCGGTTTCGAGGGGACCTCCGTCGAGGAGATCGCCCACAAGGCGGGTGTGTCCAAGCCCGTCGTGTACGAGCACTTCGGCGGCAAGGAAGGCCTCTACGCCGTCGTCGTGGACCGCGAGATGCGGTGCCTGCTGGACATGGTCACCGGTGCCCTCACCGGTGGCCACCCCCGCGAACTGCTGGAGCAGGCGGCCTTCGCCCTGCTGGACTACATCGAGCAGTACACCGACGGCTTCCGGATCCTCGTACGGGACTCCCCGGTCGCCCAGTCGACCGGCACCTTCGCCTCGCTGATCAGCGACATCGCCACCCAGGTGGAGGACATCCTGGGCATGGAGTTCAAGCAGCGCGGCTTCGACGCCAAGCTCGCCCCGCTCTACGCCCAGGCGCTGGTCGGGATGGTCGCGCTCACCGGGCAGTGGTGGCTGGACGCCCAGAAGCCCAAGAAGGCGGAGGTCGCCGCCCACCTGGTCAACCTCTCCTGGAACGGGCTCTCCGGGCTGGAGCCCAGGCCCCGGCTGATCGGCCACCGCAAGAACTGACGCCCGCGCCTCCGCTCCGCGCACACATGACGAGGGCGGTGCCTCCCCGCGGGGAGGCACCGCCCTCGTCATGTCCGGCGGCCGGGGTCAGCCGGTGTTGCGCAGGCCCGCCGCCACGCCGTTGACCGTCAGCAGCAGCGCGCGGGCGAGCAGCGGGTCGGGCTCCTCCCCGCGGGCGGCGGCCTCGCGCTGCCGGTGCAGCAGTGCCACCTGCAGGTAGGAGATCGGGTCCAGGTAGGCGTCCCGGATCCGGAAGGTCTGCTGGAGCACCGGCTGCGCGTCCAGCAGCTCCGCCTCACCGGTGATCCGCAGCACCTCGGCGACCGTCAGCTCGTGCTCGGCCTTGATGACGTCGAAGACGTGCTTGAGGTCTTCGGGCACCAGGGTGCCGACGTAGTGTTCGGCGATCCGCAGGTCCGTCTTCGCCAGCGTCATCTCGACGTTGGACAGGAAGTTCCGGAAGAAGTGCCACTGCTCGTACGCCTCGGCGATGTCCGCCTCCCGGCCCGCCTCGCGAGCGGCCTTCAGGCCCGAGCCGACACCGAACCAGCCCGGCACGATCTGCCGCGACTGCGTCCAGCCGAACACCCACGGGATGGCCCGCAGCCCGTCGAGCCCCGCCCCGCTGTCCGGGCGGCGCGAGGGGCGTGAGCCCAGGTGCAGCTCGGCCAGCTGGTCCACCGGCGTGGAGGCGAAGAAGTACGCCGGCAGGTCCGGGTCCTCCACCAGCCGCCGGTACACGGCGTGCGCGGCGTCGGAGACCACGTCCATGGCCGCGTCCCAGCGCGACAGCGCCTCCTCGGACTGGCGGGGCGCGGTGTGCAGCGCCGAGGCCTGCAGCGTGGCCGCGACCGTGAGCTCCAGGTTCTCCCTCGCCAGGGACGGGATCAGGTACTTGTCGGAGATGACCTCGCCCTGCTCGGTCACCTTGATCTCGCCCTCCAGCGTGCCCCACGGCTGCGCCAGGATCGCGTCGTGCGTCGGGCCGCCGCCCCGGCCGACGGTGCCGCCGCGGCCGTGGAAGAGCCGCAGCCGCACCCCGTGGCGGTGCGCCACGTCGCGCAGCCGCCGCTGGGCCCGGTGGATCTCCCACTGCGAGGTGGTGATGCCGCCGAACTTGGACGAGTCGCTGTAGCCGAGCATGACCTCCTGCACGTCGCCGCGGAGCGAGACGAGCTTGCGGTAGGAGGGGTCGGAGAGCATCTCGTCGAGCAGCCGGTCCGCGACCTTCAGCTCGTCGGTGGTCTCCAGCAGCGGCACGATGCCGATCTTGGCGACCCCCGCGTGCAGGTCGACCAGCCCGGCCTCGCGGGCCAGCACCGCCGCCGCGAAGACGTCGTCGGAGCCCAGGCACATCGAGATGATGTACGACTCGACGACCTCCGGCCCGAACCGCTCGAAGGCCTCCCGCACGGTGTGGAAGACGCCCAGGGTCTTGGCCCCCGCCGCGTCCAGCGGCGCCGGGGACGGCGCCAGCGGACGCCGCGAGCGCAGCTCCTTGGCCAGCAGCCTGCGCCGGTAGTCCCGCGGCATGTCCGCGTACCGCCAGGACTCCTCGCCCAGCCGGTCGAAGAGCTGGCCGAGTGCGTGGTGGTGGGCGTCGGCGTGCTCGCGGACGTCCATCGTGGCCAGCTGCAGACCGAACGCGGCGAGCGTGCGGATGGTGCGGTCCAGCCGGCCGTCGGCGATCAGCTCGCCGCGGTTGGCGCGCAGCGAGTCCTGCAGCAGACGCAGGTCGGCCAGGAGGTCACCAGTGCCCAGGTAGTCCCGGCCGGGCGCGTGCGGCGTGCCCCCGGCCAGCCGGTCCCGGGTGTTGAGCAGCTTCTGCCGGATGCAGGTCGCCTTGAGGCGGTACGGCTCCTCCGCGTTCAGCCGCTTGTAGCGGGGGCTGATCTCCGGGAGGCGCTGCAGGTCCTGCTCCAGGTCGGCCAGCAGCTCGGGCGAGGCGCCGGAGTTGCGGATCGAGTTGGACAGCGCCGCGCGCAGGTCGTCGACCAGTTCGAGGGCGTCGGTGATGCCGTGCTCGTGCTGCAGGATCAGCACGTCCCAGGTGACCTGCGGGGTCACGTTGGGGTTGCCGTCCCGGTCGCCGCCGATCCAGGTGCCGAAGGTCAGCGGGCGGGTCTCCGCGGGCAGCGGCACGCCGACCCGCTCCAGCTCGACCGCCAGGTCCTCCAGCACGTCGCCGACCGCGCCGGCGTGCAGCTCGTCCAGGTAGTAGATGGCGTTGCGCGCCTCGTCCGCGGGCTCGGGGCGCACGACGCGCAGTTCGTCGGTCTGCCAGAGGAGGTCGATGTTCTCCGCCAGCCGCAGGTCGCTGCGGCGGCGGTCGCCGCCCGCCGCACCGGACTCGTCCAGCAGGACGGCGATCACCCGCAGCTTGTTCAGCACGCTGCGGCGGGCCGCCTCGGTCGGGTGGGCGGTGAAGACCGGACGCACGTTCAGGTTGCGCACCGTCTGGCGCAGGTGCTCCGGGTCGGCGTCCTTGAGCAGGTCGGCCGTACGGGCCAGCAGCCCGCCGTCGGTCGCCCGGCGGGACCGCAGCTCACGGCCGCGGTGCACCTGCTCGGTGACGTTCGCGAGGTGGAAGTAGGTGGAGAACGCCCGTACCAGCTTGGCCGCGGTCTCCAGATCGGTCTCGCCGAGCAGGGCGGCGGCGGCCTCGCCGTCGCTGCGGGTCAGGGCCCGCACCCTCTCGACCAGGTCGAGGAGCTCCGGGCCCTCCTGCCGGACGAGCGTCCCGCCGAGGAGATCTCCCAGGCGGCGGATGTCCGCGCGGAGGGGGGCGCTGCCGGTCGTGTTGTCGGCGCTGCTCACAGGTGCGGCTCCTAGTGCAGTGGAATGGTCGGCGGCATTGTCCGGACCGCGCTGTCCGACGGCACAAGGATAGATCCGGGCCGCTCCCCGGAACGGGGCTGACCGCCAGGCGGACACCGTCGCGTCTAGGCTGGTCCGTATGAGTACGACGGGGGAGTACGTACCGGACGGGGCCGGCGGACGAAGCCGGGGGGCCGCCGGGCCGTGGTGGTGGCCCAGACGGCGCAGCATGGTGCTCGACGTCTCCCTGGCCTTCGTCTCGGCCGTGGAATGCCTCCTGGAAGGCGCGGCCTTCGCGGAGAAGACCGGGATCTCGCCGGTCGTCACGGGTCTGTTCGGTCTGCTGGTCGGCTCGGTACTGGTGCTGCGCAGGCGCTGGCCGGTGCTGGTCGTCCTGGTCTCCATCGCCGTCACGCCCGCCCAGATGGGCATCCTGCTCAGCATCGTCGGCCTCTACACCCTGGCCGCCTCCGACGTACCGCGGCGGATCATCGCGGTGCTGTCGGGGATGACCATGCTCGGCATGCTGATCGTCACCTTCCTGGAGATGCACGGTGACCTCGGCGGCGCCGCCTACCACGCGCCGCTGGCCGTGGTCGCCCTCACCTCGGTCCTCGCGGCGGTCGGCGTCACCGCCCCGCCGGTGCTGCTCGGCCTGTACGTCGGCGCCCGGCGCCGCCTCGTGGAGAGCCTGCGGGAACGGGCGGACGGCCTGGAGCGCGAGCTGTCGCTGCTCGCCGAGACGGCCACGAGCTCCGCGGAGCGCGCCCGCATGGAGGAGCGCACCCGCATCGCGCGCGAGATGCACGACGTCGTCGCGCACCGGGTGAGCCTCATGGTCGTGCACGCGGCCGCGCTCCAGGCGATCGCCGTCAAGGACCCCGAGAAGGCCTCGGCCAGCGCACAGCTCCTCGGGGACATGGGGCGCCAGGCGCTCAACGAACTGCGCGAGATGCTGGGTGTCCTGCGGACGGAGCCGGCGGCGGCGCGGACGGCGTCCGCGGCGGCGTCCGTCTCCCCGGCGTCGGTGGTACGCGTGGCGGCCGTTGCGGAAACGATTGCGCCCTCGTCGCCGGGCGCGGCGGGTGCGGCGGCCGCGGCATCCGTCGAGGCGGAGGATGGCGAGCAGGGGCCGTGCCTGGCCGAGCTCAGGGGGCTGCTCGACGAGTCGCGGGCCGCCGGGATGGACGTCGATCTCACGGTGGAGGGGGAGGAGCGTCCACTGGCGGCACGGGTCGAGGCCACGGTCTACCGCGTCGTGCAGGAAGCGCTCACCAATGTGCACAAGCACGCACCCGGTGCGCGGGCCCGCATCCGCCTCGCCTACCGCGAGGCTGAGGTCGCGGTCCTCGTGCAGAACGGGCCCTCCGACGGCGCGCCCGCGCTGGTGCTTCCCAGCGGGGGCAACGGGCTGGTCGGCATGAAGGAGCGTGTCACGGCGCTCGGCGGGGGGTTCGCCGCCGGCACGACCCATGAGGGCGGGTTCCGCGTCTCCGCGATGCTTCCCGCGTAGCGGTCCGGCCCGGGGTGCGGTGCCCCTTGCGGCGGGTTGTCTATGCGCGGGTTCGTCTCGCGTCCTTCGGGCGCGGGACGGCGGGACGGCCGAACCGCCGACGTCACCAGCCGTCCCGCCCGGCGGTCACGTCGTGAGGCGGTGGGGGCGCGAGCCCGTCATGAGGGCGCCCAGGGCCGCGTCGATGGTGGCCCCCAGGTAGTAGTCGCCGGTGTGGTCGACGCAGTAGACGCGTCCCTCCGCGTCGATCGCGAGCTGCCCCTGCCCCGCGGACTCCTCCCCGAGCGGAGCGACCTCCGTGTCGAGCGCCGTGCCCAGGTCGCCGAGCGTGCGCGCGAGGTGCAGCCCGTGGAGCGGGTCCACGTGGACCGTGCTGGGCGCGACGTGGCGGCCGGGGGAGGAGACGGCGGGCACGGTCAGGCCGCCGAACTCGGCCCAGGCCTCGACCGCGGCGGGGAAGACGCTGTGCTGATGGCCGCCGGGGGAGATGTGGGCGCGGAGCGTGTCGGCCCAGACCTCGGCCTGCCGGATGTCCCAGCGGCCGGGCTGCCAGCCGGCGGAGCGCAGGGCCGTGTCGACGCCGACGGGGAAGCGGGTCGAGTTCATTCGGAGCCGGCTCCCGGGTCGAAGGCGCGGACGCCGAAGTGTGCGAGCAGTGCCTGGCAGGAGCGGCAGGGCGGGGCGTAGGTGCCGTGGGCGGGGTCGCCGTCCTCGCGTATGCGGCGGGCGGTGAGCTTGGCGCCCTTGAGGGCCTTGCGGGCCTCACCGGCCGTGAGCGGCTTGCGCGCGGCGCGCTTGCTGCGGGCGCCGTCGACGGTGGTGAGGTGGCGGGAGAGCAGCACCGGCTCGGGGCAGCGACCGGTGAAGCGCTCACGCTGGGCGACGGGGAGGGCGTCGAGGACGTCCTGGACGAGCGGGTGCAGCGGCGGCGGCTGGTCGGCCTTGACGCCGGTGCAGGTGAGGACCTCGTCCTTGACGGACAGCGCGGCGGCGACCGCGGGCAGGATCCCGTCGCGCCGGTGGCGCAGCACCGGTGGCGCGGGCGCTTCGTCGGCTCCCCAGTTGAGCCGCGGGTCCGCGGCGTCTCTCGTCAGCATCTTCGTACGGCCCTCCGATCCGTCCTCACGGGGAGGACGTCCCCCTATGTGCGTAAGACTGCCAAACGGACAAGGCGTTACGGAAGTCGGTTGTGAGGTGAGAGGTTTATTTTGTGCCGGATGTCACGGCACGGTGGGGGGATGCGTGACGACGTCCGATGTGCTGCCGCAGTGGTGCCCCTTGCGTTGGCCAGTGGTTGTACGGATAGTAGCGCCGGCCCGGACGAAAAGGGTGCCAAGCCCCGGGAGAACGGCCGGGATTCGGCCACCGCCCCCACGGACGTGGGCACAACGCACCCTCACCGGAGCCGGGTTGGGCCGCCCCGCACCGGTGACCGGAACCAGCCGGAGCGCCTATTGCCACACCCCATAGGCTGTGCCCAACACCAGATCCAGCATGGGGGCATCCGCAATGACGACAGGTCGGCCCGTGCACCGGGCCGCGCCACCGAACGCGGCCTACGCCGGTCAGATCGTGCACTTCCCGGACCCGGTGCGGCGCGCCCGCCACCCGCAGGGCGTACGCGTGGACGAGCGCGGCTACCCCGACTTCTCGCCGTACGCCCGGGCGGCGGCCGAGATCGCCGAACCTCCGGACGGCTTCGGCATCGACGAGCTCCGGCTGACCGACTACGTGTCGGCCAACGCCGCGCTGCACGCCGCCGGTCACGAGCTGTGGGGCAGCCTGTCCTCTGTCGCCACGCCGCACGGGTGGACCTGGCACCACGTCGCCGGCAGCCGCCGTCTGGAACTGGTCCCCGCCGAGGTCAAGTCGTTGCTGCGGCACCACGGCGGCCTGGCCACCACCGCCTCCGCCGACCACGACAAGCGCGGCACCCGGCCGCTCCAGGAGACCCGGCCCGTCCACTTCGGCCTGCGCAAGGACGGGGTCGCCGTCACCGAACAGCAGGTGCGGGACGTCGAGGAGGAGCTCGGCTACCGGCTGCCCGGCGCGTACCGCACCTTCCTCAAGGCGGCGGGCGGCAGCGCCCCGCGCGGCGTCGCCCTGCTCCCCATGCTCGGACTTCTCGTCGACCAGCCCTTCTTCACCGTGCGGGACGAGGCGGCCGCCAACGACCTCGGCTACGTCAACAAGTGCCTGCGGGACCACCTCAGCAAGGACTACCTGGCGATCTCCTACGTCCAGGGCGGCGTGCTCGCCGTCAAGGCGCGCGGCGCCGACCTGGGTTCGATGTGGCTGTGCCCGTACGACGACGTGCGTGACGCCGACGGCGCCTTCGGCTCCACCGAGGAGCGGGTCGCCGGGCTGCTGCTGCCCTGCGGCGAGGACTTCGACGCCTTCCTGGCCGCGCTCGCCGGCGAACCGCCGGAGCTGGAGACGGTGGCGAACCTGATGGTGGACGGCGGCTTCGCCCGCGCCGTCCCGGTGGAGGGGTGAGGCAGCACATGGTCACGTTCGCGCAGGCGCAGGAGCGCGCCGAGCGGTGGATCAACGCCGACGTCCCCGCCTACCTCACCCGCGAGGTGCAGGTGCGGGAGTTCGACCGGGGATTCGTGGTGTGGTCCGAGCCCAGGGACGGCGGTCCGACCTCGGACGACGGGGAGACCCGCATCGTCATCGCCCGGGACAGCGGCGAGGCCACGCTCTGGCCCGCACTGCCGGTGGGCGAGGTCATCCGCCGCTGGGAGGAGACCTACGGTGCCGCGGCCGACGCGGTCCCGGACGCGAGTCCGGAGCCGCCCCGGCGGATCGACCTGGAGGCGACGTCCTTCCTGCTGAGCCCGCCGCAGTGGCTGCAGGACGCCGCCGACCGGCTCGGCATCCCCGACCGCCGCGAGGTCCCGGACGGTGTCCCCGGCGACACCCTCCCCACTCCGGCTCCCGTCACCGCGCCCGGGCCGGCGACGCCCACCCAGCCGTACGTCCCGACCCCGACCCCGCCGATGCCGACCCCGTACGGCGGCCCGCCGACCCCGCCGCCCACGGCGTGGCGGGACGCCAACGACAGCAACGGCGCGGGCGCGTCCGTGCCGCCGCCGGCGACCGTGTACGCGCCGCCGATCAGCGACTCGGACGACGCCCACACCCCGCCGCCGATGACGAGTGCCGACGCCAGCACCGAGCGGCTGCCCGGCGTGCCCGAGACCGGGACGCCGCTGCCGCAGCCCCGGGCGCAGGGCGGTTACGGCCACCCCGGCGCCGGTGCGGGCGCACCGCCCCCGCCTCCGCCGGCCCCCGGGCCCGGCGCCTACGGCTACCCGGGCGGCTCGGGCGCGCCCCCGCCCCCGCCCTCGCCGTTCGGCGGTCCGACGGCGGCCGCTCCGCCCCCACCGCCCCCCGCGCCGTCCACCCCTGCCCGGCCGGCCACCGGGGACGTGCACCAGGCCGCGACGATGCTGTCGCGTCCGGACGGCCCGCCTCCGCCGCCCCCGCCGCCGGGCCCGGGACGCGGCGCCGCCGACGTGGCCGCCGCCGAGACCTCGAAGGCGGCCCCGCCCGGGCCGCCCGCGCCGCCGCCCGGTCCGGGAGTGCCGGGCACCCCCGCCGCCGGGTACGTGCCGACGCAGCTCGTGCAGGCGCTCCCCGCGAACGACCGGCCCGGCCCGCCCGCACCTCCTGCCCCGCCGGGGCCGGCGGCCGGCGACGTGCACCAGGCCGCCACGGTGCTGTCCCGCCCGGACGGCGGTGCCGGGGCCTCGGCACCGCCCCCGCCCCCGCCCGGCCCCGTCGCGGCGGCGCAGCAGCCCGCGGCGTACGGCTACCCCCAGCCGCCGCAGCCCCAGGCCCAGGCCCAGCCGCCCACCGGGGTGCCCACGGTCGGCCCCGGCTACATGGCCGTGCTCCGCTACCGCGCGCAGGACGGCTCGGAGCAGCAGCTGATCCGCCGCTCGGCGCCCGGCACGCCGCACCCGGAGTGGCAGATCCTGCACGAGCTGCGCGCCCTCGGCGTGCCTCCGCAGGCGGTGCTGGAGCTGCACACGGAGCTGGAGTCGTGCGACCTGCCGGGCGGTTACTGCGCCCGGATGATCCGCGAGACCTGGCCCCAGGTGCGGATCAGCAGCACCGCCCCGTACGGCAAGGACCACGCGAGCCGTCGCGCGGGCGTCCAGCACCTGCTGACCCACCTCGGCGAGCTGCACCAGGTGGCGAGCGCCCCGGCGCACGCCCACCCGCACCGGGTGCCGATGCCCGAACCGCACCGGATCCAGCGGGTCCCCCCGGTCCCGCTGGACGCGATCGGGCACGAACTGGCGCAGTCCTTCGGGCCGCAGGGCGTGTTCCGCTTCGACCAGCGGGCGGTCGCCCGCCAGGGCGTGCCGGACCTGGTCGCGCAGACGCTCACCTGGTCCGGGCTGCCGGTGGACTTCGGCCCGTTCTTCTGGGCCCAGGCCCAGCCCGGACGGCCGGTGCCGACCCTGGCGGAGCTGGCGGCCGAGCGGGGCGTGCAGCCTGCCCCGGACGCGGGTTCGTACCTGGTGATGGGCAATGACTTCGGCCGTCAGCTGTGCGTGCAGTACGGCACGGCGCACATCGTCGCGGTGCCGCTGGAGGCCGGGCCGGGCGGGACGGCGGCGGTGCCGCAGTTCGCCAACACCAGCCTGCCGGAGTTCGTCCGCTGCCTGGCGCTGCTGGGGAAGATGTGGCGCTGGCGGCTGGGCCTGACACCCGAGCAGGCGGGCCGCTGGACGGTCGACTTCCAGAACCAGCTGGCCGCGCTCGACCCGGCGGCGGTCGCCTCGCCCGAGCACTGGTGGCCGGTGCTCATCGAGCAGATGTGGGACGGGATGCTCTAGGCCCGGTCGCGACGTCGCTCCGGCCGGCCGGCGGGCCGGTCGGAGTGTCGCGATATGGGTAAATCGGGCAAATCCCGGAGAATGGGGGTATGAGTACGGCACACCCCCGCGGCGGCCACGGCTTCGCCACCGTCCGTGGTCGCGGGTACCGCACCGAACAGGTCGACCGCTTCCTGGAGGAGCTGTCCGAGGACCGCGACGCCGCCTGGGAGCGTGCCGCGCGGCTCACCGTCCTGGCCAGCGAGATGACCGCGGAGTGCGCGGCGCTGCGCGACGTGGTCTCCACGCTCTCCCCGCCGACGTACGAATCCCTCGGGAAGGGCGCACTCGACCTGCTGCGGCTGGTCGAGGAGGAGGCCGCCTCCGTCCGCGAACAGGCCGAGGAGGAGGCCCGGCACGCGCACGACGCGGCCGATGCCGCCCGCCGCACCCTCATGGACGAGGCCCGCGCGGCCGCCCACGCCCGCCGCGGCACCGCGGACGAGCTGGCCGAACAGCGGCTGGAACGCTCCCGCGCCGACGCCGGGCGCGTCCTCGGCGACGCCCGCGAGGAGGCCGGACGGCTGCGGGACGAGGCAGCCCGGGAACTGGAAGCCGCCCGGCAGGACGGCGAACGCACGCTCGCCGAACTGGAGAAGGACCACCGCGAGCGCTTCGACACCCAGGAGCACGAACTCGCCGAGGGCGAGGCCGGTGCCGACTCCCGTACGGCCGAACTCACCTCCTACGCCGAGGCCATGGTGGACGACGCCCGCCGGGCCCTGGCGGAGACCGAGGAGGCCGCCCGGCGCCGTCAGGAGGAGGCCGACGCCACCGCGGCGGAACTCCTCGCCCAGGCGCGGGTGCGGGAGGAGCGCATCCGTCTCGCCGCGGAACGCGAACTGCGTGAGCACGAGGTCCGCCGGGAGGAGATCCGCGAGCACCTCGCCCACGTCCGCAGCAGCCTCGCCGCCCTCACCGGCCGCGAGGTCCCCGACGCCGAGGACGAACCGGACCCCGCCGCCCCCGACGTTCCCTCCCCCTCACACGGGGACGATCAGGAACCGTCGTAGGCGGGGAACTCGCCGCTGTCCACGACCCACGGCCCCACGGCGACGGCGTCCCCGAAGGCGTAGTCGTGGCGTGCCCGGTAACGGGGGCCGTCGTCGCCGGGTGACGGTCCCGGATCGGAGAGCACGGCCAGTGTCTTGTCGCGCGGGTCGATGATCAGGTAGAGCGGGATGCCCATGGCGGGGTAGTCCCGGGTCTTCTCGCGGTAGTCGTTCTCCGGGTTGGACGTGGAGACGACCTCGGCCACCAGGGCGACGTCGGCGGGGTCGAGGAAACCGGGCGTGTCGAGGGCCTGTTCGGCCACGACGACGAGGTCCGGACGGCGCATCCGCCCTATGGCGGGCGCCTCGATCTCGGGACCGCTGTGGGCCACGTGACCGGCCCACTCCGGATCGTCGGCCATCTGCCCCTCGATCTGTCGCCGCAGCCGCAGCGCGATCAGCTCGTGCCGGTTCACCGGCGGCATCATCATCGTGATGACGCCCTCACCGATCTCCACGGCCCAGGTGTCCTCGCGCTCCATCAACTCGCCGGCGATGGCCCGCATGCGCGCGTAGGTCTTCGCGTCCACGGGCTCACCGTACCGCCGGGTCGTCCTCCAGGACCGGGAAGCGGCGGGGGGCGACGAAGAGGACCGCGGCCAGGGAGAGGACGGCCGCGATGGTCGCGCCGACGTAGACGTGGTCGACCGCCGCCGCGACGGCGCGGCGCACCTGGTCGTCGAGATGGGCGGCGCCGGTGATCGAGTCGAGGTCGGTGCCGGAGCCGTGCAGGCGCGAGGCGAGGGTCGCGTTGGCGACGGCGCCGAAGACGGCCGCGCCCACGCTCTGGCCGACCTGGCGGCAGAAGAGGATCGACGAAGTGGCGGTGGCCCGTTCGCTCCACGGGACGGTGGACTGGACACCGACGATCAGCGGGAGCTGGAAGAGGCCGAGGGCGGCGCCGAGGGCCAGCATCACCAGGGTGGGCTGCCAGGCGGGACCGGCGTAGGGGAGCGATACCAGCACGACGAGGACGACGGTGGCGGCCGCCATGCCCAGCGCCGCGGTGTTGCGGAAGCCGATGCGCAGGTAGACGCGGTTGCTGAGGGCCGCGGAGAGGGGCCAGCTGAGCGTCATCACCGACAGCACGAAGCCCGCGGCGATCGGCCCGAGGCCGAGCACGGTCTGGGCGTACGTCGGGAGGAAGACCGTCGGGGCCACCATCAGCACGCCGAGCATGCCCAGGGCCAGATTGACGGCGACGATCACCCGGCGCCGCCAGACCCAGCCGGGGATGATCGGCTCGGCGGCCCGGCGCTCGGCCCACACGGTCAGGCCGAACATGACGAGGCTGCCGCCGAGCAGCCACCACCGGGTGGCCCCGCCCTGGACGAGGCCGGTGATCAGTAGCCCGCCGGACAGGAAGAGCAGCAGCGCGCCGGGCCAGTCGACCCGGTGCCGGGTCCGCTCGCCGACCCGCTCGCGCAGATGGCGGGAGATGAGCAGCAGCGCGACCGCGCCGACGGGCAGGTTGATCAGGAAGATCCAGCGCCAGCTGGCGTAGCCCGCGAAGAGCCCGCCGCACAACGGCCCGAGGACGGCGGAGACCGCCCAGACGGTGGAGATCGCCGCCTGGATGCGGCCGCGCTCCTTCAGCGGGTACAGGTCGCCGGCGATCGTCTGCACGGTCCCCTGGATGGCGCCGCCGCCGAGACCCTGCACGATGCGGAAGGCGATCAGCCCGGCCATGTTCCACGCCCCGGCGCACAGTACGGAGCCCAGCAGGAAGATCCCGATGCCGGTGAGCAGTACGGGTTTGCGGCCGAAGGTGTCGGCGAGCTTGCCGTAGACCGGGAGGGTCACCGTGACCGCGAGCAGGTAGCCGGAGAAGAGCCAGGAGAAGACGGAGAAGCCGCCCAGCTCGCCGACGATCTGCGGCACCGCGGTGGAGATGATCGTGGAGTCCATCGCCGCCAGCGCCATGGCCAGCATCAGCGCGGCGACGACCGGTCCGCGCCGCTGCGGCCCCGCGGCGGACGCCTCGGCGGCTGCGGTCGCGGTCTGCTCGGTGCGCTCCACTGGTCCCCCCTGGTTGTGTGTACGACACACGATTTCATGCCGGGACCCCGCGCGCACAGGGGGTTCCCGCAGGCCGGACGGCGACGCTTGAACCTCCCGTGACCGGAGGGTGCAGTCTCGACCCCGAGCCGGGTACGCCGAAAGGCGCAGACCCCCTAGGGGTCCCACCCGACTTTCTCCTACCCCCGGTTCGTACCGGCGGAGGACGAGGGGGCCCTCCTGGGCTCCCTAGCCTTCTGGTGGGGCTAACCCCCGGGCCGATACGGAGACCCGCACCATCGTTCCGGCCCCCTCCCCGAAGCCAGTCTTGGTACGCGACGAAGCACGCCCCGCAACGGCGGCGGCCACCACCCGAACAGGAGCATCCACGTGACAACGGCAGTATCGATTCCCAAGTCCGGGGGCAGCGGAGAACGTACGGCCGTGGCCGCCCGGGCCCGTCAGGTCACCAAGGCGTACGGCTCGGGCGAGACCCGGGTCGTGGCCCTCGACGCGGTCGACGTCGACATCGACCGCGGCCGCTTCACCGCGATCATGGGGCCCTCCGGCTCCGGCAAGTCGACCCTGATGCACTGCCTCGCCGGTCTCGACACGGTGAGCGAGGGCCGGATCTGGGTCGGTGAGACCGAGATCACCACGCTGAAGGACAAGAAGCTCACCCAGCTGCGGCGGGACAAGATCGGATTCATCTTCCAGGCCTTCAACCTGCTGCCGACCCTCAACGCAGCCGAGAACATCACGCTGCCCATGGACATCGCCGGCCGCAGGGCCGACCCCCAGTGGCTGCAGCGCGTCGTGGAGACCGTCGGTCTGGCCGGCCGCCTCAAGCACCGGCCCGGCCAGCTCTCCGGCGGCCAGCAGCAGCGCGTCGCCGTGGCCCGCGCCCTCGCCGCCCGCCCCGAGATCATCTTCGGTGACGAGCCGACCGGGAACCTCGACTCGCGCGCCGGTGCCGAGATCCTCGGCTTCCTGCGCCGCTCGGTCGACGAACTCGGCCAGACCATCGTCATGGTGACCCACGACCCGGTCGCCGCCTCCTACGCCGACCGCGTCCTGTACCTCGCCGACGGCCGGATCGTCGACGAGATGCGGGACCCGACCGCCGACTCCGTCCTCGAGCGCATGAAGGACTTCGACGCGCGCGGGAGGACGTCGTGACCGTCGTCAAGACCTCGATGCGCAACTTCGTCGCGCACAAGGGACGCATGGCGCTGTCCGCCATCGCCGTCCTGCTGTCGGTGGGCTTCGTCTGCGGCACGCTCGTCTTCACCGACACCATGACCTCCACCTTCGACAAGCTCTTCGCCGCCACGGCGTCGGACGTCACGGTCACGCCCAAGGGCGCGCCCAGCGACGACGAGATGCAGATGACCACCAAGGCGGCGACCGTGCCGGCCGCCACGGTCGCGCGGCTGAAGGAGGTCGACGGCGTCAAGTCCGCGACGGGCGAGGCCAACAGCCAGACCCTCACCGTCACCGACGCCGCCGGCGACAACCTCGGCCCGACCTCCGGCGCCCCCACCATCGCCACCAACTGGGACTCCACGGAGCTGCGTTCGGTCGACGTCACCTCCGGCCACGCCCCGCGCGGCCCCACCGAGGTGATGGTCGACGCCGACACCGCCGACAAGAAGCACCTGAAGCTCGGCGACGAACTGCGCGTCATCGCCATCCCCGGCGAGTTCCACGCCCGGATCAGCGGCATCGCCACCTTCAAGGTCACCAACCCCGGTGCGGCGATCTTCTACTTCGACACCGCCACCACCCAGACCAAGGTGCTCGGCGCCAAGGACGTCTTCAGCAGCATCGGCCTGACCGCGCAGCCCGGGATCAGCGACGACCAGCTGAAGAAGAACGTCACCGCCGCCCTCGGCTCCACCGCGGGCTACAAGGTGCAGACCCAGGCCGAGTGGACCGCCGAGAACCAGAACGACATCGCCGGCTTCCTGGACGTCATCAAGTACGCGATGCTCGGCTTCGCGGGGATCGCCGTCCTCGTCGGCATCTTCCTGATCGTCAACACCTTCTCCATGCTGGTCGCCCAGCGCACCCGGGAGATCGGCCTCATGCGGGCCATCGGCGCCAGCCGCCGCCAGGTCAACCGCTCGGTGCTGGTCGAGGCGCTGCTGCTCGGCGTGGTGGGCTCCGTGCTCGGCATCGGCGGCGGCGTCGGGCTCGCCGTCCTGCTCATGAACCTCATGGGCAGCGCGGGCATGAACCTCGACACCTCCTCCCTGACGGTCAAGGCCTCGACCCCGGTCATCGGGCTCGTCCTCGGTGTCGTGGTGACCGTCCTCGCCGCCTACCTGCCTGCCCGGCGGGCCGGCAAGGTCTCCCCGATGGCCGCGCTGCGCGACGCCGGCACCCCCGCCGACGGCCGGGCCGGCAAGGTGCGCGCCGCGATCGGCGTCGTCCTCACCCTCGCGGGCGCCGCCGCGCTCCTCGCCGCCGTGCAGTCCACCAAGGCCGCGGACGGCTCGATGTTCCTCGGCCTCGGCATCCTGCTCACCCTGGTCGGCTTCGTGGTCGTCGGGCCGCTGCTCGCCGGCGTCGTCGTCCGGGTGATCAGCGCGGGCGTCCTGCGGATCTTCGGCCCGGTCGGGCGCCTCGCCGAGCGCAACGCGCTGCGCAACCCGCGCCGCACCGGTGCCACCGCCGCCGCCCTCATGATCGGCCTCGCCCTCGTGGCGGGCCTGTCCGTGGTCGGCTCCTCGATGGTGGCCTCGGCGACCGACCAGCTCGACAAGTCGGTCGGCGCGGACTTCATCATCGCCTCCGACAGCGGCCAGCCGATCACCCCGCAGATCGAGCGGGCGATCAAGGCCGCGCCGGGCCTGGCCCACGTCACCGACTACAAGTCCCTCGACGTCAAGCTCACCGCCCCCGACGGGTCGGTGTCCGACACCTCCCTGTCCGCCGCGGACCCGACGTACGCACAGGACCTCCAGGTCAAGACCGTCGCCGGCGAGCTGTCGGCCGCGTACGGCGCGAACGCGATGTCGGTCGGCGAGGGATTCGCCGACAAGCACAAGGTCAAGCTCGGCGACAAGCTCTCCGTCCGCTTCGAGCACGGCGACACCGCCGCGCTGACCGTCGCCGCCATCACCTCCTCGGACACCGTCTTCGACCAGGGCGCGATGTACACCAACATCACGACCGCGGCGCGCTACGTGCCGGCCGACCGGATGCCGATCAACGACATCATGTTCGCCGCCGCCAAGGACGGGCAGCAGGAGGCGGCCTACGCGGGGCTGAAGAAGGCGCTGCACGACTTCCCGCAGGTCCAGGTCCGCAACCAGGCCGACTACAAGCAGCTGCTCAAGGACCAGATCGGCCAGCTGCTCAACCTGATCTACGGCCTGCTGGCCCTGGCGATCATCGTCGCCATCCTGGGCGTCGTGAACACCCTCGCCCTGTCCGTGGTGGAGCGCACCCGGGAGATCGGCCTCATGCGGGCGATCGGCATGTCGCGGCGGCAGCTGCGGCGCATGATCCGCCTGGAGTCGATCGTCATCGCCCTCTTCGGCGCGGTGCTCGGTCTCGGCCTCGGCATGGGCTGGGGCGCCTCCGCCCAGCAGCTGCTGGCCCTCCAGGGGCTCGGGATCCTGGAGATCCCCTGGCCGACGATCATCACGGTCTTCATCGGCTCGGCCCTCGTCGGACTCGTCGCGGCGCTGGTGCCGGCGTTCCGGGCGGGGCGGATGAACGTGCTGGGCGCGATCGCGACGGAATAGCGCGCGGAGCGCGCTGCGGCCCCGGGGTACGTGTGCCGCGTCCCCGGGGCCGTTGTCCGTGTGCGGGTGCGTTGTGGTTGCGGTTGGGGGTTTTTCCGCCCGCCCTCCCGTTGCCCCGGTTGGTCAGTGCGGGTCTGCGCTCTGTTCGTCTGTGGGTCGGTGGCGCGCCGGCGCACTCCCCCAGCCTTCGGCCGGGGGGACCCCCACAGCGCTCGCGGATTTGCCGGGCCGTTCCGTCACCGGCATCACCGCTCGTCTCCCCCAGCCTTCGGCCGGGGGGACCCCCATGGGCGCACCCCTGCACACCCCCTCGTGTCGTATGGGCGACTGACGCCGGTGGGGGGTGAGTAAGGCACCTGCGGCAACCCCGGACTGCTTCATCGCCCACCCTCCGGCCGTCTCCGGTCCTTGGGCCGGATCGGCCAGTGGGGGTGATGAGGCACTCGCGGCAACCCCGGACTGCTTCATCACCCCCCACCGGGCGTTGGTCGCTCGCGATAGGGAGGGGGTGGGGTCGTAGGGGTGGGCGTTCTGGACGCTGACGTGTATTTGTTGTGCGGCAGAGCGGCGCCGATCCGGATTGCCCGCCATGCACATAAATATGCGGTACAGAATGCCCACCCCGGAGGCCCCGCCCCCGGGGTGCCCAACGGACCGGGCGAGACCCGCACTGACCGACCGGGGCCACGGGCGGGCGGGCGGGGAAAAAGGCCCAACCGCAGGCGCAACGGACGCGCACATGGGGGCGACGGCCACAGGACAGGGCACCGGGTGTCCGCGGAGCGTCGTACGCTGGGACCCCCGGCCCGTTCGACGCGTCGGGCTGTTCGCGTTGCCCCCCGCCTGTCTGCCCTTGGGACGGAAAGCCACATGAGCCTCAACGGTCTGCTCGACGTCGTCGTGGACGACCCTGCGCTCGCGGAGGCGATCCGCGGTGCCGCGGACGGCAACCGCCCGCACGTCGACCTGGTGGGTCCGCCCGCCGCCCGCCCGCTGGCGCTGGCCGCGCTCGCGGCCCGCGCCGGCCGCACCGTGCTGGCGGTGACGGCGACCGGCCGGGAGGCCGAGGACCTGGCCGCGGCCCTGCAGTCGCTGCTGCCCGCGGACTCCGTCGTGGAGTACCAGGCGTGGGAGACGCTGCCGCACGAGCGGCTCTCCCCCCGTTCGGACACGGTGGGCCGCCGCCTGGCCGTGCTGCGCCGGTTGGCGCACCCCAGTGCGGACGACCCGACGGCCGGCCCCGTGCGTGTCGTCGTCGCACCGATCCGCTCCGTGCTGCAGCCGCAGGTCAAGGGCCTGGGCGATCTGGTGCCGGTGGCCCTGCGCACCGGGCAGACCGCGGATCTGAACGGCGTGGTGGACGCCCTCGCGGCCGCCGCCTACGCCCGCGTGGAGCTGGTGGAGAAGCGCGGCGAGTTCGCCGTGCGCGGCGGGATCCTGGACGTCTTCCCGCCCACCGAGGAGCATCCGCTGCGGGTGGAGTTCTGGGGCGACGACGTCGAGGAGATCCGCTACTTCAAGGTGGCCGACCAGCGCTCGCTCGAGGTCGCCGAGCACGGCCTGTGGGCGCCGCCCTGCCGGGAGCTGCTGCTCACCGACGAGGTGCGGGCCCGCGCCGCCGAGCTGGCCGAGGAGCACCCGCAGCTGCGCGAACTGCTGGACAAGATCGCCCAGGGCATCGCCGTGGAGGGCATGGAGTCCCTGGCGCCGGTGCTGGTGGACGACATGGAGCTGCTGCTGGACGTGCTGCCGGCCGGGTCGATGACCGTGGTCTGCGACCCGGAGCGGGTCCGTACCCGGGCCGCCGACCTCGTGGCGACCAGCCGGGAGTTCCTGGAGGCCTCCTGGGCGGCCTCCGCCGGGGGCGGCGAGGCGCCGATCGACCTGGGCGCGGCCTCGCTGTGGAGCATCGCGGACGTGCGCGACCGGGCCCGTGAGCTGGGCGTCCCCTGGTGGTCGGTGAGCCCGTTCGCTGCGGATGACGAGCTGGACGCCGACACCCTCAAGCTCGGCATGCACGCCCCCGAGGTCTACCGGGGCGACACCGCGCGGGCACTCGCCGACACCAAGGGCTGGCTGGCCGACGGCTGGCGCGCGGTCTTCGTCACCGAGGGCCACGGCCCCGCCGCCCGCATCGTGGAGGTGCTGGGCAACGAGGGCATCGCGGCCCGTCTGGACACGGGGCTGGAGGGGCCGGTCGAGCCCTCCGTGGTCCATGTGGCCTGCGGCTCGCTGGAGAGCGGCTTCGTCGACCCGGCCCTGAGGATCGCGGTGCTCACCGAGACCGACCTGTCCGGCCAGAAGTCCTCCACCAAGGACATGGGACGCATGCCGTCCCGGCGCCGCAAGACCATCGACCCGCTGACACTGCAGGCGGGCGACTTCATCGTGCACGAGCAGCACGGCGTCGGCCGATACGTGGAGATGGTGCAGCGCACCGTCCAGGGCGCGACCCGCGAGTACCTGGTGGTCGAGTACGCACCGGCGAAGAAGGGCCAGCCCGGCGACCGGCTCTTCGTGCCCACCGACCAGCTGGAGCAGATCACCAAGTACGTCGGAGGCGAGGCACCCTCCCTGCACCGCCTCGGCGGCGCGGACTGGACGAAGACCAAGGCGCGCGCCAAGAAGGCGGTCAAGGAGATCGCCGCGGACCTGATCCGGCTGTACTCCGCGCGTATGGCGGCCCCCGGCCACACCTTCGCGCCGGACACCCCCTGGCAGCGGGAGCTGGAGGACGCGTTCCCGTACGCGGAGACCCCGGACCAGCTCACGACGATCGCCGAGGTCAAGGAGGACATGGAGAAGTCGGTCCCGATGGACCGGCTGATCTGCGGCGACGTCGGCTACGGCAAGACCGAGATCGCGGTGCGGGCGGCCTTCAAGGCCGTGCAGGACGGCAAGCAGGTCGCCGTCCTGGTGCCCACCACGCTGCTGGTGCAGCAGCACTTCGGCACCTTCTCGGAGCGCTACTCGCAGTTCCCGGTCGTGGTGAAGGCGCTCTCCCGGTTCCAGACCGACAGTGAGGCCAAGGCCGTCCTGGAGGGTCTGCGCGAGGGTTCGGTGGACGTCGTCATCGGCACCCACCGGCTGTTCTCCTCGGAGACCAGGTTCAAGGACCTCGGCCTGGTCATCGTCGACGAGGAGCAGCGTTTCGGCGTGGAGCACAAGGAGCAGCTGAAGAAGCTCCGTGCCAACGTCGACGTGCTGACCATGTCCGCCACGCCGATCCCGCGCACCCTGGAGATGGCGGTCACCGGCATCCGCGAGATGTCGACGATCACCACCCCGCCGGAGGAACGGCACCCGGTATTGACCTTCGTCGGCCCGTACGAGGAGAAGCAGATCGCCGCCGCGGTCCGCCGCGAACTGCTGCGCGAGGGCCAGGCCTTCTACATCCACAACCGGGTGGAGAGCATCGACAAGGCCGCCGCGCGGCTGCGCGACCTGGTGCCCGAGGCGCGGATCGCCACCGCGCACGGGCAGATGGGCGAGTCCGCGCTGGAGCAGGTGGTGGTGGACTTCTGGGAGAAGAAGTTCGACGTGCTGGTCTCCACGACGATCGTCGAGTCCGGCATCGACATCTCCAACGCCAACACCCTCATCGTCGAGCGCGGCGACAACTTCGGCCTCTCCCAGCTGCACCAGCTGCGCGGCCGCGTGGGCCGCGGCCGGGAGCGCGGTTACGCCTACTTCCTGTACCCGCCGGAGAAGCCGCTCACCGAGACCGCGCACGAGCGGCTGGCGACGATCGCCCAGCACACCGAGATGGGCGCCGGCATGTACGTCGCGATGAAGGACCTGGAGATCCGCGGCGCGGGCAACCTGCTCGGCGGCGAGCAGTCCGGCCACATCGCGGGCGTCGGTTTCGACCTGTACATCCGCATGGTCGGCGAGGCCGTCGCCGACTACCGGGCCGCCCTGGAGGAGGGCGGCGGCGAGGCCGAGGAGGCCCCGCTGGAGGTGAAGATCGAGCTGCCGGTCGACGCGCACGTGCCGCACGACTACGCGCCCGGCGAGCGGCTGCGCCTGCAGGCCTACCGGGCGATCGCCTCGGTGAACTCCGAGGAGGACATCGCGTCCGTCCGAGAGGAGCTCACCGACCGCTACGGCAAGCTCCCGGAGCCGGTGGAGAACCTGCTGCTGGTCGCCGGACTGCGGCTGCTGGCCCGCCGCCTCGGGGTCTCCGACATCACCCTGCAGGGCAACAACGTGCGCTTCTCGCCGGTGGAGTTGCGCGAGTCGCAGGAGCTGCGGCTGAACCGCCTCTACCCCCGTACGGTCGTGAAGCAGGCGGCCAGGCAGATCCTGGTGCCGCGCCCCGCCACGGCGCGGATCGGCGGCAAGCCGGTGGTCGGCCGGGAACTCCTGGCGTGGACGGCGGAGTTGCTGACCACCGTGCTGGACAGCTGAGGCGCCCCCGCCCGGGGACGCCAACGGGCCCCGCCCGCGCGGGAAGAGACGCGCGGGCGGGGCCCGTTGGCGGTTCGGCAAGGCGTTTGCCGGACGGCACCACCCTCACCCCTTCGAGTGACATTGCCAGGTGGCCGGAGGATGCGCGTGGCGCCGGGCACGCCTCTCCTGCCTGGCGTTTTCCCGCAGTGCGGGGGCGGAGAGCGCGCCTCCGGGCGGCTTGCCCGGCGCGAGGCACGGGGCTAGCGTCCGGCATCGCTGGACGAATCGTCCGGTGTTTATGGACGGACTCGCGTCCCGCCGGCGCCCCGCCCACATCCCGACGGTGCGTCCCGCGCACTCCGGGCCCGGGGATCCGCCGCCCCATCCCCCTTTCCAAGGACGGATCCCCGGGACCCGGGCCTGACGACCCAGCCCCCGGAGGAAGAAGTGCCCGGACCACATCCGCCCGCCAGGTGCCGTTCATGACGCACGGACCCTGGGAACTGCTCGCGCGCGGCGGCCTGGACGTACTGGCCCTCATGGTGCTGGTGGGCCTGCTGTACCGGCGCGGCAGCCCGGCACCGCAGATGCCGCTGGTGCTGACCGCGCTGAACATCGGCCTGTTCGCGGCGATGAGCGCGATGGGCGCGGGCAAGTTCCCGGCCGGGGTCGGCTTCGGGCTGTTCGGCATGCTCTCCCTGGTCAGGCTGCGCAGCACCGCCTTCACCGCCCGGGACGTCGCGTACACCTTCACGGCCCTGGTCATCGCCCTGTGCGGGGGGCTGCCGCAGCGGGAGATCTGGCTCGTCGTGGCTCTGCACACGCTGGTCCTCGTGGCGGTCCTGGTCGTCGACGACCCGCACGCCCACCAGCCGGCCCGCGTGGTGCGCCTCACCCTCGACCGGCTGTACGCCGACCCCGCGGCGATCCACCGCGAGGTCGCCCTGCGGTTCGGCCAGGAACCGCTCGCGGTCCTGGTGGACGAGGTCGACTTCGTACGGGAGACGACGCGGGTCTCGGTCCGCTACCGCGGCGACTCGCCCGTGGGCTGGGGTCTGCCCGAGGACGGGGCGGGGCCGCCCGCCGGGCGGAGCGGTCACGACAGCCCGCTCGAGAGCAGGCTCGTGTGACCGCGGCGGAGCCGTTCGCCGACGTGCTCGGCCTCTCCGGACTGCGCGGGGCGACCCTCGCCGAGGTGGACGCCGCCGCCGCGCTGCAGCACCGGGTCGACCGCAAGTACCTGCTGCCGGTCCTGTCGGCGCGATGCCTGGTCGCCGCCCTGGCGCCGACGCACCGCGTGCTGGACCTCGGCGGTCGCCGCACCACCGGGTACCGCAGCACCTACTTCGACACCGCCGGGCTGAGCGCCTGGCACGCCCATGTGCAGGGGCGCAGGCGCCGCTGGAAGGTCCGCACCCGGCTCTACGTCGAGGACGGGCTGTGCCGCGTCGAGGTCAAGACCAAGGACGGGCGAGGCGCCACGGTCAAGCACGCCCGCACCCTCGCCGCCCGGGAGTACGGCCGCATGGGGCCCGGGGCGGCCGCCTTCGTCGACGACGTGCTCGGCGGCGCGGGGGTCGCGGTCCGCGCGGGGACGCTCTTCCCGGCGGGGGAGATCCGCTACGTCCGCGCGGCCCTGGCCGACCTGGAGGCGGGCAGCCGCGTCACCCTCGACGGCCGGCTCACCTGCCACAACGGCCGGACGACCGCCGCGCTGGACCACGGCTTCGTCCTCGTCGAGACCAAGGGTGGCCCCCGGCCGGGCTCCGCCGACCGGCTGCTGATGGGCCTGGGGGTCCGGCCGCTGCCGCTCAGCAAGTACGTCGTGGGGCAGGTCCTGCTCGTACCCGGGCTTCCCGGCAACGACGTGTTCCGCCTGGTGCGGCACTGCTTCCACGCCCTCCCGCGCACCGCACCGGCCGCCCGGGTCCCCGCACCGTCCGGGCCGCACCCGAACGAGACCGCCGGAACCGCGCGGTGAGCACGGCCCGCCGCAGGGCTCCGGTCCGCCCCGGGGTCCCGGTCCACCCCAGGGCTCCCCGCAGCGCGGGGCGGCGGTACCCGGTCGTCGCCCTCGTCGCCGCGGCGGCCGCCGTCCTCGGCCTGATCGGCATCCACGACCCGGGCCCCGCGGAACCCGGGAAGGCCGCCGCCGCCGTACGGCGGATCGAGCAGAGCCCCCCGCCCCCGCTCTTCCCGGACGCCGAGGTGCGCGTCTGGACCGCCCGGCTCGACAAGCAGCGGCGGGCCGCCGACGCGCTGTACGCCCGGTGGCGGGCGGGGCACGGCACCGTCCGGGACGACCCGGCCTTCGTCCGCTGGGCCGCGAACCGCGTCCCGGACCCGCCCGGCGCGGCCGAACGCGCCGCCGGACTCGGGCAGGCGCGCCGCCTCGCCCGCACCCGCACCGCCGCAGGCCGGGCGGCAGCCGCCTGGCTCGCCGCCCACGGGGAGCAGGACATCTGGCGCCTCTACCTGGACGACCAGCGCGAACTGCTGCCACGCGCCGCGGGCGAGGCCGCACGGCTCCGCCTCGACGCCGCGCTGGAACTGGCCGGGACGATCGGCGTACGGCTGGCCGGCCACTACCGGCAGCCGTACCCCTCCGTCCTCGACCCGGCCCTGCGCCCCGACCCGGCGGCCACCCGGGACGCCGACTGCGCCTGCGCCTACCCGGCGGCCCCCGCCGTCCTCTCCTCCGCCGCCGTCGCCGTTCTCACCGGCCTGGCCCCGCGGCGCGCCGCCGAGTACCGCTGGATGCAGGTCCAGGTGGTGCACGCCCGTCTGTACACCGCCGACCACCTGGCGGGCGACCTGCTCGCCGGTGTGCTGCTCGGCTCGCTGGTCGGCGATTACATCCGGGCGGCGGACGGCGCGGGGAAAAGTCGTGCATGACCGACGGCACCCCCGCTGACCTGGCAAGGGAGCACGCGTCCGGGCCAGGTTCACCTGGACGCCACCCCGCGGCGGCCGGCGTTCCACCCGATCCCGCCTCGCACTCCGGGGGACGTCCCATAGTCTGCCGGAGCAGGTGACATCGGACATCGACCGGAACGTGGATCCATGTACATCGCCGTCCTCGCCGAGCCCCCGGCGGCCGCCGGATCAGCGACCGCACCGCGCGCCGCCGACCTCTCCGGACACCGGCCCGGACCGGTCCTCCCGGGGCCCGGTGAGGTGCCGGGTGAGGTGCCCGGCCATGAAGCAGGCGAACCGGGGTACACGCGGTCGCAGGAACCGTTCGACACCGACGGCCGGTCCGGTCGGCCCACGGATCCCCTGCCCGCCGGCCCACCGATGGCGGGCCGCGGCCGCCGCCTTCCGCACCGCGGGGGGACGCACCCGCCCGCGGCGGGGGCGCGCCGCGCAACCATCCGATCCCGCGGCCCTGCCGGACACCGGCCGGGCCCCGCGAGTGCCACCGGGAGTGACCGCCGATCTCCGTCCAGCCGATGACCACCGCCCCCGCCGCCCCGACGGCCGGCCGCGCGACCGGGACGAGCGAGGCGCACTCCGCACCGCCCGCCGCCCGGCCGCGCGAACACAGATACGACATCGACCTGTTGCGCGTCCTGTGCTCCATCGGCGTCATCGTCTGCCACTGCGCGGGCCAGTTCCTCAACGCGGTCGGCCGGCAG
The DNA here is from genome assembly GCF_042742985.1 of Streptomyces sp. NPDC058864. Classification (NCBI taxonomy): domain Bacteria; kingdom Bacillati; phylum Actinomycetota; class Actinomycetes; order Kitasatosporales; family Streptomycetaceae; genus Streptomyces; species Streptomyces sp. NPDC058864. The sequence continues at coordinate 47,465 of NZ_JBHYMQ010000007.1, read as the reverse complement.
CCGGATGGAGGGCGGCCCGTCTACTGGACGGCGCTGGCCGGCGACGGCCTCAGCCGCTGCGCCGTGCCGTTGTTCTTCGCGATGGCGGGCTGGGTCGTGCTGTCGGGCGCGCCGCCCCGCGACGGGGCGCAGGTACGCGGCCGGCTGACGCGCATCGTCGTGCCGATGGCCGTGTGGACGGCCGGATACCTGCTGTGGGACCAGGTGCGGGACGCCAACCCCCGCCCCACGCTCCGGGTGGCCTACGAGTCGTTGTTCGGTTCGGTCCAGCCCGCCTTCCACCTCTGGTACCTGTACGCCTACGTGCCGGTGATCCTGCTGCTGTCGCTCGTCGCCCTGGTCAGGGGAGGGAAGCGGCCCTACGGCCTGGCGGCCGTGTTCGTCGCCCTCGCCCTCGCGCCGACCCTCCTGGACGACGCCGCCGGATTGCTGCACGTGAAGCTGCCCGGCTTCGCGTGGAACCCGGCCCCCTACCAGATCGCCTACGCCGCCGCCGGGGCCTTCCTGCTGGCGCTGCCGCCCTCGGCCACCACAGGGCGCCGTCGTCGCCTGCTGTGGCTGGCGGGTGGTGTCTGCGGATGGGCCGCGGTGGCCGGCTACGAGCACTTCGTGCACTACCCGTCCCCGTACGCCGGGGTGTTCGTGCCGTTCCTGGCCGGTGCGCTGCTGATGGCCCTGAACCGGATCACGGTGCCCGTGCGCTTCCGGCCGCTGCTGTCGCGGCTCGGCGGCGCGGCCTTCGGCGCGTACCTGGTGCACCTGATGTTCCTGCGCGCCCTCGCCCCGCACCTGGTCACGGCGGACGCGGGCTGGCTCGGCGCGGCCGGTCTGCTCGCCCTGCTCGTGGCGGGCACCGCCGCCCTGTCCTTCGCGGCCAGCATGCTCTGGACGCGGCTGGGGCTCACCCGCTGGCTGGGCTGAACCGCCGGCCGGGCCGGCCCACGCACCCGTGGGCCGGCCCGGCTCGGCCCCGCTTCAGCCCTGAGCGGTCCGGATGGTCCTCACCAGACGCCGCACCGCCGGGTTGCGGCGCAGGCTCTCGGCCCTGACCCCGCTGCCGCCCGGCAGCCGGAGACTGGTCAGCCGGCGCCGCTTGAAGTACTTCGCGTTCGCGGCGAGATGGGCCGTGAGCCACGCCTCGGCCTCGCCCCGGAGGGGGGCGTACTTGACCGACTGCATGCAGTAGCTCACGGTCCTGACCAGGGGCGCCAGTTCGCCGTTGACCCGCTCCGGCGACAGGTCGAGCGGCTTGCCGACCTCGGCGGTGTCCCGCTCGATGTCCGGCAGGACGGCGTCGACGACGGTGAGCGGCACCCGGTTGCTGTTCTCGTAGGGGGCGATGCGCTCCAGCAGCAGTTCCGTGCCCACCCGCGCGACGGGGATCGCGTAGAACGCGGCCGCCGTCATCAGCGCGGTCGAGAAGCATCCGACGACGAGGCCGGGCTTGAGGTGCTGGTACACCGTCTCCGCCAGTACGGGGACGTCGAGGACGGTGAGCCGTACCCCGAGTTCCTCCGCCGCCTGTTCCAGTGACTGCGAGTACTGGGCGGGCGCGCTGGGGTGCGGCTTGAACAGGACGTGCCGGTGGCCGGCCGCGACGGCGCCGCGGAGCATCCGCACGTGCAGGGCGTCCTCCTCGTCCCCGGTGATCAGTTCCAGGGCGGCGAGGTACTGGCCGAGCAGTACGGCCGTGGGCCGGTCGTCGGCGGGTACGCGCTCCTCGAGAGCGGCGAGGCCGTGCCCGCCGATCTCCTCCAGGACCTGGAGGAACGACTCGTTGGGGATGACGACCGGCTCGACGCCGTACTCGGACAGCAGCATCGGACGCAGCCCCGGCACGAGGTCGAGGTGGAGCAGCCGCTTGATGCGGCTGTTGATGCCGACCGGGATCCGGTTGCGGGTGGGGCCGTAGCTCATCAGGCCGTCGGCGTACACGTGCACGGGGCTGTCGGCGAAGATCTCCACGATGGCCCGGGACGGATTCGCCTGGATGGACTCGCACGCGATCTCGACCGGCTCGGACCCCAGGTCCCAGGCCAGGCGCAGGGCCCGCTCCCAGAGCAGGGTGTCCTCGGGGCGCGGCGACCAGCCGACCGGGTGATGCGGAGCGATGGTCTCGTTCCACGAGTACACCGCGTCGAACTCCGGACGCAGCCGCTCGAAGCCGGCCATCTTGTCCAGCGGGGTGCTCAGCTCGGGGATCGCGGAGGTGTTGCTCACCACGAGCAGCCGCCGGCCCTCGCGGGGTCCGAACAGGCCCGCCCTGATGGCGCTGGTGATGGTGGCCGCGGCGTACTGGGTGGCCGCGAAGAAGATCTGGGTCATACGAGGGCTTCCTTCATACCGCCGCGTATCCGGCGCAGGGTCCGCTTGCGCTGCTCGTCCATGCCGGCCAGGGCCGCCTGCAGTTCGTGCTCGGGGATGCGGCGCAGTGCCTCGCCGCTGAGCTCCTTCAGCCGGGCGGCGACCCGCCGTTCGAAGCGGTCCCGTTCGCGCAGGTGATGGGCGATCACGACGCAGTAGTTCCGGATGGCCTTGGGGCGCAGTTCCGCGACGTCCGGATCGCTCGCCAGCTCCTGCAGGACCAGCTCGAAGGACCGGATGAAGTCCAGCTGCCGCACATCGCCGATCTGGGTGAGCGAGGTCGTGATGCCGCGCCGGTAGAAGACTCCGTGCAGGCTCGCCACCGCATAGGAGTCCGCCTTGCGGTGCAGCGCCCAGATCCACGGGCGGTCCTCGGCGGTGCGCAGCCCGTCGTGGAAGCGCAGCAGGCCCCGGTCGAGCAGCCGGCGGTGATAGATGCCCGCCCAGGCGTACGGGTAGTCGACCATCGTGCTGTCGTCCGTCGGCAGGATCGACCCGCGCGGATCCAGCGGTGTGTCACGGCGGCCCTCGGGCGCGCGGTGCACCCGGCGTTCGACGCCGGTGACCTGGACGTGGTCGGTGCGCACAAAGTCGACGTCGTGACGCTGGATGGTGTCGACGAGTCGCGGCAGGTACCCGGGGGCGAGCCAGTCGTCCCCGTCGAGGAAGGTGATGAAGCGACCTTCCGCCACGTCGAGCCCGGTGTTGCGTGCCGTGGCCAGTCCCTGGTTCGTCTCGTGACGGACGACACGGCTGTTGGGCAACCACTTGGACATGTCCAGGAGCGCTTCGTACGTGTCGTCCTTGGTGGACCGGTCCTCGACGAAGATGAACTCGAAATCGTCCCGATGATTGCTGACGAGACTGGTCATCGTGTCGGCGAGGTAATGCCGGATGTTGTAGCACGGGACGATGACGGAGAGCGTGGGCCTATTGGTCACATGTTCACCTTGGTTCTCGTACAGTCGAAGCCGGTGAAAGGCTAGCTTTGGGTGCGTGGCTGCCCGCTGTACACAAGGTGATCGGAAGATGAACTCGGGCTGGAGGGTTTCCACCGCGCGCTCCGGATGTCCGCCGATGTCGATTTGGCCCGAATCGCGACGTGCTGTCATTCCTTACGCTCGTCTAGCGCCCCGTGCCGCGGGGATGCTGGATCCTGCGGACAGTTGGTGGGAGCACGATGTCCTCGACGTTGACGGAACGGGGTGCGGCCGAGGCCGCGCCCGTCATATCGGGCGAAGAGAAAAGGCCCGGGAAGGCCGCCGGCGGCCGACGGGGTGGTGATCGGCTGCGAGCCCTGGACGGGCTGCGCCTTGTCGCCGCGCTGATGGTCTGCCTTTTCCACTACGTCGGCAAGGCGCAGACCGGACACGCCTGGGGACGCAATCCGCGGGAGCTTTTCCCGCACCTTTCCGATGTCGCCGTATACGGCTGCCTGGGCGTGCAGTTGTTCTTCATCATCAGCGGTTTCGTGATTTGCATGAGCACCTGGGGGAAGTCGGTCGGCGACTTCTTCCGCTCCCGTGTCGCGCGGCTCTACCCGGCCTACTGGGCGGCGATCGTGCTGACGACCGTGGCCTGCGTGGCGGCGCCGGCGGTGATCCACCCCCTGCGGCTGAACGAGGTGCTGGTCAACTTCACGATGCTGCAGCAGCCGATGGGTGTGCCCCGAGTCCTCGGAGTGTGCTGGACGCTGTGGGTCGAGGCCCGGTTCTACCTCCTGTTCGCGCTGTTCGTCGTCTGGAAGGGGGTGACCTACCGCCGGGTTGTGATCTTCTGCTGCCTGTGGACGGTGGCCGGTGTGCTGGCCCGGGTCGCCGACACCCCGCTGACCGATGAGATCGTGATGCGCGACCACGCCCCCTTCTTCATCGGCGGCCTCGCCCTGTACCTGATCCACCGCTACGGCAGCGACCTGCTGCTCTGGGGCATCGTCGGCGTCAGCTGGCTGCTGGGACAGCGCTACTCCACCACCGCCCTGTGGTCCCCGGACGCGACGGGCGGGGAGCCGCGCTCCCCCCATGTGATCCTGCTCGTCGTCACCCTGGCCTTCGTGGCGGTCGCCGCCGTGGCGCTGGGCTGGCTCCGCTGGGCCAACTGGCGCTGGCTGACCTTCGCCGGGGCCCTGACGTACCCCTTCTACCTGGTCCACGAGCATCTCGGCTGGTTCGCCATCACCGCGCTGCACCGCCATCTCGGGCTGACCCCGCGGGAGACCCTGGTCGCCGCGATCGCCGGCATGCTGGTGCTGGCCTACACGATCCACCGTCTCGTGGAGAAGCCCTTCGGGCCCCGGCTGAAGCGCGCGATGAGCGGGCAGGCGGCGCGCCTGCGCCTGGCCATGCAGGGCCGGGGCTGACTCACCGTCCCCTTCCCCGGGGACCGGTCCGCGGGGTCCCGGCCGGCCGGGCGGGTGCCGGCCCTCAGCGGCCCACCTGCCCGAGCCAGGCCAGCGTCCGCCGCACCTCCAGCGAGAAGGGGTGGTGCGGGCCGTGCACCCGGTCGGAGTCGTAGAGCAGACGGGACAGCACGTCGTGGGCGGCCATGCGGTCGCCCACCGACAGCAGCAGGTGGCCGATGCGGCGCCGCAGCTCCAGCGGCAGGTCCGGGTCGGTGGCGCGGTACTGCTCGAAGAAGGGCAGCAGCGCCCGGTACTCGGCGAGTGCCGCCGGGGCCTCGCCCAGCTGCTCCAGGCACTGCGCGGCCTCGTAGCGGTACTGCAGCGACTGCCGCCCCGACGGCCCCGACTCGGCGGCCATCTCGTCCGCGAGCCGGCGCAGCTCCGGAAGGGCGCGGCGGTACTGGCCGTCCTCCATCAGCGTGGCCGCGTACTGCTTGCGCAGCATCCGCACGACCGGTGACTGCTCGCCGTGCTTCTCCGCGGCGGCCGGCAGCACGCCGCCCAGGATGTCGACCGCCTGCGTGATGCGGCCCGCGTCGAGCAGCCGCTTCACCTCGTCGACGGCCTCCGCGATGCCGTGGCCCGCGGGGGCCCCGGTCGCGACCGGGGCGGGGGTGGGCTGCGACGGGGCGGCCGGCCGGTCCGGCCACGGGGCGAGCGGGCGCAGGAAGGGACGGGTGGGGTCCATCGGCCCGAGGGGGCGGGGGACGGCGCCGGGCACCGGCAGCAGCGGCGCCAGCCGCCGGTAGGCCTCCTGGGCGTCGGCCGGCCGGTGCTGCGGGTCCTTCGCCAGCAGCTGCAGCACCAGCGCCTCCAGCGGCTCCGGCACCTCCGGGCGCACCTGCCGCAGCGGCACGGGCTGTTCGTACAGGTGCCGGTGGAGCACGCCGAGCGCCGTGGCGCCCGCGAACGGGACGGCGCCGCTGACCAGTTCGTGCAGCAGCACCCCGAGTGCGTACAGGTCCGTGCGGGGCCCGACGGCGCCGCTCATCGCCTGCTCCGGCGCCATGTACGCGGGCGTCCCGATGGGGGTGCCGGTGTGGGTGAGCCGGGTCGTGTCGGTGTCGAGCACGGAGGCGACGCCGAGGTCCAGGACGACCACGGTGCCGTCCGGACGCACCATCACGTTGCGGGGCTTGAGGTCGCGGTGCACGATCGGAACCGCGTGCACCGCCGAGAGCACGGCGCACAGCTGCGCCGCGACGGCGACCGCCCACGGCCAGGGGTAGGGGTCGTGCTCGGCGAGGTGGTCGGCGAGGTCGGCGCCCTCCACGTACTGCATGACGAAGTACAGCTCGTCGGCGTCGCTGCCCGCGTCGTGGACGGTGACCAGTCCCGGATGGTCGACCTGGGCGGTGACCCGGCACTCCCGCACGAAGCGCCGGCGCAGCTCCTCGGCGTCGGCGCCGCCGGCCACCTTGTCCGGGCGCAGCAGCTTCACGGCCACCCGCCGGTCCAGCCGGCGGTCGTAGGCGGTCCACACCTGGCCCATGCCGCCCTGGCCGAGGACCGTGGCCAGCTCGTATCGGCCGGCGACGATCCGTCCGTTCACTGACCGTCCTCCTGCTTGCGCAGCAGGTCGCTCAGCTCGTCGAGTTCGGCCCGCACCCGGTTGATCCGGGGCTGGTGCGGGGGCACGGTCGACTGCGGCGGCACCGGGACCTGCGGCGGCACCGGGACCTGCGGCGGCACCGGGACCTGCGGCGGCACCGGGACCTGCGGCGGTGCGGAGGCGTTCGGCGCGGGGGGCGGAGGCGGGGTCGTGCGGTAGGGGTTGTAGTCCACCGGCGGCTGCGGCGGGTACGGCACGGTCGTGGCGTACGACGGGTAGCCGGGCATGCCGCCCGCGCGTTGCAGCGCCAGGTCGGCCACCAGGTAGTGGACGCCGACCAGGGGGATCAGGGTGATCACGGTGATCATCGAGGCGTCGGTCCAGGCGCTGTCCTCGGGCACGCTGCCGATCGTCGCGAAGGCGGCGATGCTCACCGCGGTGCCGGTCCAGAAGAACACCCAGTCCAGGGTCCGGCGCCGCCGGACTGCCAGGTGCAGCAGCGGGAGGCAGGACAGGAAGCCGCAGCTGACAGCGGTCAGCGTGAGGAAGACGGCACGGAGCGTGGTGGCCGCGGCCTTGGACGGAGCGGGTGGGTACGGCGGGACCGGGCCGGGGCCGTTCATCACTGCTCTCGGACTCCCTGGACATCAGTGCGGGGACAGCGGCGGGTGGTATCGCGAGAGTATCCGCCGTCGCCGACAGGCTGTCACCCGATCCCGTAACTATTCGGGACGCACCGTGCCGTCGGTCAGTCCGTCGTAGAGCCCCTGCACCAACTGCTCGCCCAGCTGCCCCGCCAGCCGCAGGGCCTCCTCGAAGGCGGCCAGGGTGCGGAAGCGCTCCCCGTACCGGCGTTGGTCGGACAGCGGCAGCCGTGGCACCTGGAGCCGGCGGACGTCCAGCCGGGTCGCGGTGGAGGCGTAGCTGCTGGCCTGGCGGTTGTTGGCGGTGCCGCGCAGGAAGCCGGCGAGGTACCAGGGGTCCAGGGCGGCCGGGTCGGGGCGCAGCAGGTGGAGGTTGCGGCCCAGGGCCGCCCCGGCGGTCGCGGCGTCGACGACGCGGGCGGCCGAACCCCGGCCGAGCACCGGGACGACCACGTCGCCCTCCCGCGTCAGGACGGGCTCCTCCTCGGGCGGCCCCTCGGGCAGGCTGCCGCTGGGGGCGCCGCCGCCGAGCACGTCGTGCTCGGTGAGCACCGCGGGACCGCCGTCGGGGCGGGCGCTCCCGGGGCCGCCCGCGCGCAGTACCAGCGCCCCGGCGCGGGCCAGTTCGCCGACCGTGGTGAGCGGCCAGCGGGCGGGCTCGGCCGCTCCGGCGGGGGCGGGGGCGAGTTCGGCGGTGCGCAGCAGGGTGGCGGCCAGCCGCTCGCGCACCCCGGCGAGTTCGGCCGCCCCGCCACCCGCGGCGGGCGGCGGCAGATGCCGGGCGGGGGCCAGGTCCACGTCGTCGTCGAGCAGGTCGATGACCTTCAGGGCGCGGCTCACGCCGGGCCGCTCCTCGGTGGTGCCGTGCCGGTCGAAGGACTCCCAGGCGTCCAGCACCGTGGTGCGTACCGTCTGCCAGGGCACCTTCTCGCCCCCGGGGACGGCGTCCTGCGACCCGGCGGTGTCGACCAGCAGCAGGTGCGGGGAGGCCGGTGTGCCGGCGCCCGGCCTGCGCAGCACCCACAGGTGGAGCGGGATGCCGTACGGGGGCGCGGCGCCGGCGGGGAGCGCGACCACCGCGCGCAGGGCGCCGCGGCGCAGCAGGTCGGCGCGGATCCGGCGGCCGGAGCGCCGCGAGGCCGCGGCGGGCGGCATCAGCACCACGACCGTCCCGCCCTCCCGGACCCGGGCCAGGCAGTGCTGCACCCAGGCGAGTTCGGACTCGGTGCGGGCGGGGAAGCCGTACTCCCAGCGAGGGTCGTAGGCGAGGTCCTCGTGGCCCCAGTTGCGCTCGTTGAACGGCGGGTGGCACAGCACCGCGTCCGCGGCGAGCCCGGGAAAGGCGTCGGCGCGCAGGCTGTCGCCGCCGGCCACCCGCACCACCGAGGCCGGGTCGGCGTGCAGCGCCAGCCGCAGCGCCGCGAGCACGGCCAGGTCCGGGTCGGCCTCCTGGCCGTACACCTCGTGCGGGGCCTCGGCGGCACGCAGCAGGGTGCCGGTGCCGCAGGCGGGGTCCAGCACGGTACGGGCGGGGCCGGCCAGCGCGGCCATCAGCTCGGCGGGCGCGGGCGGGGTCAGGGTGTGCTGACGCGGGTTGGCGTCCAGGTAGCGCCCGAGCAGGAACTCGTATGCCTGGCGGGGCCCCATCCCGGCGGCGAGTTCGGCCGCCCCGCGCAGCAGTTCGGCGTCGACGGGGGCGCCCGGGGCGAACCGCCCCCCGAAGTGCCGCTCGAGGACCTCCCGTACGGCGTCCCCGGCCTCCGCGTCCTCGACGCCGGTCACCCGGGGTCCGTCGCCGGGGCGTTCACGGACCAGCAGGCAGACGGCACCGGCCTGCCGGAGCGCGGTCGCGGTGCCCGCCGGATGGGACTCGGCACGCTGCCAGACCCGTTCGCGCAGCGGGACCTCGGCGAGTTTGCCCTGGGTGCGGAGCCAGCTCTCGACCTCGGACAGCGCGAAGGCCGGGCTGGTGTCGGTGCCCCCCACCGGTTTGGGGAAGTCGGCGTGCCTGCGGCGCCAGTTGCTGACGGCCGCCCGTCCCACCCCGGCCAGCCGCGCGATCCCGGCGGCGGTCACCTCGCTTGCGTTCTCCGGCACCTGGCTGGCTCCCTTCCCCGTGGGGTGCGGCTGTGGTCATGAGCATAGCGGTGAACGCGCGATCCGAGGCTTTGCGGCGTGAATACCAACGAATCGAGATTCCATGTTGACTCGGTTCACAGCTCATGCTGTCATTGACCCATCGGTTCACGGAGTTCCTGGACGTTCCGCCGGCCCGCAACCGTCATCCACACGCTGTCCACCAAGGGGGACGACCCTCATGACCACCACTCGCGGCGCGCTCGCGGTCCTCGGCTGCGTCACCGCCGCCCTCACCATGGCCGCCTGCGGCCCGCTCGGCGACAAGGCGGAACCGGCCTCCACCGCCCTGGCCGACCAGCCGTCCGCCACCATCGAGAAGAAGGCCGTGGCCGCCATGAAGTCCGTCCCGGCGATGACCGTCGACCTCGACGGCATCTCCGACGGCGAGCGGATGAAGTTCCGCATGACGATGAGCAAGACCGGCGACTGCAAGGGCCAGGTCACCACCGGGGGCGGCACCGTCCAGCTCATCAAGGCGGGCCCCTCGCTCTACATGAAGGGCGACGACGCCTTCTGGAAGGCCCAGGGATCCGACGGCGCCACCATGAAGGACCTCCTCGGCGACCGGTGGATGAAGACCAAGGCCGACACCCCGGACAACAAGGACCTCGTCGAAGCCTGCGACCTCGACTCGTTCCTCGCCGAACTGGAGAAGGACTCGGACGGCGACCTGGGCGGGAAGAAGGGCGAGCCCGCCACCCTCGCCGGCACGCCCGCCCTGCCGATCGTCAGCAAGGACGGCGCCGAGACCACCACCGCCTACGTGGCCACCGAGGGCAAGCCGTACGTGCTGAAGGTGGTCGTCAAGGGCGGCAAGGAGCCCGGCACCATGCTCTTCTCCGACTTCGGCGAGCAGGTGCAGGTCGCCGCCCCCGCGGCCAAGGACACCGTCGACATCGACAAGCTCGCCGGCTGAGACCACCGGCTACGATCCCCGGGCCCTGGTGCACGCCGCGCCAGGGCCGACCCCTCCCCGAGAACGGCGGAACGCACCATGGAAGAGCGGATACCCGACGACGTCGCGGCCGTCGCCGCGGCCGAGGGCCTCGGCCGGCACCGCCTCACGATCCTGCCGAAGCGGCACGGCTTCCTGATGACGTGCAACTTCGTGTTCATGATCCTCGTGGGGCTGGCCTGCTTCGTCCTGCCCGGTCTGTGGTTCCTCCACCATGCGCTGCGGACCCCCAACTTCTCCCGCAAGGCCGCCGCCCGCCGGCTCCACTTCTACGAGTTCGGGCTGGTCGAGATCGACCACGGCGGAGTCCCCGCGGCCTTCCGCTGGGACTCCTTGACGGTGCTGCAGGAGATCACCGAGTCCTACGTCAACGGCATCCACGTCGCCACCGGTTACCGCTACACGCTGCACAAGGCCGACGGCACGGTCCGCAAGATCCTCAACTTCTACGCCGAGCCCGAGCGGTGGGGGCCGTTCATCCAGCAGGAGGTCGCCGCGTTCCAGCTGCCGGGGATGCTGCGGATGCTGGAGGAGGGGCGGACGCTGACCTTCGGGGAGATCGCGGTCAACCGCACCGGCGTCGCGACGCCCAAACGCGGGTCCGTCACCTGGCAGGAGATCCAGGACGTCCGGGTGACCGACGGCGTGCTCGTGCTGAAGAAGGCCGGCAAGTCCCTGTCCTGGTCGTCCAGGAAGGTCAAGGACATCCCGAACTTCCTCCTCTTCATTCTGCTCGTGGACGAACTGCGCCGAACCGCCGCCGTGCGCTGAGCGTTCGGCCGCCGTACGCCCCCTGCCGGGTCGCACACCCCACCCCCTAGAGTGCCAAGGTGCTTACAACCAGGGCGGGAACGGCAGCGGCGGCCGTCGCCGTGCTGCTCGGCGCAGGGCTGGCCGGATGCACCGGCGAGGGCCTCGGCAGCGGCACGGGCAGCGGAGCCGGGAGCGACGGGGCGCCGACGGGCAGCGCGCTCAAGGCGGTGGGCGACCTGGCGGTGAAGGGCCGGGCGCCCAAGACCGGTTACGCGCGGGAGGAGTTCGGCGCGGCCTGGGTCGACACCGACCACAACGGCTGTGACACCCGGGACGACATACTCCGCCGCGACCTCACCGGCACCTCCTTCCGCGCCGACCGGGGCGGGGACTGCGTCGTCGCCTCGGGCACCCTCGCCGACCCGTACACCGGCAGGCGGATCGACTTCACGCGCGGCCGCAGCACGGTCGACATCGACCACGTCGTGGCGCTCAGCGACGCCTGGCAGAAGGGCGCCAAGTACTGGTCCCGCGACAAGCGCACGCAGATCGCCAACGACCCGCTGAACCTCCTCGCCGTCGACGGCCCGACCAACCGCGGCAAGGGCGACGGCGACGCGGCGACCTGGCTGCCGCCGGACAAGGCCTTCCGCTGCCCGTACGTGGCCCGCCAGGTCGCGGTGAAGAAGAAGTACGGGCTGTGGGTCACCGAGGCCGAGAAGGCCGCCATGGTGAAGGTGCTGGACGGCTGCCCCGACGAGCCTCTGCCGGACGCGGGCCGGCCCGTGGCGTCCGGCGGCGACCCGGGCTCCGGCGGGGACGGCGACGGCAAGCAGGGCACCACCCCCTCGCCGGGTGCCTCGTACGCGAACTGCGCCGCGGCCCGCGAGGCGGGCGCCGCCCCACTGCACCGCGGGGATCCCGGCTACTCGCGCTCGCTGGACCGGGACGGCGACGGCGTCGCCTGCGACACCTGAGGTCCCGCGGATCGTTTGTGCAGTGTGTTGTGCAGAGTGCTGGATATCCCGGCGCCTCGGTCAATATCCTCGATCACTGCATCACTGCCAGGTCGTGCACCGTCGCTCGATCCCTTGCCGGGAGGCAAAAATGCTCCGCCGCAGGACTGCTCTCTCCGCCACCGCCGCCGCAGCCGTGCTGCTCGCGGCGCCACTGCTGACCTCCTGTGGCACACCGCACGCGGGTGCCGCGGCCGTCGTGGGCGGCGAGCAGATCACCGTGGAGTCGGTCCAGGCGAAGGTCGCCGCCGTGCGCGCCGCGCAGGAGAAGACCCCGCAGGCCGCCCAGCTCATCGAGGCCAGCAGCGACCTGCAGCGCAACGTCGTGCACCGGCTGGTGCAGAACGAGGTGATCGAGCGGGCGGCCGACGACATCGGCGCCTCCGTCAGCCGGCGCGAGCTCCAGAAGGCCCGTGCGGACAGCGAGCAGCAGGCCGGCGGCAAGGAGGCGCTGGAGGCCCAGCTGCTGCAGACCTACGCGATGGTGCCCGCCGACATCGACGAGAGCATCCGCACCGACCTGCTGATGCAGAAGGTCGCCGCCCACTACGGCGCCGACGTGCAGACCCCCGAGGGCCAGACGGCGCTGATCAAGGTGCTGCGCGACACGTCGAAGAAGCTGAAGATCGACGTCAACCCGCGCTTCGGCAAGTGGAACTCCGACAAGCTCGACCTGGACGCCACCAAGGACCCCTGGCTGAGCGAGGTCAGCCGCCGCGCCGCCCAGGCCTAGCGGGAAGCCGTGCGGGCGGGGCCGGGGCCGGGCCGGGTACGAGACCGGGCCCGGCCCCGGTGCCGTTCCGCGGCGAGGTAGTTTCGTCGGGTGGACCACTCCGATGACTCCGCCCGCCCGGGCCGCCTGGTACTGCTGACCACCACCCACCGGATCGCCCCCGGCCTGCTGTCCTGGCCCGCCTGGGAGCTGCTGCGCGCCGCCGACCTGGTCGTCTGCCCCGACCCGGGGAACCCGCAGCTGCCGTACCTGCGCGAGGCCGGGGTCGCCGTCGAGCCGTCCGCGCCCACCGGGCGGGAGCTGGTCGACCTCACCGGGGACGGTCGCACCGTGGTCTACCTGGCCGGCGGCGAGGGCGACCGCGCCGTCACCGACGAACTCGCCCGGCTCGGCGGCTCCGGCCGGGTCCACATGCCGGACCTGGAGCTGCTGCCCGGCTCCTACGACCTGCCGGGCGCGCGGCTGCTGGACCTGGTGCAGGTGATGGACCGGATCCGCCGCGAGTGCCCCTGGAGCAGCGTCCGTACCACCGAGGAACTGGTGAAGTACGGCATCGAGGAGGTCTACGAGCTCGCCGAGGCCGCCGAGGAGGGCGACCGGGAGGCGCTGCGCGAGGAACTCGGCGACGTGCTGCTGCAGGTCGTCTTCCACGCGCGGATCGCGCAGGACGACCCGGAAGAGCCGTTCTCGATCGACGACGTGGCGGCCACCATCGTGGATAAGCTGATCCACCGGCATCCGCACGTCTTCGGCGACGCCGTCGCCGAGACGCCGGAGGACGTCCGCGAGCACTGGCTGCGCACCAAGGCGGAGGAGAAGCGGCGCGGTTCGGTCACCGAGGGCATCCCCCTCGGCCAGCCGGCGCTCGCCCTCGCCGCCAAGCTCGGTTCCCGGGCCCGCCAAGCGGGTCTGTCCGTGGCCGTCCCGGACCGGGACGCCGCCGACACCGGTGACCGCCTGCTGGCGCTCGCGCTCGCCGCCCAGGCGGCCGGCATCGATCCGGAGTCCGCCCTGCGTGCCGCCGCGCGCCGCTACCGGGACGCGATCCTGGAGGCCGAGAAGGCGGACTGACCCGCCGCGGAGGATCTTCTTCCGCTGATGTGCGTCAGTCCGGGACACAGCGGGTAAATGGGACGTATGCGAGCACTGGAGCAGATCCAGCTGGCCGTGCCGCACGATTACATCGTCGGCATCGCGCCGCTGGTAGTGGGCATCTTCCTCGTCGGTATCCTCGTCGGCGCCGTCTCGATCGGCATGTGGGCGCGGAGCAAGGAGCCACCGCCGGAACAGAAGCCGCAGCCCCGCGGCGGGGCGTGGCACACGCGCCAGGAGTACGGGCGGGAGACCCCGGCCGACCACGGTCCCGGCCACCAGGACGGCGAGCGGCACACGCTCACCGAATGGCGGGAGCCGGACGAATGGCCGCAGGACGGCGTCCGGCGCCTGCCGCACTCCCTCAAGGGCTTCGGCAACTGGGGCTCCCACGGCGTGAGCAGTCCGGAGGGCGGCACCCGCGCCCCCCAGGGCGGCACCCGCAGCCCCGAGGGCAACCGCACTCCCGCGGGCACCGCGGGCGGGGCCCCGGGCGGCGGCGCCTCCAGAAGCGCGCCGACCCGTTCCGGGCCGGGCCAGGAGGAGACCGGCAAGGAAGAGCACTGAGTCCCGCCCGGGTATCCGGGCAGCCCGGTACGCCTCTCCGCCCGGGGGACCTGCGGGGCCCGTCCTCCGGGCGGCCGGAGCCGCTCCGGCGACCGGGCCTAGGCTGGCGGCCATGCGCATCGACGTACCGCACGCGTGGCCGCGCGACGAGGCGGAGGCCCTGGCCCTGCAGGACCGGCTCCGCCCGCTGGCGGACCACCGGGGCCCCGGCCCGCAGCGGCCGCGGTACGTGGCCGGACTGGACGTCGCCTACGGCGGCGGCCACGGTGCCGAGGGTGACACCGTGGCCGCCGCCGTCGTCGTTCTCGACACCGCGACGCTGACCCCGGTCGAGCAGGTCACGGCGACCGCCCGGGCCGCCTTCCCGTACGTCCCCGGACTCTTCGCCTTCCGCGAGCTGCCCGTGCTGATCGACGCCCTGGAGAAGCTCTCCGTCACCCCCGACCTGCTGCTCTGCGACGGCCAGGGGCTGGCGCACCCGCGCCGCTTCGGGCTCGCCTGCCACCTGGGGGTGGTCACCGGCCTGCCGGCCGCGGGGGTGGCGAAGACGCCGTTCGTCGGCACCTGGGACCCGGCCGCGCTCGGTGCGGCCCGGGGATCGACCGCTCCGCTGCTGGACGCGGGGGAGACGGTGGGCCGGGTGCTGCGGACGCAGACGGGCGTGAAGCCGGTCTACGTCTCGACCGGCCACGGCGTCGACCTGGACACCGCCTGCCGTCATGTGCTGGCCCTCGCCCCCTCCTACCGCCTCCCGGAGACGACCAGGCTCGCCGACCGGCTCAGCCGCGACCGGCTAACGTCATGGGGTGCATGACAGTGTGACCCCAGACCCCGGCATCCCGGCCGCCCCCGAGCTGTTCACCTGGCAGTTCGCGACCGATCCGTACCCCGCGTACGCCTGGCTGCGCGAGCACTCCCCGGTGCACCGCACGACCCTGCCCAGCGGGGTGGAGGCCTGGCTGGTCACCCGGTACGCGGACGCCAAGCAGGCGCTCGCCGACGGGCGGCTCAGCAAGAACCCCGTGCACCACTCCGAACGCGCCCACGCCAAGGGCAAGGTGGGCATCCCGGGCGAGCGCAGCGCCGACCTCATGACGCACCTGCTCAACATCGACCCGCCCGACCACACCCGGCTGCGGAGGCTGGTCTCCAAGGCCTTCACACCGCGCCGGGTGGCCGGGTTCGCGCCGCGGGTGCAGGAGCTCACCGACCGCCTGATCGACGGTTTCGCCGCCAAGGGCGAGGCGGATCTCATCCATGAGTTCGCGTTCCCGCTGCCGATCTACGCCATCTGCGACCTGCTGGGCGTTCCCGCCGAGGACCAGGACGACTTCCGCGACTGGGCGGGAATGATGATCCGGCACGGCGGCGGGCCGCGCGGGGGAGTGGCGCGCTCGGTCAAGAAGATGCGCGCCTACCTGCTGGAACTGATCCACCGCAAGCGCTCGGAGCTCGGCGACGACCTGATCTCCGGGCTGATCCGGGCCAGTGACCACGGTGAGCACCTCACCGAGAACGAGGCCGCCGCGATGGCCTTCATCCTGCTCTTCGCGGGCTTCGAGACGACCGTCAATCTCATCGGCAACGGCACCTACACGCTGCTGCGCCACCCCGAGCAGCGGCGGTGGCTGCAGGACTCCCTCGCCCGCGGCGAACGCGAACCGCTCGGCACCGCCGTGGAGGAACTGCTGCGCTACGACGGCCCGGTGGAGCTGGCGACCTGGCGCTTCGCCACCGAACCGCTCACCGTGGGCGGGCAGTCCGTCGCCACCGGCGATCCCGTGCTCGTCGTGCTGGCGGCCGCCGACCGCGACCCGGCCCGCTTCGACGACCCGGACGCCCTGGACCTGTCGCGCCGTGACAACCAGCATCTCGGGTACGGTCACGGCATCCACTACTGCCTCGGCGCGCCGCTCGCCCGGCTCGAGGCGCAGGCCGCTCTGGCGACCCTGCTGACCCGGTTGCCGGACCTCCGACTGGCCGCGGATCCGGCTGATTTGAGGTGGCGGGGCGGCTTGATCATGCGTGGTCTGCGCACCTTGCCGGTCTCGTTCACGCCGGAACGTGACTGACGTGGCGTCAGAACGTGATCTTGGCGTGATCCGTGAGACATCGACTTGTGATGCATGGGCCAAGGCGGCTACGGTCTGGCGCCATCGCAGTATTCGAATGTGAAAGGCGATGGCGCATGCTGAAGTCCGGGAACGGCCGACACCGCAAGCCGCGTCAGGCCCCGACCGCAGTGGTCGCGGTCGCGGCGACCGGGGCGGGCCTCACGCTCCCCCTCTTCGCAGCGAGCGGTGCCAGCGCCGCCGACGCCAACAGCACCTGGAACGCAGTGGCCATGTGCGAGAGCGGCGGTCTGTGGAGCTCCAACACCGGCAACGGGTTCTTCGGCGGGCTGCAGATCACCGAGGAGACCTGGCAGCAGTACGGCGGCGACCAGTTCGCCGAGCGCCCGGACCTCGCCAGCCGCAATGAGCAGATATCCGTGGCCGAGAAGATCCTCGCGGAGCTCGGCCCGGACGCCTGGTCCGGCTGCGCCGATTCCTCTGGGCTCACCGACGCCCTCGACAGCCTGCTGAACGGCGGTCAGGGCCAGGACGGCCAGGGATCGGGCACCACCACCCCGGGCACTGGTGACGACACCACGGGTACCACCACGCCGGGCACCGGCGACGACACCACGGGTACCACCACCCCGGGCACCGGCGACGACACCACCGCCACCCCGGACGACGACCCGACCGAGAGCCCCGACGCCTCCGCGACCCCTTCCGCCGGCGACAAGGGCAAGGGCAACGGCGGCAAGCACCGCAAGCCGGACGCGGGCACCGCCACCGACGGCACCGCCACCGGGAACACCACGGGTTCCGCCGGGTCCCGGCAGCACGGCCCCACCGGCCTGCCGGCCCACTTCGTCGAGGGGGAGGCCGCCTGGGGCGTCATCCCGCTCACCACCGACACGCGGGCGGAGACCAAGAAGGCCGACACCGGCCGGGACAGCGACGCGAGCGCCAAGAGCACGACCGGCGGCCGCTACCTGGTGCAGGAGGGCGACTCGCTCTGCGAGATCGCGATGGAGCAGCACGTGCCGGGCGGCTGGCGCGGTCTGTACGACGCGAACCGCGACGTCATCGGCGACGACCCGAACACGATCAGCCCCGGCTCGTTCCTGGACCTCGGCCGCTGAGCCGCCCGCGCGCCGCCGGGCCGGGTGTCCACCCCCGCCCGGCGGACGCCGGCTGACATCGGGCTGAACTTTCTCCTCCGTTCCGAGCACGGGCATGTCCATCCCCCGAGCGTGCCCGGCCGGGGCTTTTCGGGTCGGTTAGGCTCATGCCGAAACGAAGAGACATCCAGAAGGAGACTCACGTGCCGTCCATCGACGTCGTCGTAGCCCGGGAAATCCTCGACTCGCGAGGCAACCCCACCGTCGAGGTCGAGGTCGGCCTCGACGACGGCAGCACGGGCCGTGCAGCCGTCCCCTCCGGTGCTTCCACCGGTGCGTTCGAGGCCCTCGAGCTCCGCGACGGCGACAAGAGCCGTTACCTGGGCAAGGGCGTGGAGAAGGCCGTGCTGGCCGTCATCGAGCAGATCGGCCCCGAGCTGGTCGGCTACGACGCGACCGAGCAGCGCCTGATCGACCAGGCGATGTTCGACCTGGACGCCACCCCGGACAAGTCCTCGCTCGGCGCCAACGCCATCCTCGGTGTCTCGCTGGCGGTGGCCCACGCCGCCTCCGAGGCCTCCGACCTGCCGCTCTTCCGCTACCTGGGCGGCCCGAACGCCCACGTGCTGCCGGTCCCGATGATGAACATCCTGAACGGCGGCTCGCACGCCGACTCCAACGTGGACATCCAGGAGTTCATGATCGCGCCCGTAGGCGCGGAGTCCTTCTCCGAGGCCCTGCGCTGGGGCGCCGAGGTCTACCACACCCTCAAGGCGGTCCTGAAGGAGCGCGGCCTGTCCACCGGCCTCGGCGACGAGGGCGGCTTCGCCCCGAACCTGCCGAGCAACCGCGACGCCCTCGACCTGATCGTCGAGGCCATCAAGAAGGCCGGCTACCAGCCCGGCCAGGACATCGCGCTCGCGCTCGACGTGGCGGCCTCCGAGTTCTACAAGGACGGCGGCTACTCCTTCGAGGGCAAGTCCCTGTCGGCGGCGGAGATGACCGCGTACTACGCCGAGCTGGTCGAGGCGTACCCGCTGGTCTCCATCGAGGACCCGCTGAACGAGGAGGACTGGGACGGCTGGAAGACGATCACCGAGCAGCTCGGTGACAAGGTCCAGCTGGTCGGCGACGACCTGTTCGTCACCAACCCGGAGCGGCTGCAGCGCGGCATCGACAGCGGCACCGCCAACGCGCTCCTGGTCAAGGTCAACCAGATCGGCTCCCTGACCGAGACCCTCGACGCGGTCGAGCTGGCCCAGCGCAGCGGCTACAAGTGCATGATGTCGCACCGCTCCGGCGAGACCGAGGACGTCACGATCGCCGACCTCGCCGTCGCCACCAACTGCGGCCAGATCAAGACCGGCGCCCCCGCGCGCAGCGAGCGCGTCGCCAAGTACAACCAGCTGCTGCGCATCGAGGAGATCCTCGACGACGCCGCGGTGTACGCCGGCCGCTCCGCGTTCCCCCGCTTCAAGGGCTGACGTCGACCGGTGCCGCCCGCCGCGCCCGCGGCGGGCGGCACCGTGCGCAGCAAGGGCCACCCGAACCCCACCGGAGGTGCACGTGCCGGATCGCTTCTCCACCGCGACGCGCATCCGTGCCCTCGGGGCACAGGCACAGGCCCGCGTCTACCGCGCGGCCGGGCGCCCGCGGCCCTCGCTGCCCCGCGGCCGCAGCCGGCTGACCGGCCGGGCCGCGCTGCTGGCGCTGGTGGTCTGCGCCCTGGTCGTCGCCCTGGCCTACCCCATGCGCCAGTACGTCGCGCAGCGCTCGCAGATCGCCGACCAGCGCAAGCAGGCCGAGCAGGCGCGCAAGCGGGTGGACGAGCTGCGCGAGGAGAAGGCCCGCTGGCAGGACGCGGAGTACGTCAAGGCGCAGGCCCGGGCCCGGCTGCACTACGTACTGCCGGGCGAGACGGCGTATACGGTGGTGAAGTCCAGCGGGGCCGCGGCCCCCGAGGACTCCGACGCCCGCCACAGCGACAGCGCGGCCCGCCGCCCCTGGTACGCCAACCTGTGGGACGGCGTCGACCACGCGGACGCCGCCGCCACCGCAGCACACCGTTGACGCACGCCCCGAAAGAGACACGCCCAGGCATGGAAAAGCCCCCGCCGCAGACCGAGCACGCCCCGCCCACGGAGGCGGACATCGCCGCCTTCAAGGAGCAGCTCGGCCGCCCGCCGCGCGGCCTGCGGGCCATCGCGCACCGCTGCCCCTGCGGCAACCCCGACGTGGTGGAGACGGCACCGCGCCTGGAGGACGGCACGCCGTTCCCGACGCTGTACTACCTGACCTGCCCGCGCGCCGCCTCGGCGATCGGCACCCTGGAGGCCGAGGGCGTCATGAAGGAGATGACGGCCCGCCTCGCCGAGGACGAGGAGCTGGCCGCCGCCTACCGCGCCGCGCACGAGGACTACATCGCCCGCCGGGACGCCATCGAGGTCCTGCAGGGCTTCCCCAGCGCCGGCGGCATGCCGGACCGGGTCAAGTGCCTGCACGTCCTGGTCGGCCACTCCCTCGCGGCCGGCCCCGGGGTGAACCCGCTGGGCGACGAGACGATCGCGATGCTGCCCGAGTGGTGGCGCAAGGGCCCGTGCGTCAGCCCCTGCGGCGGCGCGGCGCAGGAGGAGGGCGAGGACCGGTGACCCGGGTCGCCGCCGTCGACTGCGGCACCAACTCCATCCGCCTGCTCGTCGCGGACGCGGATCCCGCGACCGGCGAGATCAAGGACCTGGACCGCCGGATGACCATCGTCCGGCTCGGCCAGGACGTGGACCGTACCGGCAGACTCGCCCCCGAGGCGCTGGAGCGCACCTTCGCGGCCTGCCGCGAGTACGCGGGCGTGATCGGGGAACTGGGGGCGCGGAAGGTCTGTTTCGTGGCCACCTCCGCCTCACGTGACGCCGCCAACCGGGACGACTTCGTGCGCGGGGTGGTGGACATCCTCGGCGTCGAACCCGAGGTGATCACCGGCGACCAGGAGGCGGAGTTCTCCTTCACCGGTGCCACCAAGGAGCTCACCGGCCGGACGGACCTCGAACGCCCCTTCCTGGTCGTGGACATCGGCGGCGGTTCCACCGAGTTCGTGGTCGGCGACGACCGGGTCACGGCCGCGCGGTCGGTCGACGTCGGCTGCGTGCGGATGACGGAGCGCCACCTGGTCCGCGACGGCGTGGTCACCGACCCGCCCACCGTCGGGCAGATCGCCGCCATGACGCGCGACATCGACGCCGCCCTCGACCTCGCCGAGCGGACCGTCCCGCTGCGCGAGGCCCGCACCCTGGTCGGGCTGGCGGGCTCCGTCACCACGATCGCCGCGATCGCGCTGGAGCTGCCCGAGTACGACTGGGCCGCCATCCACCACTCGCGCATTCCGGTCGGGACGGTGCGCGAGATCAGCGCCCGTCTGCTGGCGGCCACGCACGCCGAGCGCGCCGCGATCCCGGTGATGCACCCGGGACGGGTCGACGTGATCGGCGCCGGGGCCCTGGTGCTGCTGCGGATCATGGAGCGGACGGGCGCCCGGGAGGTCGTGGTCTCGGAACACGACATCCTCGACGGGATCGCCTGGAGCATCGCCTGAGCAGGGCCTTTTCCATCTGAGCGGGTCGCGGGGGAGGGTGTGACACGCCCGCCCCGCAAAGTTCGTGAATTTCTTCACATGAAAGTTCCCGCCGGACGGCCCAACTTTCCAAGGCCAGGTACCCCCGGTGCCCCCAAAACCCTTGGTGCACAAGTGTTTCGGCTGTGTTGCGGGAAGGTGCCGAGGTGCCCCCGGATGCCGATCGCCGCTGGTCGGAGCGGGCGCTCAACGCCCGCGAGGCCCGCCGGGTTCCCCCCGGGCGCTGTGGCCCTGGTCACGAAGCGGCGCAGTGTAGCAGAGGGCACCGGAAACCTTGTGAAGGGGCTCACGAGGTACCCCCCGGGGCGTGGTGAATACTCGAAGCATGAGCACCACGGAGCGTCCCAGGATCCTCGTAGTAGGCGGAGGGTACGTCGGCCTGTACGCGGCGCGGCGCATCCTCAAGAAGATGCGTTACGCGGAAGCGACGGTCACCGTCGTCGACCCGCGCTCGTACATGACGTACCAGCCCTTCCTGCCGGAGGCCGCCGCCGGCAGCATCTCCCCCCGCCACGTCGTGGTGCCGCTGCGCCGCGTGCTCCCCAAGGCGGAGGTCCTCACCGGCCGGGTCACCACCATCGACCAGGACCGCAAGGTCGCGGTCGTCGAGCCGCTCGTGGGCGAGACCTACGAGCTGCCCTTCGACTACCTGGTGGTCGCGCTCGGCGCCGTCTCCCGCACCTTCCCGATCCCCGGCCTCGCCGAGCACGGCATCGGCATGAAGGGCGTCGAGGAGGCCATCGGCCTGCGCAACCACGTGCTGGAGCAGCTCGACAAGGCCGACTCCACCACCGACGAGGACGTCCGCCGCAAGGCGCTCACCTTCGTCTTCGTCGGCGGCGGCTTCGCCGGCGCCGAGACGATCGGCGAGGTCGAGGACATGGCCCGCGACGCGGCCAAGTACTACACCAACGTGAAGCGCGAGGACATGCGCTTCATCCTGGTCGACGCCGCCGACAAGATCCTCCCCGAGGTCGGCCCCGAGCTGGGCACCTGGGGTCTGGAGCACCTGCGCGAGCGCGGCATCGAGGTCTACCTCAGCACCTCCATGAGCTCCTGCGTCGACAAGCACGTGGTGCTCGCCAACGGCCTGGAGGTCGACGCCTCCACCATCGTGTGGACCGCGGGCGTCAAGCCCAACCCGGCGCTCGCCAAGTACGGCCTCCCGCTCGGCCCGCGCGGTCACGTGGACACCGCCGCGACGCTCCAGGTCCAGGGCACCGACTACATCTGGTCCGCCGGCGACAACGCCCAGGTCCCCGACCTGGCCTCCGGTCCCGGCGCCTGGTGCCCGCCGAACGCCCAGCACGCGCTGCGCCAGGCCAAGGTGCTCGGCGACAACGTGGTGTCCGGCATGCGGGGCTTCCCGCAGCAGGAGTACAAGCACGCCAACAAGGGCGCCGTGGCGGGCCTCGGCCTGCACAAGGGTGTCGCCCTGGTCCGCTTCGGCAAGCTCAAGCTGAAGTTCAAGGGCCGCCTGGCCTGGTACATGCACCGTGGCTACCACGGTATGGCGGTGCCGACCTTCAACCGCAAGATCCGGGTCCTCGCCGACTGGACGCTGGCGATGTTCCTCAAGCGCGAGGTCGTCTCGCTCGGCGCCATCGAGAACCCGCGCGAGGAGTTCTACGAGGCCGCCAAGCCGCTCCCGGCCGCGGCGGTCACCGCCGACGCCGGAAAGGCCAAGGCCAAGGCCTGAGCAGGTAGCAGTACGGCCGAAGGGCGTCCGCCATCCGTGGGGCGGGCGCCCTTCGTCGTGCCCGTGTCCCTGGCCCCGGGGCACAGGACATGAGATGGGTAGAGGTAAAGAAGCGGTAGTGCGGGAATGTCGGTGTATCCCGCATCCGTTTCCCAGCCCAGTGGACCCGTCTTCATGGAGGCACGGAGGTACGCGCCATGGCCGATGCGGCCGGACGACTGACCGCCCTCGCCGAGCAGGCGCTCGGCGTCCCCATCCCGCTGCGCATCCGCGCGTGGGACGGCAGCGAGACCGGACCCCCCGACGCCCCGGTCCTGGTCGTACGGCACCGCCGGGCGCTGCGCCGGCTGCTGTTCAAGCCCGGCGAACTCGGCCTGGCACGTGCCTGGGTGGCCGGTGAACTCGACGTCGACGGCGACCTGTACGAGGCGCTGGACCGGCTCTCCGGGCTCGTCTGGGAGCGTCCCACCGAGGGCGGCGGGGCGTCGCCGCGCCGTCTGCTCGGCATCGCGAGCGACCCCGGGACCTACCGGCTGGCCCGCGAGGCCCTCGCCCTCGCCGGTCCCGGGCTGCCGCCGCCCCCGCCGCCGGAGGAGGTCCGCCGGCGCTCCGGAGTGCTGCACAGTCCGGTCCGCGACCGGCAGGCGATCAGTCACCACTACAACGTCGGCAACGACTTCTACGAGCTGGTGCTGGGCCCGTCCATGGTCTACTCGTGCGCCTACTGGGAGGCCGCCGACGCGACCCTGGAGGACGCCCAGCGGGCGAAGCTGGACCTCATCTGCCGCAAGCTGGAACTGCAGCCCGGGCAGCGGCTGCTGGACGTGGGCTGCGGCTGGGGCTCGATGGTGATGCACGCCGCCGAGCACTACGGTGTCCGCGCCACCGGCGTCACGCTCTCCACGGAGCAGGCCTCCTTCGCGCGCAAGCGGGTCGCCGACGCCGGCCTTGCCGACCGGATCGAGATCCGCGTGCAGGACTACCGGGCGGTCGACGACGGGCCGTACGACGCCATCTCCTCGATCGGCATGGCCGAGCACGTGGGCCGCGAGCGCTACCGGCAGTACGCCGGAGCGCTGTACGGGCTGCTGAGGCCCGGCGGGCGGCTGCTCAACCACCAGATCGGCCGCCGCCCCTGGGCGGACGAGGATGCCTACCACGTCGACGAGTTCATCGACCGGTACGTCTTCCCCGACGGAGAGCTGGCCCCGGTCGGCTCCACCGTCTCCCGGCTGGAGGAGGCCGGGCTGGAGGTACGGGACGTGGAGGCGATCCGCGAGCACTACGCGCTGACCCTGCGGCAGTGGGTCGCCAACCTGGAGGCGCACTGGCCCGAGGCCGTCCGCCTCGCCGGGGCCGGTCGCGCCCGCGTCTGGCGGCTCTACATGGCGGCTTCCGCGCTCTCCTTCGAGCAGAACCGCATCGGCGTCAACCAGGTCCTCGCCGTCCGCCCGGCCAAGGACGGCGGTTCGGGGATGCCCCGTACCCGGGCCGACTGGCTGGGCGCGGGCCGCAGGGTCTGAACGCGCCGCGGGGCGGGGGCCGCACACGGCCCCCGCCCCGCGGGCGTTCCCCGCCGTCGCGTTACTCGGCCTTGATGGCCTCCAGCATGTTCAGCCGGGCGGCCCGCCGGGCCGGCCACAGCGCGGCCAGGACGCCCACCAGGGCGGCGATCGCCACGAAGACCGCGATCCGGTCCCAGGGCAGCACCATCGCGTAGCTCGGCAGTTCGGGCCTGATCAGCCCGCCGACCGCCCAGGCGAGGAAGACCCCGAGGCCCAGGCCGAGCAGCGCGCCGAAGAGCGAGATCACCAGGGACTCCAGCCGGATCATCCGCTTGACCGAGGCACGGTCCAGGCCGATCGCCCGCAGCATGCCGATCTCGTGCTGCCGCTCGAAGACCGACATCGCCAGCGTGTTGACCACGCCCAGCACCGCCACCAGCACGGCCATCGCGAGCAGCCCGTAGAGGATGTTCAGCATCAGGTCGATCGTGGAGCTGAGCTCGCGGGAGATGTCGGCCTTGTCCTGCACCTTGATGACCGGGTTCTCGCCGAGCGCCTTCACCAGCGCGTCCTGGTGGGCCTCGGACGCGCCACCGGCCGTCTTCACCAGGATGCGCATGTCCCCGGCCTTGGGGGTGTGCGGGGTCACCGTGGCGTTGTCCATGATCACGCCGTTGATGAGGTCGCCGCCCTCGAAGACGCCGCCGATCGTCAACCGCGCCTTGGTGCCGTCGTCGTAGCGCACCGGCAGGCTCTGCCCGGGGTGCCAGCCGCGCCGCTTCGCGGTGTCGGAGTCCACGACCACGGAGTCGCCGCGCGCCGCGGCCAGGGAGCCGTGGGTGAAGTCCAGGGCCAGCAGCCGTTCGATCTGCGGCGCGTCGACGCCGGTGACCCACTCGTCCTCGCCGTCCAGCTCGGTGTGCGCGTCGCGCACGGCGCTGGAGTCACTGACGCCGTCGGTGCCGGCGACCCGCTCGGCCACCTCGGGCGAGAGGTTCTGGCCGGTGGCCATGGTGATCTGGTAGTCGGCCTTCAGATGGGCGGCCGCCAGCTCGTCCACCGTCGTCTTCACCGAGATGGCCACCACCGTGAGGGCGGTGATCAGGGTGAGGCCGATCATCAGGGCGGAGGCGGTGGCGGCGGTGCGCCGCGGATTGCGCACCGAGTTCTGCCGGGCGAGCTTGCCCGTCACCCCGAAGGGCCGCAGCAGCGGCGCGGCCGCGGCGACCACCGGCCGGGACAGCAGCGGGGTCAGGACGAAGACGCCGATCAGCAGCAGCCCGGCGCCGCCGCCGAGGACCATGTTGCCGCCGTCCTTCATCCCCGAGCCGGCCACCACCAGGACGACACCGGCCGCCGACAGCAGCGCGCCGAGCGTGTTGCGCAGGAGCAGGCCCTTGACGGTGGCCGGGGCGTGCACACTGCTCATCGCCGCCACCGGCGGGATCTTCGCGGCCCGGCGGGCCGGCAGCCACGCGGCGAGCACGGTGACGCCCACACCGACCGCGAGCGCCACCCCCGCCGTGCCGGGCTGCACCGCCAGGGCGCCGTCGGGCAGTTCCGCGCCCGCCGAGCCGAGCACCGCCCGCATGACGGCCGCGATGCCGATGCCCAGCAGGAAGCCGGTCACACCGGCCACCGTGCCCACGACGAAGGCCTCGCCCAGCACCGAACGCGTCACCTGCCGGCGGCTGGCGCCGACCGCCCGCAGCAGCGCCAGCTCCTTGGTGCGCTGGGCGACCAGCATCGTGAAGGTGTTGGCGATGATGAAGATGCCCACGAAGAGCGCGATGCCCGCGAAGCTGAGCAGGGTGGTGTTGAAGTCGCCGAGGTCGGAGGCGATCCGCCGTGCCTCCTCGTCCGCCAGTTGCTGCCCGGTGGTCGCGGTGGCGTCCTTGGCGTAGCGCGGCAGCAGCTTCTCGATGCCCGCCTTCAGCGTGGCCTGCGCGGTGCCCGGGGCGGCCTTGACGTCGATCTCCTCGTACGCGCCCGGCTTGCCGAAGAGCTTCTGGGCGGTGGCCGTGTCGAAGAGCACCAGGCTGCCGCCCGCGGCGACGTTGCCGTCGTCCGTGCGGAAGACGCCGGTCACCTTCTGCCGCATCACCGGGCCGTCGATGGACATCCGGACGGTGTCGCCGACGCCGTAGCCCGTCCGCTCGGCGGTCCTGGAGTCCAGCACGATCTCGGAGGAGGTCCGTGGGGCGCGTCCCTCGCTCATCGGGTAGCGGACCGCACCGGCGTAGTTGCCGCCGCGGGTGGACCAGCCGTCGCCGACCAGCCGGCCCTTCTTGTCGGCGATGGCGGTGAAGCCCGTCACGGTCGCGGTGGTGGACTCGGCGCCGGGCAGCCGGCCGATCTCGTCCACCAGCCGCTGGGGGAGCGGATGGTCGACGTCGCCGTAGGTGACGGCGACCGAGACGTCGGAGTAGCTCCGGGCGGAGGCCTTGCGGAGGGCATTGCCGATGGTGTCGGTGAACACCAGGGTGCCGGAGACGAAGGAGACGCCGAGCATCACGGCGAGCACGGTCATCAGCAGTCTGGCCTTGTGCGCGAGGACGTTGCGCAGGGCGGTACGGAACATGTCAGGGCTTGTCTCTCGGTCGTGGCTCGTGGTCGGCGGCGGGGATCAGCTGGTGCGGCCCTTGGCGTCGAAGCGCTTCATGCGCTCCAGCACCGTGTCCGCGGTGGGGCCGTGCAGCTCGTCGACGATCCGGCCGTCGGCGAGGAAGACCACGCGGTCCGCGTACGCGGCGGCGACCGGGTCGTGGGTGACCATGACGACCGTCCGGCCCAGCTCCTTCACGGAGTTGCGGAGGAAGCCGAGGATCTCCGCGCCGGAGCGGGAGTCGAGGTTGCCGGTCGGCTCGTCGGCGAAGATGATCTCGGGCCGGCTCGCCAGCGCCCGGGCGACGGCGACGCGCTGCTGCTGACCGCCGGACAGCTGGGACGGCCGGTGCGACAGCCGCTCGGACAGCCCGACGGTCTCGACGACGCGGTCCAGCCACTGCTTGTCGGCCTTGCGGCCGGCGATGTCCATCGGGAGCGTGATGTTCTCCGCGGCGGTGAGCGTCGGCAGCAGGTTGAACGCCTGGAAGACGAAGCCGATCTTGTCCCGGCGGAGCTTGGTGAGCTGCTTGTCCTTCAGCGCGGACAGCTCGGTGTCACCGATCCGCGCCGATCCGGAGGAGACCGTGTCCAGGCCCGCCATGCAGTGCATCAGCGTGGACTTGCCCGAGCCCGAGGGCCCCATGATCGCGGTGAACTCTCCGGCGCGGAACTCGACCGACACCGCGTCGAGCGCGACGACCCGGGTCTCGCCCTCTCCGTAGACCTTGCCGAGATCGACGGCACGGGCGGCCGTGGCCGTGGCGGTGGGATGTGCGGTGGTGGTGGTCACGGCACGCTGCTCCTGTCGGGACGGGGGGAGTCGATCGGACCCCTCCATCGTCCCGACGCGGGGCGTAGCCGGGATCCGTCCACATTCCCGTTCTGCAGGCAGTCCCGAGAGGTACGCGCGGACCCCCGCGTACTACTTGGGTATGACGGGAACCCCGAGATCCCGCCCTCCGGTGGAAGCGATTTCGCGTCATATGCAGCGGGCGCGGTCCGCCGCCGGGACCGCCCCGGGCCTGTGCTTTCCTTCGGGCCAACCGAATCTGACGGCCTGTCAGGCAGCCTTAAAATCAGACAACATGACGATCGCGGGGCCCTGTTCCACCCGCCCCGCCGGATAGGCTCGTACTGCGCTCTCGCGCCGCTCTGCCCGGATGGTGGAATGCAGACACGGCGAGCTTAAACCTCGCTGCCCCTTGCGGGCGTACCGGTTCAAATCCGGTTCCGGGCACCACTTCTCCTGCCGGCGCCCGCCGGGCCGTCCCGGTGCGTAGTGTGTCCGCTGACCGGTCGCGGCGAGGAGCTCGTCATCCTCCCGGCGTACCGCGAAGCCACACATCGTGCGGGGGAGTTCTCGTGACGGACGACGGGATCCGGTGGATCGCCGGGGCCTTCGACACCTACTGCCTGACCTTCGCCCGCGGGCTGGAGGTCGCCGAGCTGGTCCGCCGGATGGGCGGCGACCCCGGTGGGATCCGCGAAGGGCTCTCCGCCGACGACGCGATGCAGTGGTCGGACGAGAAGGGGCAGGTGGCGCGGCTCGGCACCTGCGGCGGATGGGCCTTCGCCCTGGAGCACTGGAGCGTCGAGGGCATGGACCGCGGGACCCTCCGCGCGGTCTCCCGGGGTACCGAGGCGGTCGTGTACCTCAATGCGGGTGTCCCGCCCCGCTGGTTCCTGTACGCCGAGGACGGCCGGATCGTGGGCGACTTCGAGCCCGGTGTCGAGGCCGCCCAGCTCGGCGGTGAGGACCCGGGCCGGCTGGTGCCGGCCATGCAGCAGGTGGGCCTGCTCCTCGCCGACGGGACCTCCGCACCCGATGCCGGCGGGGAGGACGAGATCCTCGCGATGGGCGAACGCCGCTTCGGCCTCGCCCTGCCGCGCGACACCGTGGAACACGGCACCCTTGCCGCGGTCAGCTTCGCGCCCTTCTAACCGCCCTGCCCCTGGCCCGCGAGCGGGCACGTCCGGGCGGACCGTGAGGGACGTCCGGCACACCACCCTGGAGGAGACATGACCGTGCTGCGTGTGAAGGCCTTCGACCACCTGGTCCTCAACGTCGCCGATGTCGAACGATCCCTGGCCTTCTACACCGGGCCGCTCGGTCTGGAACCGGTGCGCGTCGACGAATGGCGCGCCGGCAAGGCCCCGTTCCCGTCGGTGCGGATCACCCCCGAGACCATCATCGACCTGGTCGCCGGGCCCCGCGGCGAGTCCAACGTGGACCACATCTGTCTCGCCGTGGAACCGCTCGACTGGGAAGAGGTCGTCGCCTCGGGGGTGTTCACGGTCCTGGAGGCCGACGTGCGGCGGTACGGCGCGCGCGGCGACGCGCGGTCGACCTACGTCCAGGACCCGGACGGCAACACGGTGGAACTGCGCTGGTACCCGCAGGACGCCGAGGGCTGAGGGGGTTGCGGGCGCCGGAGGCGGCGCCCGGACCGGTTGCTACAGTGCGCCCGTGTCCGACTCCTCGCGTGAATCCCTGGCCGGTGCCGGCTGGGAGAGCCAGCAGCCCGGCGCCTACCGGGAGTTGATGCCGGCCCGGGTGGTCAACCTCTCGTGGCTGGACCCGGTGACCCTGTGGAAGGCCCGCAACGGCCCGCTCGCCTCGCTGTTCGGCGACCCGACCGGCCGGGACCGGCGGCGCTGGGTGGAGGGCCAGCGGGAGCGGGGGGAGGCCGGCGCGGACCTGGTGATCGAGCGGGACGACCCCGACACGTTCTCCTTCCTCCTGCTCGGCGACACCGGCGAGGGCGACGACCCCCAGTACGCCGTCGTCCCCGGGATGCTCAAGGGGGGCGCCGGCACGCGTTACGCCGTGATCTGCAGTGACGTCCTCTACCCGGTCGGCAGCGCGAACGAGTACGACACCAAGTTCTTCCGGCCCTACCGGGACTACGACGCCCCCGTCTACGCCATCCCCGGCAACCACGACTGGTACGACGGGCTCACCGGCTTCATGCGGGTCTTCTGCCGGGCCCCCGCCCTGCCGCCCGCCCCGGGCCCCCGTCCGCTGTCCCGGGCCTGGTGGCGCACCCTGCTGTGGGCGAAGCCCGACGTGCCGGACGACGCCCGGCTCGACGAGGCCCGCCTGATGCGTTCCGCGCCCTCCCAGGCGGCGTCCCAGCCCGGCCCGTACTGGGCGATCGACTCGGGGCCGATACGGATCATAGGCATCGACACCGGGCTGCTCGGCGACATCGACAGGGAGCAGGGCGAGTGGCTGCGCCGGGTCTCCCGCGGACCCCGCCCCAAGATCCTCGTCACCGGTTCCCCGGTCTACGTGGACGGCGAGCACCACCCCTGCGCCATCGAGGGCGGCGGCACGGTCGACGAGGTCGTCCGCGACCCCGAGCACCACTTCGTCGCCGTGATCGGCGGCGACATCCACAACTACCAGCGTTACCCGGTCGACGTGGACGGCCGCAGGATCGAGTACGTCGTCTCCGGCGGCGGCGGCGCCTTCATGCACGCCACCCACACGATCCCCCGGGTGGACGTCGGCGGCGTCACCGAGGACCGGTTCCGCTGCTACCCGATGCGCGGCGACTCGCTCGCCTTCTACAGCCGGCTCTACGGCCGCCGCCTCCACCTGCGCCGTCTGTTCGACCTCACACCCGATGAGGCCTCCGCGGTCCTCGCCCGGCGCCTCGGCGTCCCGGCCACCCGGGCCACCGGCGCCCGGGTGACGCTGCGGACCCGCTTCGTCGCGAGCGTCCTCGGCGCCCCGGCCCGACCGGACCGCAGGCGGCGGCTGCGCCTGCCCGTCCGCCGGGTGCTCACCCGTCTGCTCTCGCCGGGCTCGGCGACGTACACCCCGCCGTTCTTCAAGAACTTCCTGCGGCTGGACGTCAGCCCGTCCGCGGTGCGGGTGCGCTGCTTCGCCGCCACGGGTCTGCTCGCGCACGAACTGGACCCGCCGGTCGAGGACGACTTCACCATCGCTCTGACGGACGCGGACGCGGACGCGGACACGGACGCGGCGTGAGCGGCCGGGGCCCGTCCCGGACCCCGCGCGCTGCGCGCATCGTGAGCCCCCGAGACGGGGGTGATCCGCGAGAACGGGCCGGATGCGGCGGTGCGCGGAGGTCCGCGCGCGGTGGTGCCGCGGCTACCTGTACGGACAAGTCCCGGCCTAGGCTTTTACCGTCACCTGAAGGTTCTGTCGCGTTCTGGACATCTGCGCTTAGTCAACCTTCCCCCTAAGGCTCCTAAGTTCACGGCCAAGCATTGGCAAGCAGTGAGCAACGGAGGTCGTTGTGTCCGAGGGTGTTCGCAGGGCCCGGCGGTTCGCCGCGCCCGTGGCGGCTGCCGCCGCTGCCGCGGTGGTGACCATGGTGATCAACCCGACGCTGGGTGCGTCGGCCACCGCCCCGCAGGCCGCAAGCAAGGGCAAGGCCCCGGCTGCGAAGAACGTCATCTTCATCAACGGCGACGGCATGGGTGCCGCCGCCCGGCAGGCCGCGCGCCTGCACCTGTCCGGCCTGAACGGTCAGCTCGCGATGGACAAGCTCCCCTACTCGGGCCAGCTGACCACCGAGCCCGACGACCCGAAGGCCGTCGTCACCGACTCCGCCGCGGCCGCGACCGCGTGGGCGACCGGTGAGAAGACCTACAACGGCGCGATCAGCGTCGACGTGGACGGCAACCCGCTGGCCACCCTGGGCCAGCAGGCCAAGGCCGCGGGCAAGGCCACCGGCCTGGTCACGACCGCGCAGGTCACCGACGCGTCCCCGGCCGCCTTCTTCTCCAGCACCGCCAACCGGTCGGCGCAGGACGAGATCGCGCGTCAGTACATCGAGGTCAGCAAGCCCGACGTCATCCTGGGCGGTGGCGAGGACTGGTGGCTGCCCGCGGGCAGCCCCGGCGCCTTCCAGGACAAGCCCGCCGAGGACACCTCCGAGGCGAGCAAGGGCACCAAGGGCGACCTGATCAAGAAGGCCCAGAAGGCCGGCTACTCCTACGTCTCCAGCGCAGACCAGCTGAACCGCGCCAAGGGCGGCAAGCTCCTCGGTCTCTTCGCCAACGAGGAGATGTTCCAGCAGCGTCCCGAGGGCCAGGGCGACGTGTACAACCCGGTGGTCGGCCTGTCCACCATGACCAGCAAGGCCCTCAGCACGCTGGACAAGAACAAGAAGGGCTTCTTCCTCATGGTCGAGGAGGAGGGCACCGACGAGTTCGCGCACTCCAACAACGGCGCCCGCGTCCTGCAGTCCATGCAGGAGCTGGAGAAGGCCGTCGCGGTGGCCCGCGCCTACGTGGCCACGCACCCCGACACCCTCCTGGTCGTCACCGGTGACCACGAGACCGGCGGCCTGGCCGTCGAGGAGGCCGACGCCGCCGACGAGTCCGGCGACGGCATCTCCGCCGAGGACGGTCCGTTCAGCATCCGCGGCAGCGACAAGTCGTTCTACATCGACTGGACCACCTCCGGTCACACCGCCGTGGACGTTCCCGTCACCGCCGCCGGCCCGCTGGCGAACCG
Organism: Streptomyces sp. NPDC058864; assembly: GCF_042742985.1. Lineage (NCBI taxonomy): Bacteria > Bacillati > Actinomycetota > Actinomycetes > Kitasatosporales > Streptomycetaceae > Streptomyces > Streptomyces sp. NPDC058864. The sequence goes on along the minus strand of NZ_JBHYMQ010000007.1, from coordinate 15,147 downwards.
CTTCACCGGCAAGCACGCCAACACCTACGTGCACGACGTGCTGAGCGAGATCCTGGCGACCCGTCGCTGATCGAGGATCCACTTCCGGCGGGTGCCGGGGAGGGGCCCGGCCCCTCCCCGGCACCCGCCGTCCGTCCCGGGCGGTGTGGCGCCGCGGGGACGGGGAAAGACGGGGAAAGGCGTGGTGGCAGGCATGGCGGGTGGCCCTCAAAAGATCCTCCTTGAGGCGTAGGCGACCTGCTTTGCCATACCATTACTCTTGGTGCGAAGCCGTATCGCGCGGCCATGGAGGAGTGACAGATGAGGAGCAGCAACCCGGTCTTCTCGCGGCGTGGGTTCTCCCGCGGGGAGGGCTACGCGGGCTTCGGCGGCGGTCAGCCGCAGACCCAGGGAATGCCCCAGGCGGGCGGGAACCCCTACGCGGGCACCAACCCGTACGCGGGCGGGAACGCCTACGACACCACGTACCAGGCCCCGCCGTCCGCCCCCGTGCAGACCGGCCGGATGACGATGGACGACGTCGTCATGCGGACCGCCATGACCCTGGGCACCGTGGTGCTCGGCGCGCTCGTGGCGTGGTTCGTGCTGCCGGTCTCGGAGAAGAGCTACGGCCTGGCGATCGGCGCCTCGCTCGTCGCTCTGGTCCTGGGCCTGATCCAGTCGTTCAAGCGTGAGGCCTCGCCCGCGCTGATCCTCGGCTACGCGGTCTTCGAGGGCGTCTTCCTCGGCGTCTGGAGCAAGATCCTCAACTTCATGTGGCCCGGCATCCCGCTGCAGGCGGTGCTGGGGACCATGGCGGTCTTCGTCGGCATGCTGGTGGCGTACCGCACGCGCCTCATCCGCGTCACTGCGCGCTACACCCGGATCGGCATGGCGATCGCCATCGGGTTCGTCATCCTGATGTTCGTCAACCTGATCGCCGCGATGATCGGCGGCGGTGACGGGCTCGGCCTGCGCAGCGGTGCGCTGGGCATCGTGGTCGGCGTCATCGGTATCGCGCTGGGCGCGTTCTTCCTGTCGCTGGACTTCAAGCAGATCGAGGACGGCATCCAGTACGGCGCTCCGCGCCAGGAGTCCTGGCTGGCGGCCTTCGGCCTGACGCTCTCCCTGGTCTGGATCTACCTGGAGATGCTGCGGCTGATCGCGATCCTGCGCGGCGACGACTAGCCGTACCGTCCGGTGCGCTGAGCCGCGGCGGACATTCAACGGGCCCCGGAGGCAGTGCCTTTCGGGGCCCGTTCGCGTGCGCGGGAGGGGGGCGTCAGCCGAACCTCCGCGCGGCCCGCCTCAGGTCGTACTCGTGGACGATGGCCTTGGCGTGTCCGTAGGACAGGTCGTGCTCGCTGCGGAGCCAGCTGACTTTCTCTTCGAAGCGGAGGAATGCGGGCCCGTCGTCGACCGTGCGAAGCCATTCGCCGATCTCGCGGCCGGTGCAGTGCGGGATGTGGGAGAGCAGGTTCCGGTGGGTCTCTTCCGAGAAGGTCTGTGACATCGGCGCCTCCGGTATGCGTTCCGGTCACCCCACCGTGCCTGAGCCGTCGACCGTTGGCAACAGTGCAACGCACTCGGTTCTGTGTACGCACCGGTAGGCTCGCGGGGTGCTGGACTGTACGACGCTCCGTGACGCCGCAGGACTCCTGGCGGCGCGCTACCGCTCCCTGCCGCAGAGCCGGCTCCGTGGCGAGGTGGCCCGCGAGGGCCTGGAACTCGCCCGTGAACTGGCCGTCCGCGCGCAGCTGATCGAGTTCCCCGGCCGGGAACCGCTGCCGGTGCCGGACGAGGGGGTCTTCGTGATCGGCGACCAGATCTCGGTGGCCGCCCACGACCTGGCCGCCGCCCTCGAACCGCACCCGGAACTGGCGCACGTACGCGACGCGGCCGTGTCCCGGATCGGGGACACGGCCGCGCGCTGCGGTCTGTAGGGCGGGCCGGCTACAGCGAGGCGACCACCCGGTCGGCGAGCACGTACACCGACTCCTCGCCGTAGGTGAAGGTCAGCGCGTAGCCGCCGGCGACGGCGGAGCCGCCCAGCAGGACGGGGGACTCGCCGCGGTCCAGGGCCTCGCAGAGGCGGTCGGCGGTGTCCCGGTCGCCCGGGGTCATGCAGAGCGTGGTGCCGTCGGCGAAGACGTACACGTCGAGCGTGCCGAGCGGGCCGGGACGGACGTCGGCCAGCGGCATCCGCAGGTCCGCGAGTTCGGACAGGCGATCGGCGGTCTGCTCCTGGTTGGCCACGACCGGCGCGGGGACGCCGAAGTCGGGGTCGGAGGGGTGCCGGAAGGGCGCCGGGCCGCCGGGCTCCAGACCCGCGAGGTCGGCCTGGCGGGGAAGGAACGGGCCGTACGGCAGCACCTCGTAGTCGGTGCCGGCGCCGCCGGGAACGGGGCCGGCCCCCTGGCCGCCGAAGAGCTGGGCGTCGAGCTGCGGGTCGGCCAGGGCCTCGCCGGCCTCGCCCGTCCCGTAGCCGAGCGGGGCCTCCTGCGCGGCCCAGAAGGCTCGGGCCTCGGCCAGTTCGCGCTCCCGCTCGTCGGCGAGCGCGTCGGCGACGGCGGTGCGGATGGCCTCGGCGTCCGGGTTGGTGCGGGCGGCGGGCACAGCGGCCGCCCGGTCGGCGCGGGCCTCGGCCAGGTCCGCGCGCAGAGCCGCGACGTCACGACGTACGCCGCGTGTGGCGAGCAGCGCGGCGGAGCCGGCGGCCACGGCGGTAGCCGCACCCGTCAGCAGGACGAGGAACATGGCGCTCACTGGCGTACTCCCGACTGTGCTTTCCCGAGCCTGGCCCCCTGTACACCACCACTCTGCACCGGAATCCATGGCCTCTGCAGTGCGGAACGTCACGAAATGGGAGGGTCCAAAGTCTTGGACCGTATGGGTGATACACCCCTGACCTGCATAAACGAGCGCCCCCGGGATTAGGTCACATCCCGGGGGCGGTTCGATTGCGACTTGTGTCTCGAACGGGTGTCCGAGGGGCTGCCGGGGCTGGAGGGGCCCGGCCCTAGGGGCCCGTTACGACAGGCGCTCGATGACCATGGCCATGCCCTGGCCGCCGCCGACGCACATGGTCTCCAGGCCGAACTGCTTGTCGTGCCACTGGAGCGAGTTGATCAGCGTGGTGGTGATGCGGGCGCCCGTCATGCCGAAGGGGTGGCCGACCGCGATGGCGCCGCCGTTGACGTTGAGCTTGTCGATGTCGACGCCCAGGTCCCGGTAGGACGGGATGACCTGCGCCGCGAAGGCCTCGTTGATCTCGACCAGGTCGATGTCGTCGATGGTCAGCCCGGCCCGCTTCAGGGCCTGGCGGGACGCCTCGACCGGGCCGTAGCCCATGATCTCGGGGGACAGCCCCGAGACGCCGGTGGAGACCACCCGGGCGAGCGGGGTGATGCCGAGCTCGCGCGCCTTGGTGTCGCTCATGATCACCAGCGCTGCGGCGCCGTCGTTCAGCGGGCAGCAGTTGCCGGCGGTGACGGTGCCGTCGGGGCGGAAGACCGGCTTCAGGCCCTGCACGGCCTCCAGGGTGACCCCGGCGCGCGGGCCGTCGTCCTTGGCGACGACCGTGCCGTCGGGCAGCGTCACCGGGGTGATCTCGCGCTCCCAGAAGCCCTTCCTGATGGCCTCCTCGGCCAGGTTCTGCGAGCGGACGCCGAACTCGTCCTGGTCGGCGCGGGTGATCCCCTTGACGGCCGCCAGGTTCTCCGCGGTCTGGCCCATCGCGATGTACGCGTCCGGGACCAGCCCGTCCGCGCGCGGGTCGTGCCATTCGCCCCCGCCCTGCGCGGCGCGGGCCGCGGTGCGGGCCTCGGCCTCGGCGAAGACCGGGTTGTGGGTGCCGGGCATGCCGTCGGAGCTGCCGTTGACGAACCGGGACACGGTCTCGACGCCGGCCGAGATGAAGACGTCGCCCTCGCCCGCCTTGATGGCGTGCAGCGCCATCCGGGTCGTCTGCAGCGAGGAGGAGCAGTAGCGCGTGACCGTGCAGCCCGGGAGGTGGTCCATGCCCATCTGCACGGCCACGATGCGGCCCAGGTTGTGGCCCTGCTCGCCGCCGGGCAGACCGCAGCCCAGCATCAGGTCGTCGATCTCGCGCGGGTCGAGCTGCGGCACCTTGGCGAGGGCCGCCTGGATGATCGTGGCAGTCAGGTCGTCCGGGCGCAGGTCCTTCAGGGACCCCTTGACGGCCCGGCCGATGGGCGAACGGGCGGCAGAGACGATCACGGCTTCGGGCATCGCGACTCCTCGACGAGGCGGCGGGGTACGGCTGGGACTCTCTGGGAAGTTACCTGTACGTAGCGGAGGGAGTCACGGCTCGGGGGCTGTGACGCGGACCTCTTTCTGAGCGCTTGCTTAGTCCATGATGGCGCATCCTCGTGGCGAACGCGCCCCCCGTGCGATGCTGGGCCGGTGAATCCGGACGACCTGGTACGGCTGCGGCGCGCCCGCGACGCGATGGACCGCGACTACGCGGACCCCCTCGACGTCACGGCGCTGGCCCACGTGGCGCTGATGTCCCCCGGCCACTTCTCGCGCAGTTTCCGGGCCGCGTTCGGCGAGACCCCGTACAGCTACCTCATGACGCGCCGGATCGAACGCGCCAAGGCCCTGCTCCGGCGCGGCGACCTGACGGTCACCGAGGTCTGCTTCGCGGTGGGCTGCACCTCGCTCGGGTCCTTCAGCTCGCGCTTCACCGAGCTCGTCGGGGAGACCCCGAGCGCCTACCGCGCCCGCGACCACGAGCCGGGCGCGCCGATCCCCGCGTGCATCGCGAAGCGGTACACCAGGCCCGTCAGGAACAAGGAAGCGAAGCCCGCCGCGCGGGCCTAGCGTGGTCCGCATGGACATCACGCTGTCACAGTGCTTCATCGCCGTCGACGACCACGACAAGGCGCTGCCCTTCTACCGCGACGTCCTCGGCCTCGAGGTCCGCAACGACGTGGGGTTCGAGGGCATGCGCTGGGTGACGGTCGGCTCGCCCGACCAGCCCGGCGTGGAGATCGTCCTCGAACCCCCGCTGGCGGACCCCAGCGCCTCCGAGGCGGACAAGCGGGCCATGAGCGAGCTCCTGGCCAAGGGCATGCTGCGCGGGGTCATCTTCTCCACCAGCGACGTCGACGCCACCTTCGAACGCATCCGCGACGCGGGTGGCGAGGTGCTGCAGGAGCCCATGGACCAGCCCTACGGCGTCCGTGACTGCGCCTTCCGCGACCCCTCCGGCAACCTGCTCCGCTTCAACCAGCGCAAGGCCGGCTGACGCCGGCGGCCTCCGGGAGGAGCGGGTCGTCCGGGGCCGGTTCCCCGGCGGTCGTCCTGCGACGGTCGTGAGGCGGGGTGACGCGCGGCCCGGGCGTGGCGCCGATGGTCGCGTTCCGGGCGGTCCTGCGGCGCGGTCCGCTCCCTGCTCACGCAGGTGGCTCGGGCCCTGCCCCTGCGGTGGCCGCTGGTCCGGGGTCCGGCCGGGTGGGTGGGAGACGGCCCGCCGCAGACGCGGCGGACCCGCGGACGGCGACGGACACCGCCGCCGGCCGGGGGACCCGCTCCCGCCGGGAGGCGCTGGGTCTGGGCGGTCTCGGCCGCCCCGACGGCGCCCCCGGTGCGTGGGCTGCGCGTCCGACGGCGGACCGCCCCTGCGGTGGCCGCTGGTCCGGGGTCCGGGCGGGTGGGTGGGAGACGGCCTGCCGCAGGCGCGGCGGACCCGCGGACGGCGACGGGCACCGCCGCCGCCCGGGGACCCGCCCCCGCCCTCGGTACTGCGGGCCGCTCGTCCGACGCCGCACCGCCTCCGCGATGGGTACCCCTGCGGGTGGGTGGGAGACGGCCTGCCGCAGGCGCGGCCGACCCGCGGACGGCGACGGGCACCGCCGCCGCCCGGGGACCCGCTCCCGCCGGGAGGCGCTAGTTCTGGGCGGCCTCGGCCGCCGCCGTGGCGGCCGGTTCGGTCGCGTCGGGGAGGCGGCGCCGGCGGCGGCGCTTGAGCAGGGCCCAGCGGCCGCGGGGGCCGGAGACCGTGCCTGCGGCCGCGGTGACCTCGGTGCCGGCCTCGCCCGCGGCTTCCGCGGCGGCCTGGGCCACCGGGAGGAAGCCCTCGCCGCGCCGGGCGTCGGGGCGCTCGTCCTCCTCGGGCCACAACCCGACGGCGGAGCAGAGGGTCGGCAGCATCGCCATGGCCGCGGTCGCGTACCCCTCGGCCGACGGGTGGTAGTTGTCCGGGCCGAACATCTCGCGGGGGCGGGACTCGAACTCGGGCCCGAGCAGATCGCCCAGGGACACGGTGCGGCCGCCGAGGCCGACCACCGCGATGGTCTGCGCCGCCGCGAGCTGGCGGCTCAGCCGGCGGGCGATCCAGCGCAGCGGCTGGTAGACCGGCTCGATCGTGCCCAGGTCGGGGCAGGTCCCGACGATCACCTCGCAGCCGGCCTCGCGCAGCCGCCGCACCGCGTCGGACAGCAGCCGCACCGACACGGTCAGCGGCATCCGCCGGGTCACGTCGTTCGCCCCGATCATGATCACGCACAGATCGGGCGCGGTACCGGGACCGGGCCCCAGCAGAAGATCGACCTGGCGGGCCAGGTCGTCGGACTGCGCGCCGGGATTGGCCACGTTGACCATCCGCACCGGCCGTTCCGCCACCGCCGCCACCCCGGAGGCCAGCAGCGCGCCGGGGGTCTGGCTCGCCCGGTGCACCCCCTGGCCCGCCGCCGTGGAGTCGCCCACGAGGGCCAGCACGATCGGCCGCTCGTCGGTGCTCAGCGCGAAGGCGGCGCCGTAGACGCCGTCCGCACGGGGCGGGACGGCGTCGGAGCCGCCCACGGCCCTGCGGGCGAGCGCGCCCTCGGTGAGCAGCAGGCCGACCGCGGCGCCGCCCAGCAGCCCGATGCCGCCTCCTCCGTACGCGGCGGCCGTAGCGATCCGCCGCGCCACCCTTGCCCTGGACAACGTCCACCTCCCGCGCCGGGTGTGCGGACCCCCGTGGCCCGACCCGTACAACGATTTGTTGCCCCGTCCGATGCCCGCCGCAACCGCGCGGCGGCCCGGACTCAGGTCAGCCGCTGCTGCGCGACGAACCAGGCGAGCTGGGTGCGGTTGGCGGTTCCGGTGGACTCCATCAGGGACCGGATCCTGCGCTGCAGCGTGCGCAGGGATATCCCGAGCTGGGAGGCGATCGCCTTGTCGGGCAGCCCGGACATCAGCAGCGAGAGCAGTTGCTCGTCCAGTTCGGGGGAGCCGGGGAACTCCGGGTCCTCCTCGGTCTCGCCGGGCGAGGGCATGCGCAGCGGCGTGCCGCGCAGCCAGCGGTCCTCGAAGAGCTCCAGCAGCGCGTCCACCAGCACGGAGGGGTGGAGCAGCAGCAGCCCGGCGGAGGAGACCACGGACCGGTCGCGGCCCCCGGACAGCGGCAGCAGCGCCCGCTCGGCGTCGACGATCATCAGCTTCATCGGCACGCTCGGCGCCGCCCGGGCCAGTTCGCCCGGCTCGACGAAGCCCGGCATGTCCGCCGCCCCGGGGTAGACCAGGGCCGTCGTCTCGTACAGCGAGCGGTACTCCACCCCGGCGGTCAGCCGGTCCTTCTGGACGACGTTGCCCGCCGCGGCGACGTACGGCGGCCGCACGAAGGTCAGTACCTCCTTACGGGCCTCGCGCTGCAGCTGTTCGATCATGTGCTGCTGCTCCGCCTCGCCGTGGATCACCTCGGCGATCCCGCCCGGCATCACCGGCTCGGCCGGTCGCGCCGGGCGTACGGCGGCGAGGGCCGTGAGCCGTTCCCGCACGGAGGCGAGGCCGGACTCCACGGCCGCCAGACCGCTGAGGGCGGCCAGGTAGTCGGCGTTGCCCGTGCCCGCGTCGGCGGTGCCCGGGTGCTTCTCGTCAGGCATTGCTCACCCCCCGGTTGTACAAGCCCGGTGTCGTAACTGCGACGTGTCGTGATCGCGCCACGGTGTGACTCTACAACCGGACCTTCCGGGGCGTACGTAACACCAATGTGAAGCGTGCGACGGACGGTCCCCGCGCGGGCCGCCCCCTGCCGGAAAACCGCTTACCCTGGCCTCACAATCACGGAGAACCCGGAGACAATGGTGCAGTTCCACGACTCGATGATCAGCCTCGTCGGCAACACCCCGCTGGTGAGGCTCAACAGCGTGACGGCAGGAATCCAGGCGACCGTCCTGGCCAAGGTCGAGTACTTCAACCCCGGCGGTTCGGTCAAGGACCGCATCGCGCTGCGGATGATCGAGGCCGCGGAGAAGAGCGGCGAGCTCAAGCCCGGCGGCACGATCGTGGAGCCCACCTCGGGCAACACGGGCGTGGGCCTGGCGATCGTGGCCCAGCAGAAGGGCTACCACTGCATCTTCGTCTGCCCTGACAAGGTCTCCGCGGACAAGATCAACGTCATGCGGGCCTACGGCGCCGAGGTCGTGGTCTGCCCCACCGCCGTGGACCCCGAGCACCCGGACTCGTACTACAACGTCTCCGACCGGCTGGTGCGCGAGACCCCGAACGCCTGGAAGCCGGACCAGTACAGCAACCCCAACAACCCCGCCTCGCACTACCACTCCACCGGCCCGGAGCTGTGGGAGCAGACCGAGGGGAAGATCACGCACTTCGTGGCGGGCGTCGGCACCGGCGGCACGATCTCCGGCACCGGCCGCTACCTGAAGGACGCCTCTGACGGCCGGGTGAAGGTCATCGGCGCCGACCCCGAGGGCTCCGTCTACAGCGGCGGCTCCGGCCGCCCGTACCTGGTCGAGGGCGTCGGTGAGGACTTCTGGCCCACCGCCTACGACCGCACCGTCGCGGACGAGATCGTCCCGGTCTCCGACAAGGACTCCTTCCAGATGACCCGCCGCCTCGCCAAGGAGGAGGGCCTGCTCGTCGGCGGCTCCTGCGGCATGGCGGTCGTCGCGGCGCTCCGCGTGGCCGAGCGGCTCGGCCCGGACGACGTGGTGGTCGTGCTGCTGCCGGACTCCGGCCGCGGCTACCTCTCTAAGATCTTCAACGACGAGTGGATGGCCGACTACGGCTTCCTGGAGGAGGGCACCGGCCAGGCCCGCGTCTCCGACGTGCTGGACCGCAAGGACGGCGGCATCCCGCATCTGGTGCACATGCACCCCGAGGAGACCGTCGGCCAGGCCATCGAGGTGCTGCGCGAGTACGGCGTCTCGCAGATGCCGATCGTGAAGCCGGGCGCCGGCCACCCCGACGTCATGGCCGCCGAGGTCATCGGCTCCGTCGTGGAGCGGGAGCTGCTCGACGCGCTGTTCACCAAGCGCGCCACCCTGGACGACCCGCTGGAGCGGCACATGAGCGCGCCGCTGCCGCAGGTGGGCTCCGGCGAGCCGGTCGGCGACCTGATGGCCGTGCTGGGCTCGGCCGACGCGGCGATCGTGCTGGTCGAGGGCAAGCCGACGGGCGTGGTCAGCCGCCAGGACCTGCTCGCCTTCCTCGCGGAAGAGTCCAAGTAGGGGCGGGCCGCCAGGGTTCGCGGAAGTGGTACACCCGCGTCACGTGGCCGCAGCACGCGCTTAACACGGCTACGGCACATTGGTGGATGTCGGCGGACGGCACACCGGTCGCCCGGCCGACACCACGGATGTGGCGCCAAGGACCTCCGGAGCGGCTCCCGGACCTCCATGGTGACCCCAGGACGTGTGGCCCGGCCCTGATCCGGCCCGCGTCCCTCGCGGGGACCGCCGTCGTCCCGCCCCCCGGGTGACCGGGGGTGCGGCGGTTCCCGCGCAATCTGTGGAAGAGCGGTCCGCGCCCCCGCGCGGGCCGCTCTTCTGGTTGAGTGGCCGCCGTGATCAGCGCACAGACGTTCGCAGCCGTCGAGGAGTCCATACGCACCGCGGCCGACGAGGAGGCGCTCGCCCGCTTCGGCCGTCTCGCCGAGGGCGACGTCGACGAGAAGAAGGGCCCGCTGGACCTCGTCACGGTCGCCGACCGCCGTATCGAGGAACGCCTCACCCGTACGCTCACCCGCCTGCTGCCGGGCTCCGCCGTCATCGGCGAGGAGGCCGTGCACGCCGACCCCGCGCTCCTCGGGGCGCTGCTGGGCGACGATCCGGTCTGGATCGTCGACCCGGTCGACGGCACCTCCAACTTCGTCCGCGGCGACTCCTCGTTCGTCACCCAGGTCGCCCTCGCCGCCCGCGGTGAGCTGCTCGCCTCCTGGACGTACCGGCCCGTCGACGGGGTCCTCGCCACTGCCCGGCGCGGCGAGGGCGCCTACGCCGGGGGCCTGCCGCTGCGACTGGCCGCCGGCCGCGCGCAGGACCCGGACGAGGTGCTCCTGGTGGCCGGCGCCCGGCCCGCGCACCTCACCGCCGACCAGCACCGGCGGCTGTACGAGCTGGGGGCGGCGCACGGCATCAAACCCTGGGCGAGCGGTTCCGCCGGCTGCGACTACCTCGACGTCGCGCTTGGACGGCTCGACGCGGCCACCTACGCCTACGACAACCCCTGGGACCACTCCGCGGGCATTCTGCTGGTCGCCGAGGCGGGCGGCACGGTGCTGGGCGCGGACGGGCTGCCGTTCCGGATGGCCGCAGGGCCGCTGCCCTTCGCCGCGGCGCGCGACGAGGGCACGGCCCGCCGCGTCGTGGGCCTGCTCACCGCGTAGCGGCGCCGGACCCGGGGCCCGCGCCGCAGCGCGCGCGTGCGCCCCGCCGAGCGCCACGGGGCCAGGGCCGCCGGGGGCGGTCGTCTCCCCGCTGCGACGTCTTTCGGGTGACGGGGTTATCCACAACCTGCGGGCGGTCCACAGGATCCGAGCAAGATCATCTTGTGGGCGGCGTTCCGCCTACCGTCTTCGGCATGAGATCGACCACCGCAACTCCTCGCCGTCGCAGGCATCCGTCCGCCACCGTGGCCGCCGCGGCGTCCGCGGCGACCACGAGCGCGGCCACGGCTGCCCCCACCGCGCTCCGCGAAGGTCCTCCCACGATTCCCGGGTGGCGCGGGGACCGGGCGCGCGGGCGGGCACCCGCGGGGGTGTCCCGGCCCCGGCGGGGACCGCCCGCCGTCGGGCCGTCAGTCCTCCCAGGCGTCCTGGTCCTTGGCGCGGCGCGGCGCACCGCTTCGCTCGTGGAGGAGCCACCCCAGCGAATGGGCCGCGTTGACGGCGACGATGCCGACCCAGGCCACGAGCAGCCCGGGCAGGTCGGCCTTGTCGGCCGCGATGGCCGACAGCGGGATGGCCATGATCAGGGAGAACGCCCCGAAGCCGTAGCGGGCGCCGAAACGGCCGCCGCCATGGCCGCGCGTCTCCGGGCCGACCCGGCGCCCGGCGCGGGCGAACGCCGTCTGGCTCTCGGCCAGTTCGCGACGCACCTGCCGTTCGACCTGGGAGTCGATGCGCCGGTCCATCTTCTCCAGGAAGGAGTCGATGAGGGCCGACTCGTACTCCTCCCCCAGGTCCTTGCGCGCCTGGATGGTGGCGGCGAATTCCTTCTTGAGCTCTGGGTCACGGGCGTCCATGACGCCACCGTACGGACCGGCCGGTCCCGTGGCACTGGGGGAAACCCCCGAACCTTCCCGGAGGTCGCCCCAGTAGGGTCGTCCCGTGACCGGACACGCGCCGCGCCTGCTGACCGCCCTCCACCACGCCCCGTCCGACCGCCCCGACGCGGTCACCGTCGACGGACGCACCTGCTCACGCGAGGAACTGCTCGGCGCGGCGGGCGCCTTCGCGGCACGCGTCGCGGGTGCCCCGGCGGTCGCGGTGCACGCGACGCCGTCCCTGGAGACGGTCGCGGCGGTCGTCGGCGGCCTGCTGGCGGGCGTCCCGGTCGTCCCGGTGCCGCCCGACGCGGGCCCGGCCGAGCGCGACCACATCCTGCGCGACTCCGGGGCCGTGCGGGAGCCCCCGGCCGTCCTCACCGAGCGCCGGTCCTGGGACGGCCCCGAGCCGGACCCGGACACCACGGCCCTCGTCCTGTACACCTCGGGCACCACCGGGGCGCCCAAGGGCGTGCTCGTCCCGCGCCGCGCGGTCGCCGCCGACCTGGACGCCCTCGCCGGGGCCTGGGAGTGGACGCCGGAGGACACCCTCGTCCACGGGCTGCCGCTGTTCCACGTGCACGGTCTGGTGCTCGGCGTGCTCGGCGCGCTGCGCACCGGGAGCCGCCTGGTCCACACCGGCCGCCCGACGCCGCAGGCGTACGCGGCGGCCGGCGGCAGCCTGTACTTCGGGGTGCCGACCGTCTGGGGCCGGGTCGCGGCGGACCCGGAGGCCGCCAGGGCGCTGAGCGGCGCCCGGCTGCTGGTCTCCGGCAGCGCGCCGCTGCCGGCGCCGGTCTTCCGCGACCTGGAGGCACTGACCGGGCAGCGGCCGGTCGAGCGCTACGGCATGACGGAGACCCTGATCACGCTGAGCACCAGGGCGGCCGGTGAGCGGCGCCCCGGCTCCGTGGGGCTGCCGCTGCCGGGGATCCGCACCCGGATCGCCGCCGAGCCGGGCGCGGAGATCGGCGAGCTCCAGCTCACCGGGCCCACCCTCTTCGACGGCTACCTCGGAAGGCCGGAGGCGACCGCGGCCTCGTACACCGAGGACGGCTGGTTCCGCACCGGTGACATCGCGGCGATCGAACCGGACGGCATGCACCGGATCGTCGGCCGGGCGTCCACCGACCTGATCAAGTCCGGCGGCTACCGGATCGGCGCGGGCGAGGTGGAGAACGCCCTGCTGGACCACCCCGCGGTGCGCGAGGCGGCGGTGGTGGGCGCCCCGCACGCCGACCTCGGCCAGGAGATCGTGGCCTACGTGGTGGCGGACGGGGTCGGCGAACGCGAGCTGATCGACTTCGTGGCCGGGCACCTCTCGGTGCACAAGCGCCCCCGTAAGGTCCGCTTCCTGACCGAACTGCCGCGCAACGCGATGGGCAAACCGCAGAAGAAGCTGCTGCCGCCCGCGTGAGCCGGGGCGCCTTGCCCTCCTGCATAGAATCATGCAGAGTCTTCGGCACATGAATGGCCGAGCGGAGAGGGTGCCATGGCCACCGAGAACGGCACCGGAGCCGACGGGACCGACACCGCGTCGGCGCGCCTGGTGAAGCTGTTCGAAGCGCACCGGCTCACCCCCACCCAGCGCCGCATCGCCCACTGCCTCGTCCGCCGGGCCGCCGACGCGCCCTTCCTGTCCAGCGTCGAGGTCGCCGAACTGGCCGGGGTCAGCCAGCCCTCCGTGACCCGCTTCGCCGTCGCGCTCGGCTTCGACGGCTACCCCGCGCTCCGCCGCCACCTGCGCGAGGTCGCCCCCGCCGCGGCCCCCGGGCGGCAGCCGGCCGGGGACACGTACAACGAGTACCAGGAAGCGGTGCAGGCCGAGATCGAGAACCTGCGGCACCTCGCCGCGCTGCTCGCCGACCCGGCCCCCGTCGCCCGGGCGGGCGCCCTGCTCGCCGCGTCCCGGCCGCTGCCCGTGCTGGGGCTGCGCGCCGCGGCCGCCCAGGCCCGGGGCTTCGGCTACTTCGCGGCCAAGGTGCACCCCGACGTCCGCCTCCTCGACGAGGGCGGCAGCATGCTCGCCGACCGCGTCGACGCGGCCGTGCGGGCCGGGGCGAGCGCCCTGCTGTGCTTCGCGCTGCCCCGGCACCCGCGCGAGGTGGTCGAGGCGCTGGAGTACGCCCGCTCCGCCGGGCTCACCGTCGTCACCGTCGCCGACAGCGCCTTCGCGCCGGTCGCCGCGCACTCCGACGTCCTCCTCCCGGCGGCCGTCGGCACGGGCCTCGCCTTCGACACCGCGTGCGCGCCGATGCTGCTCGGGCGGGTGCTGCTGGAGGCCATGTGCGACGGGCTGCCGGACGCGCAGGCGCGGCTGGAGGAGTTCGACACCAAGGCCGCGGCGCAGGGCCTGTTCGTGGAGTGACCGCTCCCCGGCCCGGGGTCAGGCACGCACCCCGTCGTGCTCCACGAGCAGATGGCGGGGACCGCGCAGCACCGGGCTGCGGCGGTACGGGGGCGGGTCGTCCACCAGGCGGAGGCCGTCCAGGTCGCGCATCAGGGCCGTGAGGGCGATCTGCGCCTCCAGCCGGGCGAGCGGCGCCCCGAAGCAGCTGTGGACGCCGCTACCGAAGCCCAGGTGCTGGTTGTCCGTGCGCCGCGGGTCGAACCGGTCGGGGTCGCGGAACCGCTGCGGATCGCGGCTGCCGGAGGCGAGCACCAGGATCAGCGGCGCCCCCTTGGGCACGGTGACCCCCGCGACCTCGACGTCCACCAGCGGGGTGCGCTGGGGCAGCATCTGCACGGGCGGCTCGAACCGCAGCAGTTCCTCCACCGCCCGCGGCATCAGGCCCGGTTCGCTGCGCAGCAGCTCCAGCTGGTCGGGCCGGCGCAGCAGGGTGAGCATGCCGTTGGTGATCAGGTTGACGGTGGTCTCGTGGCCGGCGACGAGCAGCAGCACCGAGGTGACCATCAGCTCGATCCGGTTCAGCCCGCCGGCCGGGTCCGGATCGTTGACGAACGCCGACAGCAGGTCGTCGGAGGGCTTGCCGCGCCGCCCCTCGGCGAGCCCGCCCAGGTAGACCCCCATCGCCCGGCGGGCCTCGGTGGCGGCCCGGGTGCGCTCGGCGGGGTCCTCGTCGGGGTTGAGGTCCAGTCCGCCGACGATCGCGTCCGACCAGCCGCGGAACTTCGGCTCGTCCTCCCGGGGCACGCCCAGCAGCCGGCAGATCACGGTGACGGGGAGCGGGTAGGCGAAGTCGTCGACGACGTCGATGCGCTGCTTGTCCCGGAGCCCGGCGACGAGGCCGTCGGCGATGCGGACGATCTCACCGTGCATGGCGTCGACCCGTCCGGGGGTGTGCGGCGGGCCGAAGGGCCGCATCGTGGTGCGGCGGAGCCGGTCGTGCTCGGGGTCGTCCAGGCCGATGAAGGACGGCGCCAGTTCCCCGGCCAGCCGGACCTCCTCCGGGTCGCTGCGGTGGCGCCGGTCGGAGCTGATCCGCGGGTCGTGGAGCAGGGCCGTGATCTCGTGGTACGTGCCGACGAGGTAGCTGCCGTCCTCCTGCGGCGCCACCTTGCTCTCGCGGAGTTCGGCGTAGAGCGGGTACGGATCGGGCCGGCTGGCGTAGTCGGTGATCCTCCGGAACAGCGTGTCCGCAGCCATGCGCGGGGGCTCCTCGTCGTCGTGGGCCGCGGCGTCCTGCCGCGGCC